>NZ_BAABKM010000004.1:0-300000 GCF_039543825.1 Nocardioides conyzicola | reverse complement strand
CGGCGCTCGCCCACCACCACGGGTCCGGCGTCGTCCAGGGTGACCCGGCGCTCCGGTGCGACTCCTGGCTGTCGATCCAGGGTGTCGGCACCCGGATGTCCGGGCCGCACTACGTCAGCGCCAGCCGGCACCGGCTGTCGGCGGGCCGCTACCTGACCGAGTTCCAGGTCGGGGCGCCGCCCCGGCTCACCCCGCCCGGCGACAGCGCGCGCCCGGCGTACCCGTCGAGGGGGACGGTGCTCGGGGTCGTCGAGTCGCTCGACGACCCCGAGTCCCTCAACCGCGTCCAGGTGCGGCTGCCCTGGCGGACCGACAACGGTGCCGGCGTGTGGGCCCGTCTCTGCTGCCTCGACGCGGGGGACGGGTACGGCGTCGTGATGGTGCCGTCCGTCGGCCAGGAGGTCGTCGTGGCGTTCGTCGACGGTGACCCGTCGACCGCGCTCGTGCTCGGCTCCGTGCACAACGGGACCCAGCAGCCGCCCGAGGCCGTGGACGCGAGCACCAACGCCGTGCGGACCATCGTCACGCCCGACCAGCACCTGCTGCGGCTCGAGGACGGCAGCTCGGCCGCCGTCACCCTCGCCACCGGCAAGGGGCACAGCCTCGTGCTCAACGACACCGACTCCGAGGTGGTCCTGACGCACGCCGACTCCGGCAACGCGATCCGGATCTCCGCCGACGGCATCGAGCTCACCGCCGCGCAGGGCGACATCACGCTCACCGCCAGCGCGGGCGCGGTGAAGATCGACGCCCTCACCCTCGAGGGCAAGGCCAGCGGCACCGCCAAGCTCGAGAGCTCGGCGACCTTCGACCTCAAGGCCTCGGGCTCGCTGGGCCTCAAGGGCTCGCTCATCACCATCAACTGACACCGGACGGGAGGACGACATGCCAGGCGCAGCGCGGGTAGGAGACACCACGGTCCACGGCGGCACCGTCGTCGGCCCCGGCGTGGCCACGGTCCTCGTCGCCGGCCAGCCGGCGGCGGTGCTCGGCGACATGCACGCCTGCGTGATCCCGCCCCCGAACGCCCACCCGCCGGCCACGCCCTTCACCGCCGGGTCCGGCACCGTGATGATCGGCGGCCGGCCGGCGCTGCGTGCCGGCGACGCCTGCGGCTGCGGCGCCTCGGTCGCCGTCGGCAGCCCCACGGTGGTCATCGCATGAACGCCGACTACCCCCAGGTCGGTGTCGGCTGGGCGTTCCCGCCCCGGTGGACGGCCGAGCCGGAGGGCCCGGCCGCGGTCGCGACCAACGACGGCGCCGCGCATGTGATGGAGGCGATGGTCATCCTCCTGCGCACCGCCGTCGGCAGTCGGGTGATGCGCCCCGACCTCGGTGCGGGCGTCGACCGCTACGTCTTCGAGCCGCGCACCGCCGACTCCTGCCACCGCCTCGCCGACGACGTACGCCGGGCCCTGGTGCTCGGTGAGCCCCGCGTCATCGTCGACACGGTGGACGCCGCGCCGTCGGCCACCGCCGAGGAGCAGGTCGACGTCACGATCGAGTTCCGCATCGACCGGCACCGGCGCCCGACCAGCCTGGTCGTGCCGTTCTACCTGGTGGGCCAGTCATGAGCCGGACCCCCGCCCAGGTCCTCGCCGACCTCGCCGGCGCCGCGGAGCTGACCGCCTTCGACGGCCACCGGACCTGGCGCGACGTGCTCTTCGGGCCCGGGGACACGCTGGACCCGACCGGCCCGGACCGCGCGCTGCTGATCGCCCTCGCCGACGAGTACGCCGCCCTCGACGACCACCTCGACACCCTGCCCGCCGCCGCACACCGGGCGTGGCTGACCGAGATCCTCGGCGTACCCCGGCTGCCCGTCGTCCCCGACCGCGTCGTCGCCCACGTGACCGTCGACCCCAAGCTCGCGCCCGCCGTGGTCGCCCGGGGCACCCTGCTGCGCGGGGGCAAGGACGCCTTCGGCAACGAGCGCCGCTACACCACCGTCGACGCCCTGACCGCCCACGGTGCCGCCCTCGCCGGCGTCCGGAGCCTCGCGCCCGGGGGCGACCCCGACGGGCTGCCCGGGGTGGCCGCGTCCGCACCCGACTTCCCCCTCGACCCGCTCGACGGGCCGGACGCGCCGCACGTGCTCCGGATCAGCTCGCCGGCCCTCGCCTTCACCGGCGGCGCCCTCCTGGCGAGCCTGACCTTCGACGACGCCACCGGGGCGAGCGGCCTGACGGGCGAGGGCTGGCGCTACTCGCGGGCCGACGGGTCGGTGAGCCCGGCGCCGGCCGCCGTCATCGGGACGACCGTCCGGGTGTCGCTGTCGGGGGACTGCGGCCACCCGGACGGCGACCCCTGGCTGGAGTGGGCGGTGCCCGCGAGCACGCCGCTGCCCGAGGACTTCGGCTTCACCCGGGTCCGGGTCGCCGTGGCCGACCGGACCGCGTACGTCCCCGAGGCCGCCTACTACAACGACGGCGCGGTCGACGTGGCCAAGGAGTTCCAGCCGTTCGGCGCGGTGGCCAAGCGGGGGGATGCGTTCTACGTGCGCTCCGACGAGGCCTTCGCGAAGGACGTCGACCACCTCTCGATCGCGGTCAGCGAGCTCCAGTCCGGCGGCACCGCCGTGCAGCCGTCGCTGGCGGGGAGCGGCATCCCCGTCTTCTACGCGCTGCAGATCCAGGGCGCCGTCAGCACCGCCCTCGGCAAGCTGAGCACGCCGCAGAAGGCGCAGGTGCAGGGCGACTTCGACCACATCCTGGGGCTGCTGTCGCCGTCCACCTCCCCGAGCGTGCGCTGGCAGCGGCGCGAGGACGGGCAGTGGAAGCAGTTCGGCGACCCGAGCAGCCGCTTCGACGGCGTCTCCGAGGACGACGTGGGCGGCTCCGAGCGGACCGTCGTGTCGGGTCAGGAGGGCCACTACGTCCGCGCGTTCCTGGCCCAGGGTGACTTCGGCTGGACGAAGTACCAGAGCGACGTCGCCGCGTTCGCGACCCAGGCCGTCTCGGCCGGCGGCGCGGACCCGGTCATGCCGGTGCCGCCGTCGCCGCCGATCGCGTCGAGCATCACGCTGCGCTACACGACCCGGCCGGTGCCGGCGAGCCGCGTCGAGTCCACCAGCGGCTGGCGGCACACCGTGAAGCCCGCCCAGCTGACGGCGTACCTGCCGTTCCGGCGCGCCGTCTCCGACGAGGGTGCGACCGGGATGGTAGCCCTCGGCCTGGTGCTGCCGGAGTCGGCCGCCGGGTCGACGGTGTCGGTGTGGCTCGAGGTCGACTCGGCCGCGCCCTGCGGGGCGACCGACCCGGTCGACGCCGGCTGGCAGTGGTGGGACGGCACCGGGTGGCACCCGCTGCCCGTCGCCGACGGCTCCCGCCAGCTGCGTGAGTCCGGGCTCCTCCGGTTCGTCGCGCCGCGCGGGTGGGCGGACGGCTGCACCGACGTCGGTGCGTCCGGTCCCGGGCGCTGGGTCCGGCTCGTCACCGCGGCCCCCGACCGCCTCGGCACCGTGCGCGCCGTGCTCGTCGACGCCGTCGTCGCGGAGTTCGTCTCCGCGGCGGCCGACCCCGGGTCCGACCCCAGCCCGGCCACCGCCTTGCCGCCCGGCACGATCAAGGGCACCCTGGCGCCGATCCGCGGCGTCAAGAAGGTGACCAACCCGGCGTCGGTCCGCGGCCGCGGACCCGAGGCGGACCCGGCGTACCTCGCCCGCGCGTCCGCGCGCACCCGGCACCGCGACCGGGCGCTGGCGCCGTGGGACTACGAGCAGCACGTCGCGCTCGCCTTCCCCGAGGTCGCCGCCGTGCTCTGCCTGCCGCACACCGACCGCGACGGCGGTCACGCGCCGGGGGTGGTCGGCCTGGTGGTCGTCCCGGACCGCCCCGACGACCCGGCGCCGAAGCCGTCGGTCAGCCTGATCGGCCGCATCGGCGACGTCCTCACCCCGCTGAGCCCGGTGGGCGCGCAGGTCGCGGTCCTCTGCCCCAGGTACGCCGCCGTGAGCGTCGCCGCCACCATCCGGCTGCGCCGCGGGGTCGCCGCGCTGACCGGCCAGGAGGAGATCCGCGCCGCGATCGAGGGTGTGCTGCACCCGACCGCCACCGGCGCTCCCCGGTGGGGCCGGTCGCTCTACGCCTCCAGCCTGGTCGCCTTCCTCGAGCAGCAGCCGAGCGTCGACGTGGTCACCGCGTTCGAGCTCCGGGACGCCAGCGGCACCGTCGTCGACGTGGTCGAGGTGGACCCCTGCCGCGGCCTGACCTGCTCCACCGGAGCGCACGCCCTGACCTGTGAGGAGCAGCTGTGACGACCACACCCGCCCCCATCACGCCCTTCGTCCCCGTCGCGCCGGACGCCGACTGGGAGACCGTGCGCGCCCGGATGGCCGACGTGCTGACGCGCCTGGTGCCGACCGCCTGGAGCGACCACAACGCCGCCGACCCCGGCATCACGCTCGCCGAGGCGGCGGCGTTCGGCGTCGCCGACCTGCACTACCGGGTGGCCGAGCGGCACTACGACGCCTGGCCGCTGGAGGTGTCCGGCTGGCTGCCGGACGCGGAGCGGCACTGGGACCGGTCCTTCTCGGTCGAGACGCTGGCCGCGGTCGCCGACGCGCTCGCGGCGTCCGCGACCTCCGCCCGGGTGCTCGAGCGCCGGGTCCGGGCCAGTGCCTCGCTCGGCGACGCGACCGCCCTGCTCGGCAGTGCCCCGTGGTCGACGGTCTTCGACGCCGACGACCGGGCCGCGGTCGTCGCCCTGATGCGCGGCCGCCTGGTCCGCCAGGTCGCCCACGAGCAGGCCCAGCTGGTCGCGGCCGTGGTGGCCGACCAGCGCCGCCTCGGTGGCACCGTGGAGGTGCGCGACGCCCGCGCGGCCGCCGAGCTCGCGCTCGACCTGCCGCTGTGGGACGACGAGGTGCGTGCCGTCGTACGCCGTGAGCGGCGCCGCCTGTCCCGCGACGCCCTGGTCGCCCGGCTCGCCGAGGTGCGGGCGGTCACCGCCGCCACGGCGTCCGGCGTCCGGGACCTCCTCGACGCCGAGGACCTCACCGACGACGAGCTGGACGTGGCGATGGCCGCCGGCACGCAGCCCCCGGGCCTGCTCCCCGAGCAGCTCGAGGACGACCACGGGCGGACCACGGTCTGGCCGCCGCACCCGGTGCAGGCGCTGACCTGCGAGCCGGTCACCGCCGAGGACTACGCCCGCCGGGCGCGGGCGCACCCCGACGTACGCCGGGCCTGGGCCGTCCCCGGGCGGCTCGAGGGCGTCGCCTGGAACGGCCTGCCCACCGGTGCCGTCCCGGCCGTCGAGGTCGACGAGCACGCCGCCGCCATCACCCTCGTCGTCGAGCACTCCGAGCCCCGCCAGCTGACGGTGCCCGCGACACAGGAGTTCCTCCGTGACGTGCTCTCGGTGGCGATCGGACCGGAGGTGCGCGCGCCGTTCCCGGACTGGCGGGTGCCGGCCGACCTCGACGAGCTGCCGCCGCGGCGCACCATCTGCGACGAGGTCGGCGCCAGCCTGCTCGACACCGCTGCCGTGATCGTCCAGGCGACCCTGGTGACCGGCATCGGGGTCGACCCCGACGCCCTGATCGCCGACGTCCGCGACCGGATCGCGGCGTTCTTCCTGGCCGGTCGCCCGGAGACCCGCGCGCCGGACCCGACCGGTGACGTCGACGGGCCGTGGCCGCGGCTGGAGCAGCCGGCGGACGGCTGGGTGCCGGGGGAGCCGGTGCGGTTCACCGAGGTGGTCGCCGCGATCGTCGGCAACCCCGACGTGTGGGGCATCGAGCGGCTCGCGATGCTCGTCGACACCGGCGACGTCACCGCGACCTTCGTCCCGCAGTCGGCCGGCAGCCTGCCGATCCCGCCCAACGCCGTACCCGTGCTCGCTCCCGGACGCTGCCTGCGGGTGCGCTTCTCGCTGACGGGCAGGTGCGCCGATGCGTAGCGCCGACTACACGCGGCTCGCCGCCCAGCTGCCGCCGATCTACCAGGAGGACGCGGCGTCGTACGCCCAGGTGGACGCCTACCTGGGCCTCGCCGACGAGCTCAACCACGCCGTCGTGGAGCGTCTCGAGGACCTGATGCTGGGGCTCGGCCCGGACGCGACCCTGCGCTGGCCCACCGCGCTCCCGCTGGACGCCGGTCGCGACGCGCTGCTCGGCTCCTACCTCGCGACGTACGACGAGGTCGCGCGCTGGGTCGGCTACACCTTCCCGGCCAGCTGGGGCACCGACGTCGACGGGCTGGTCCGCCGCCGCGAGATGCTGGCCCGGTCCGCTCGCCTGTGGCGCCGGCGGGGCACGCCGCGGGGGTTCCTGAGCTGGTTCGCGCTCTACTTCGGGCTCGAGCCCGACGTGGTGGAGCTGCCCTACCTGCTGGAGCACTACCAGGCACCGGGCGCGGCCATCACCGGCGAGCCCTACACGGCGACCCTCTTCGTCCCGCTCACCGAGACCTTCGAGCCCTGGGGGCGGCGCGAGGAGGCGACCGAGTTCGCCCGCCGGTACGCCCCGGCCCACGTGCTGATGCGGGTCTGCTTCGTCGACCCCGCGACCTTCGCCGCGCTCGGGGTCCTCACGGCGACGCCGACGCTGCCGTCGTCGCCGAGCACGACCGACCTGGACACCTACCTGGCCGACCTGTCGACCCGACAGGCCGACCTCAACCAGCTGCTGTGCTCCGTCGTCTCCGTCGTGAACCACGGCAGTGCCATCCACATCTACGAGTGCATCGACCAGGGCGAGCACAAGGACCGGCTCGACGTCGGCCGCCTGCCGACCACCTGAGCGCCGAGGTCAGGAGAACCCATGCCCGACAACCAGTACCCCGTCTTCGAGAGCGGTCAGACCCTCACCGCGCCCGACCTCAACACGCTGCGTGCGTTCCTGCACGAGCGCGACCGCCTGGTCGGCCGGATGATCGGCTTCGGCATCAACGCCGGGCTCGCCGGCTCCGTCAGCGGGTCCACGCTGACCATCGAGCCCGGCCTCGCCATCGACCAGTACGGCGAGCCGCTGGTGCTCACCGCCGCCCAGACGATCACGCTGCCGCCGACGACCGTCACCCCGTCGTACGACTTCATCGCCACGGGCCCGGGCGGGTTCAGCGTCGTGCTCGAGGCGTCGGAGACGGTGAACCCGGCGCCGGCGTGCGGTGAGGCCGACTGTGCCGGTCACGCCGAGCACCACACGCGCGACGTGACGCTGCGCGTGGTGAACGGACGGGTCACGGGCACGGTCTTCGACTTCCCCAACGACCCGCTGCTGAGCGTCGAGCCGGTCCGCGTCGCGCTCGACTCCTCCCCGGCCAACTCCTTCGACGACCTCCAGACCGCGCTCGTCGGCCGGCTGACCAACGCGCCCGGGCCGGCGGTCATCCGGACGGACCTGATCAGCAAGCTGGCCGGCGTCCACGTCCTCGGCGGCGACACCCCGGCGGTCAAGGGCTACAAGTGCGGCTGGCTCAACATGGTCCTGTTCGCGACCCTCGACCTGCTGCGCACGGAGTCGCTGCTGCGCCTGACGGTCGACCGCGACCCGGCGCGCGCGGGCGTCGTGGTCGGCTGGGTCGAGCAGGTGCTCGGCACCTGGGTCTTTCACTGCGGCTACCGCCACGCGTGGCAGCCGCCGCGCGGGTTCACCGAGGCCTTCCTCGGGGGCACCTGCGGCGACCCCGCCGGATTGTTCCGGGACCGGCTCGAGGCCCTGATCGACGGCTACGCCCCGCCCGACCCACCGGTCCAGGGCAACCCGCCCCAGCCGCCGGTCCTCTGCCCGGCGGGGTGGATCCGGGTCAACGGGACCTGCCGTCCGGTCTACCCGCCGGTGGAGGTCGACCCGACGTGGCTGGACCCGTGGGTCGTCTTCGACCCGATCGGCCCCATCTGGCAGCCGCCGATCGAGGAGCCCGACTGGCTCGTCGACCCGGCCGACTTCTACGGCCAGCCGCCGCTCGACTTCTACGGCGACGGCCTGATCGGCGGCTGGCAGTACGTCGGGCAGCCCGGCGTCGACGTCGAGGGCGTCCTGAACACCTACCTCGACGACCGGGGCTTCACCGCGGACATCAAGGTGGTCAGCCATGCCGAGGCGCAGGGCCTGGACGGCTACCTGCCGTCGTCGGCCTTCAGCCCGGCGGACACGATCGTGCTGTCGGTCAACCAGGCCGGCAACGTGGTCGCGACCGGCCGCGTGCCCGCGACGTACAACTCCCGCCAGGTGAGCACCGCCCTGCCCGCGGCCCAGGCGGCCGTGGCCGAGGCGCAGGAGGCCGTCGTCACGCTCCAGGGGCTCACCGAGGGCGTGCGCTCCGACTTCACCCAGCTGCAGGGCAGCTTCTCCACCTTGGAGGGCAGCTTCACGACCCTGCAGGGCCAGTTCGCGGACTACCGCGGTGGTCAGTTCGACCAGAGCGGCTTCGGGGTGCGGATCAACACGCTCGAGCAGGACCTGAAGGGGATCGAGGACGTCACCGAGCGGCTCGCCAAGCTCGAGGGCAAGGTGGACGTCATCGGCACGCGCGGCCTGACGGCCGGTGGGGGCAAGGTCATCGACGCCACCATCGGTCGCGGGATCTCCGAGTTCACCGAGACCGCGGTTGCGGCTGTGCGGGCCATCGGCAAGGACAACCGGCAGCTGGAGCGCTACGTGAAGGACGTCGAGCGCGCCCACGCCCGCTTCGAGGTGGACGTCAACACCGAGGACCCGAGGCTGATCGGCGCGAGCACGCTCGACGTGCTCAAGTCGATGCGCACCATGGTGAAGTCCGCGCTCAAGGACACCCCCGAGGCCGCCACCATCGGCAGCCAGCTCGACGCCCAGATCCGCGACATCCAGCTGCTGATCGGCTGAGCGTGACCGACATCGCCATCGACCGGCTCCGGCTGCGCGGCCCGCAGGCCGCGCGGCTGGCGGCGGTCGCGGCCCGGGCGCTGCCGGCCGCGCTCGAGCGCGCCCTGGCCGACCTGCGCGACGTCGAGCTCGACGGGCTGCGCGTGGTGCTCGAGATGGACCCCGCGGCGTACGACGACGAGACGCTGGCCGTGCTGTGGGCCGACCTGATCCGCGCGGAGGTCCTGCGCATCCGCGCCGCCGACGGACCCGGGGGACCGGTGGCCGGCTCCTCCGGCCCGCGGGGCTCGGCATCCCTCGCCGGCGCGGAGCGGTACGCCGCGGGCAGATCGCCGCTGCCCACGGCGGAGCGGGTCGCGACGGACGCGCGGCTCTGGCTGTCGACCGCGCCGGACGGGGCATCCCGGGTCCCGGTCACCCTGCTGTCGCTCGCCGACCCGGCGCTGGCCCAGGAGGTGGCACGGCTGCTCAGGCCCACGACGTGGGCCCGCCTCGTCGACGTGCTCGCCCGGGTGCTGCCTCAGGTCGGCTGGCGGTCGGACGTCGGCCACGCGTCGACCGCCGAGCCGTCCGGCACCGACGAGGCCGATCCGGGCGCGGTCGGCTCGCCGGCGTCCGCCGATCTCGTCCGGCGTCCGTCGTCGGACCCGACGACCTCCGGCGACGACAGCGCACCGCCGGCCGCCCGGGTGCCCGACCTGCTGCTGGCGCTCGCCGAGCTGCACTCCGGCGAGCGGGACGACCTCGACCGGGCCGCGGTGACCCGTGCCGCCGGGCTGGTGCTCCTCTACCCGTGGCTGGCCGACCACTGCCGCCTGGCCGAGTCGCTGCACCCCGGCCTGGACCCCGTCGCCGTCCGGGAGGCCGCGCTCGCAGCCCTGCTCGACGACCCGTCCCTCGTCGACGACCCGCTCGTCCGGCTGCTGGCAGGCCGGGACCTGCTGACCGTCGAGAGCGCCGATCGCAGCCCGTTGCCCCGGCTCGACGAGGTGGCGGCCTCGGCGGAGCGGGTGCTGGCCGCCTTCGCGGCCCTGCTGCCCGGCTTCCGCGACTCCACCCCGGGCTTCGTCCGCGACGGCTGGCTGTCCCGGCTCGGCGTGCTCGACCTCGACCGTGACCCGGTGCTGCTCACCGCGGCAACCCACCCGCTCGACGTGCTGCTGCCGATGCTGCCCTACCCGCTCGGGCTGGTGAAGCTGCCCTGGTCGCCCCTGCTGTCGATGCGGTTCCGGCCATGACCGCGACGCCGGCCCCCGTCGCCGAGCTCCGCGCGGCGCTCGAGGTCCTGGACGCGCTCATCGACGTACGGATCGAGGAGCGCCGGGCCTGCTGCCTCGGCCTCGACGCCGACGACGAGGGGCTCCCCGACGGCCGCCGGTTCGACGGGGTCGGCCCGCTCGCCGAGGTGATCTCGACCGCCCACCTCACCGTCGCGGAGGCGGTCGTCCTCGTCGCCGCGATCGCGCCGTACGTCGACGAGCGGTTCGCCGTGCGCTACGGACGGCTGACCGACCGGCCCGACGTCATCGGGCTCACCGGCGAGGTCGCGCGCACCCTCGTGGCGCGCACGTTCCCCGCGCGCCTCGACGCGACCGTGCTGCTGTCCGAGCACGGCCGGCTGCGCGAGAGCGGGCTGCTCATCCTCGACGGCGCGGGCGACCTGACCGGCCTGCTGGTGCCGGACCCGGCGCTGGTCGCCTGGGTGACCGGGCAGCCACCGACCCGGCCGGTCGCGTCGAGCGACTTCCCGGCACGGCCGCTCACCACCGTGCACACGCTCACCGACGTGGTGCTGCCCGCCGCCGCCCGGCTCCGGGTCGAGGACCTCGAGGCGCGGATCGCGCACCGCACGACGGTCGTCGACGACTGGGGCTTCGGCGCGCACCACGACAACGCGGCCGGGCTGATCGCGCTCTTCCACGGGCCGCCGGGGACCGGCAAGACGATGACGGCGGCCGCGCTCGCGGCGTCGGTCGGGCTGCCGGCGTACCTCATCGACCTGTCCGCGCTGGTGTCGAAGTACATCGGCGAGACCGAGAAGACGCTGGCCAAGGTCTTCGACCGGGCGGCGCGCGAGCGCTGCGTGCTGGTCTTCGACGAGGCGGACGCGATCTTCGGCGCGCGCACCGGCGTGGACGACGCGCACGACCGCTACGCCAACCAGGAGGTGTCCTACCTGCTCTCGCGCATCGAGCAGCACCCCGGGATCGTGGTCCTGACCAGCAACCTGGTCGCCAACATCGACACGGCCTTCCAGCGGCGCATCCACGTGATGGTCGAGTTCCCCGAGCCGGGGCCGGGGGAGCGCACCCGGCTGTGGGAGACGGTCATGCCGGGGGAGCTGCCGGTCCAGGTGGGCATCGACCTGCCGGACCTGGCCCGCCGCTACCCGCTCACCGGCGCCCAGATCCGGGAGGCCAGCATCGAGGCGGCGTACCTCGCCGCCGCCGACGGACGTGTCGTCACCGAGGCCCACCTCGTGACCGGCATCCGCCGCCAGTACGAGAAGGCCGGGAGGACGGTGCCGAGTTGAGCCCGCCCGTCGCGACCCGAGAGCAGACCACGGCGTCGACGAGCACGGCGACGGGAGACCGCGCGCCCGAGGCCGTCCCGGTGCTGACGACGGTGCCGCGCCCGATCGGCGACGCGAGCGTCGTGACCGTCACCGGGTTGGCCGGCGGGCTGCAGGCGGTGCAGGCGGAGTGGGGCGTCGACGGCGGCGCCGTGGTGCTGTCCGGGCAGGCACCGTTCACCGAGCTGACCGGTCACGCCGGCTTCCGGTCCGACGGCTCGCTCGACGGGACCGTTCGCATGCAGGCGACGGTCGGGCTGCTCGGGCTCGACCTCGGCGAGGCGACCTGGACCGTCGACGGGTGGACGCCCGAGATGACGCTGGCGGTCCCCGGCGTCGCCCTGCGCGGGACCACGCTCGCCATCGACCTGCGCGAGCTCCCGCCCGGCACGGCCTTCACGGCGCGGGAGGGCGTCGACGCCCCCCGCACCGACACCGGCGCGACCATCCACCTGCCGCAGGACGCCGTACCCGCCGGGGAGCCGCTGAGCCCACGACTGGTCGAGGTCTACCGCGGCCTGCTGGGCGTCGACCTGGCCGCCGACCCGCACCGGCTGGAGGTGCACGCCGACGCCGCGGTCGCCGGGGTGCCCGCGTTCGTGACCGACGGGCACCTGTTCCTCGCTCCCGGCATCTACGGCGTGGACGCGCCGGAGCCCCTGCGGATGCTCGATGCCGCGATCCGGGCTGCGGTCGCCGGCCTGGTCGGCGCCGTCGCCGGTCCGCCCGCCCCGGTGGATCGACCACCGGCGGCAGCGTCGGCGCCGGCCGCCGCGACCGACCTCGTCCCGGCCGACGTGCCCCCGGTGCCGACCGCCGAGGCGGCGCCGGCCGAAGCGACGCCGGCCGAGGGGGCCGCGGGGGCCGCCCCGACCGAGGCGGCGCCCGCCGACGTTGCTCCCGCGGCGGAGGAGGCCCCGCCCGAGGCCGCCCCCGAGGAGGCACCGCCGCCGGTCGAGCTGATCATGCCGGAGCCGCCGACCGCGCTGACCCGGGCCGCGGCGGCACGCGGCGGCGGGGTCGCCGGGGGCGCGGGCGGCGCAGCGCGGGCGGCCCGCGACCTGCCGTCGGCGGACGCCGACGTGGCGGACGCGCGGGGCGCGGTCACCGAGCCGGTGGCCGAGACCGCGGCCCGGGCCCGCGAGGAGCTGGCCGCCGAGCTGGGGGAGCGACCCGCGCCCAGCCCCGAGATCGTCGCCTTGTGCGAGCGGATCCGGACGGCGATCCGGGAGAACCGCCCCGAGGACGAGGACAAGCTCCTCGAGACCGACCCGACCCAGGAGGCGCAGAACGCCGGCGCCACCATCACCGGGTCCGTGGAGGGTCAGGTCGACCAGGTCAGCTCGTCGTACGACGCGATGGCGACGCCGCCGACCGGCACACCCGCCCTCACGCCCACGCCGGTGGTCGCGCCCAGTCCCACCTCTCCCGGGATGGGCGTCGACGCGGCGAGCGCGGCCCCGGACCCGATCCCACCGGAGAACACCTCCCTGGATGCCGACGTCGCCGCCACCGACCAGCGCATCGCCGACTCCGGGATCGACACCCGCGTCACCCGGGAGATCCCCGACGGGCCGTTCGCGGAGGCGCGCGCCGCCCGCGGCGAGCTCGGCGAGGCGGCCGAGCGCACGCCGCAGCAGATCCAGGCCGAGCAGCAGCAGGCGATCGAGAGCGCGCAGGGCGACATGGCGGCCCTCCAGCAGCAGGCGGTCGCCGCGATGCGCAGTGCCCGGTCGGGCACCGTCGAGACCGTCGGCGGCGGCCAGCAGGGCGCGGTCACCACCGAGCAGAACACCCGGGAGGCCGTCTCCCAGCGGGCGCAGGGGATCTACGACAACGCGCAGCGTCAGGTCGACGCGCTCCTCCAGCCGCTCAGCCGGACGGCGATCGCCCGGTGGGAGGCCGGTCTCACCCAGCTGTCCCAGACCTTCCACGACGCCCTGCACCGGGTGCAGCTCTGGATCGAGGACCGGCACTCGGGCGTCGGCGGCACCATCCTCGCGATCGGCGACTACATCGGAGGCCTGCCCGACTGGGTCACCGACGAGTACAACCGGGCCGAGCGGGAGTTCGGGGACGGCGTGACGACGCTGCTGACCGACATCTCCAGCGACGTCAACGGCGTCATCGCCGCCGCCCAGGCACTGATCCAGCACGCGCGCACCGACATCGACGCCGCCTTCACGGCCATGGAGGCGGAGTTCCCCGAGTGGGCCGCGCAGGAGCGAGCCCGCTTCGGCGGGATGCTCGACGGCCTCAGCCAGCGCGTCACGGCGGCACAGACCAGCTTCGTCCGGGACGTGTCGGCGCGGGCGATCACCGCCGTGAACGACGTGCACGCGGAGGCCCAGGCCCTGCGCGACGCCGCCGGCGGCCTGATCGGCCGGGTGGTCGCCGCGATCGAGGAGTTCATCGACGACCCGGTCCGGGCGATCATCAACGGCCTGCTCCGCCTGGTCGGCATCCCACCGTCGGCGTTCTGGGCGCTGATCGCCAAGATCGAGCAGGTCATCTCGGACATCGCCGACGACCCCGAGAACTTCATCAACAACCTGACCGCCGGGGTCAAGCAGGGCTTCGAGCAGTTCTTCGACAACTTCGGCACGCACGTGCTGCACGGCTTCTGGGACTGGCTGTTCTCGGGCCTGGAGACCCCGATCCCGATGCCGCGCGACTTCTCCGCGCGCTCGCTCTTCGGCTTCGCGCTCGACCTGATGGGCATCACCTGGCCGCGGATCCGGGAGATCCTGGTCCGCCACATCGGGCCGACCGCGGTCGAGGTGATCGAGGCCGCGTGGCAGCTGATCTCGGTGCTGATCGAACGCGGCCCGGACGGGATCGTCGAGCTGATCAAGGAGCAGCTCAGCCCCGAGAACATCGTGGGGATGATCCTCGAGGCGGCCGTCGAGTACCTCACCCAGACCCTGATCGAGCAGGTCATCGTCCGGGTCGTCGGGATGCTGAACCCGGTCGGCGCCATCGCGCAGGCGATCGACCTGATCTACCAGGTGTGCTCGTGGATCTTCCGCAACGCGGCCCGGATCTTCCGGTTCGTCGAGGCGATCGTCAACGGCATGGCCGACGTCATCGCCGGCAACATCGGCGGCCTCGCCAACGCCGTCGAGCGCGCGCTGGCCTCGCTCATCCCGCCGGTCATCGACTTCCTGGCCGGGCTGCTGCACCTCGGTGGCCTCCCCGGTGAGGTCGCCGACGTCATCACCCGCCTCCAGACGATGGTGTACGGCGTCCTCGACCGCGTCATCGGCTGGCTGGCCGAGCGCGGCCGGGCGCTGCTGCGCCGAATGGGCATCGGCGGCGACGAGGAGCCGGGCGAGGGGCACAACGGCGACGACGAGCTCGGCAAGACGGTGCGCTTCTCTGCCGACGGGCACAGCCACCGGCTGTGGTTCCAGGTGGCCGGCGACGACGCCACCCTCATGGTCGCCTCCGTCCCGAAGCCCATCGCCGACCAGATCGCCGAGTGGCGGACCAAGGTCGACGACCTCCCCGAGGAGCACAAGGCGACGGCGCCGGGCAAGCTCGACGCGCTCACGACGGTCGCCGACCAGGCCAGCGTCGAGGGTGACCAGCTCGCGCACGCCTTCAACGAGGCCAACCGCGACAAGACCGACACCAACGAGCCGCCGGACGACACCGCCCTGGAGGGGCGCGAGCAGGCCATCGCCGGGATGATGAACGAGCTGTTCGAGATCTTCGGGCGGACCGGGTCCGAGGCCGAGCAGCTGGCCGACATCGCGGCCAACCTGCCGGCCCACGGCCGGGCCCGCGCGGACGCCATGTTCCGGATCTGGGAGTCGCGCTACCTCGCGCACGCCACGCACATCCCCACCGGCACCGAGACCGCTGTGCCGATCTGGGCGGCCGGCGCGGTCTCCGACCCCGCCCTCCGAGCCGGGCTGGCCTACCTGGCGCAGGAGTCGGTGCACCGGCAGCTGCTGCCCTACCTCCAGGAGGGCTCCGGCCGACGGAGCGCCGGGACCGGCGCCTTCCGCGCGTACGCCCTGTCGGACGCGAGCGCCCCGCACCCGGTGCGCACCGAGTTCGCCAGCGCCGTCGGCAACGCGTACGCCGATGCCTTCCGCGCGAACCCGCCCCAGGGCCTGGACCCCGTGGACACGCAGCTCCCGGCCACGGTCGCGTCGATCGCCTACACGCCGGGTTCACCGGCGCCGTACGGCGGGTTCAACCCGTTCCCCGGGCGCGAGGACCCGGACCCGGCCCTGGTGACGGCGGCCGGCGGCGACTTCAAGGCGTTCCTGCTCGGCATCGCCCAGAGCGCGACGTACAACGGGTTCACCCGGGCTCGGATGAACTGGGCCTGGACGCACCCGCCGAGCAAGACCTGGATCGAGGGTCGTTTCCGGCAGCCCCGCATGCACGAGTGGATCCCCACCAACCTGCTGCCGACCCTGTTGCGCGCGGCCTTCGACGCGCGCGATGCCGCCGGGCTCAAGCTCGCGGTCAAGTGGCTGGTCTTCCAGTACGCGCTGCGCAGCGAGACCAGCCACGTGCTCTGGCACTTCGACCCCAACCCGGCGGGTCACGTCGGCGCGTTCACCCGGACCGACGACGGGCACGACCACTACGGCACGGCCCTGTCGGACGAGTTCCACGACTGGCTGCGGCAGACGTACGCCCAGCAGCGCGACGCCGGCCCCTACGCGTTCTCGATCGCGATCATGCAGCGGATCGAGCAGTGGGTGTGGAACGGCCGGCTCACCGGGATCCCGGCCGCGAACGTCGAGGACCAGATCACGGTCTGGTACCACGTCCAGGGCGTCGGCCGCGTCGCCGGTCTGACGTTCGGGGACCTGGGTGCGCTGCAGAGCGGCAACTACATCGAGATCATCCGCAACTTCGAGTCGGCGCTCGACGCGGTGAGCTGGGAATGACGGCCGACGAGCTGCGGGAGACCTGGCGCCGGGCCGTCGACCTCGCCGCCCGGAGTGTGTCTCCCGACCCCGCCGTGCGCACGGCGGCGCGGGAGGAGGCGGCTGCCTGGCAGTCCGAGCTCGAGGCTGCGCCGTCGGCGGGTCGGCGCCTTGCTGCGACCTTGCGGGAGGCAGCGTCCCGGATCGCGTGACAGGCGCCACAACGGGCAGTACCTTGCAGGGACAAGAACCTGTTCTACTTTGCCGAGGGAGTCGCCATGAAGACCCGCGCCGCCATCCTGTGGGAGCCGCACACCGACTGGAGCGTCGAGGACATCGAGCTCGACCCGCCCAAGAAGGGCGAGATCCTGGTCAAGCTCGCCGCCTCGGGCCTGTGCCACTCCGACGAGCACATGGTCACCGGGGACATGGTCCTGGACCCCGAGCTCGCCGAGGCCTTCGGCCTCAAGCAGTTCCCGGTCATCGGCGGTCACGAGGGTGCCGGCGTCGTCCAGGAGGTCGGCGAGGGCACGGTCGGCTTCGAGGTCGGCGACCACGTCGTCTTCAGCTTCATCCCGTCGTGCGGCAAGTGTCCGTCGTGCTCGATCGGTCAGCAGCACCTCTGCGACCTGGGCGCCTTCCTGCTCAGCGGCATGCAGCTCTCGGACTTCTCCTACCGCCACCACGCCAAGGACGGCCGCGACCTCGGCATCATGGTCGGGCTCGGCACGTTCTCGCCGTACACCGTGGTCAACATCGACAGCGCCGTGAAGATCCGCAAGGACGTGCCGCTCGAGCGGGCGGCGCTCGTGGGCTGCGGCGTGACGACCGGCTGGGGCTCCTCGACGTACGCCGCCGACGTGCAGTCCGGCGAGACCGTGGCCGTGATGGGTCTCGGTGGCATCGGCATGAGCGCCGTGCAGGGTGCGGCGATGGCCGGCGCCCGCTTCGTCGTGGCGGTGGACCCGGTCGACTGGAAGCGCGAGAAGGCGCTGACCCTCGGCGCGACCCACACGGCGGCCTCGATGGCCGACGCGCAGCCGCTGATCAGCGAGATCACCAACGGCGCCATGGCCGACAAGGCGATCCTCGCCGTCGGCCTGGCCGAGGGCGACCTGATCGCGCCGATGATGAGCCTGGTCAAGAAGGCCGGTCGCGGCGTCGTGACCTCGGTCGCCAACATGATGGCCGACGACGTGAAGCTCAACCTCTTCGAGTTCTCGATGATGCGCAAGGAGCTCGTGGGCTGCATCTTCGGCAACGCCAACCCGCGCTACGACATCCCGCGCCTGCTCGACCTCTACATGGACGGCAAGCTCAAGCTCGACGAGATGGTCACCCAGACGTACACCCTGGACCAGATCAACCAGGGCTACCAGGACATGCGCGACGGCAAGAACATCCGCGGCGTCATCGTCTACGACCAGTGAGGTCCTAGGTCGTCGAGAGACGCGAAACGGCCCCCGGGAGGATCTCCTGGGGGCCGTTTCACGTCTCTCGACGGTCTGCTACGCGACGTCGGCGTCCATCGCGGCGACGTACTCGCGCTTGACGGCGCGCCAGGCCTCGTCGGTCATGGTCCGGCGCCAGTAGGGCGAGCAGGACATGTCGGCCCGCGGCACGCCGCGGTCGCTGATCAGGTGCCGGCGGATGGCGCGGATCTCGTCGGCCTCGCCGTGCACGAACGCGTGCACGCGCCCGGCGGGGAAGTCCACGTCCGCGACCGCGTCGGCCAGCAGGTCGACGTCCGCGGCGCTGCCGGTGCGGTGCAGCCAGACCAGGTCGAGCTCGCCGGGGCAGGTGAGGGGGACCTCGTACGCCGGTCCGTCGCAGACCAGGCGCACGACCGCGCGGCTGCCCGCGCGGACGGCCTCCAGCGATGCGGCGATCGCCGGCAGTGCCGACTCGTCGCCGACGAGCAGGTGCCAGTCGGCCGACGGGTCGGGGCGGAAGCCGCTGCCCGGTCCCTCGAAGACCAGCACGTCGCCGGGCTTCGCGCCGGCGGCCCACGGTCCGGCCACGCCCTGGTCACCGTGGACGACGAAGTCGACCGTCAGCCGGCTGCCGTCCCAGTCGCGCACGGTGTAGCGGCGCCGCGCCGGCCACAGCTCCTTGGGTTGGGTCTCCCGGACCTCGGCGGGCTCGAACACCCCGCCGTACGGCGCACCCGCGGGCGGGATCGCCACGTTGACGTAGGTGTCGGTCGCGTCGGGCGCCGTGAACCCCGCGAGACCGTCACCGCCGAGCACCACCCGCACGAGGGTGGGGGTGAGCCGGGTGACCGTGTCGACCGTTCCGTAGTACGCCATGCTAGTAAGGGTATCCTTACCACGGTAGGCTTCCAGCATTCACGTCTCGTGGAACAGGAACCCGGTGCGACTCCGGGGCGGTTCCGCCACTGTGAGGCCCCTCGCTGCGAGCAGCGATCGGCCGAAGCCAGACACTGACCACGAGACCTCCGACCAACGACGGGCGAGAACCCCGAGGAGGATCCATGCGCATCGCGCTGCTCTCGACGTCCGACACGGACCTGCTGTCGGCCCGAGCCTCCGGGGCCGACTACCTGGTCGCCAACCCCGGGCGACCCGGCCACCAGTCCGTGGCCCAGGCGATCGAGGCCGCCGACCTCGTCGTCGGCCGCATCCTGGGCTCGCCGCAGGACCTGTGCACCGGCTTCGTGCGGATCCGGGAGACCGGCAAGCCGATGGTCGTGCTCGGCGGCGAGCAGCAGCCGAGCGCCGAGCTGATGGAGCTGTCCAGCGTCCCCATCGGCATCGCCGCCGAGGCGCACCGCTACCTCGCCGAGGGCGGGCCGGCCAACCTCGCGCAGCTGCACGCGTTCCTCTCCGACACCGTGCTGCTCACGGGCGAGGGCTTCGAGCCGCCCGCCGCCGTCCCGCAGTGGGGGATGGGTGAGCGGCCGCCGACAGAGCTCCCCAGGGTCGGCGTCCTCTACTACCGCGCCCACGAGACCAGCGGCAACGCCGGCTTCGCGCACGCGCTCGTCGACGCGATCGACGCGACCGGCCAGGCCGTCGGCGTACCCGTCTTCGCCGGCAGCCTGCGCGCCGCGCCCGACGAGCTGTACGACGCCCTCGGCACCCTCGACGCGCTGATCGTCACCGTCCTGGCCGCCGGCGGCAGCAAGCCCGCAGCCGCCAGCGCCGGCGAGGACGACGAGGCGTGGGACGTGGAGCGGATGGCGGCCCTCGACATCCCGATCTTCCAGGGCCTGTGCCTCACCAGCAGCCGCGAGGAGTGGGAGGCGTCCGACGACGGTGTCACGCCGCTCGACTCGGCCACGCAGATCGCGATCCCGGAGTTCGACGGGCGGATCATCACCGCGCCGTTCTCGTTCAAGGAGATCGACGAGGACGGGCTGCCGCGCTACGTCGCCGACGCCGAGCGCTGCGCCCGGGTGGCCGGGATCGCGGTCAACCACGCCCGTCTGCGACACATCCCGGTCGGCGAGCGCCGGGTCGCGCTGATGCTGTCGGCCTACCCCACCAAGCACTCCCGTGTCGGCAACGCCGTCGGTCTCGACACCCCCGTCAGCACGGTGCGGCTGCTGCGCCGGATGCGCGAGGAGGGGTACGACGTCGGCCACATCCCCGCCCTCGACCTCGACGACGAGACGGAGGCCGGTGACGCCCTCATCCACGCGCTGATCGCGGCGGGTGGCCAGGACGAGGAGTGGCTGACCAACGCCCAGCTGACCGACGCCCACGTGCGGATCACCAAGGCCGAGTACGACGCCTGGACGGCCGACGTGCCGAGCGGGCTGATGGACGACATGGTCGAGGCGTGGGGCGAGTCCCCGGGCAGGCTCTTCGTCAACGACAGCAACGAGATCGTCCTCGCCACGATCCAGGCGGGCAACGTGGTGCTGCTGATCCAGCCGCCGCGCGGCTTCGGGGAGAACCCGGTCGCGATTTACCACGACCCCGACCTGGCGCCGTCGCACCACTACCTCGCGGCGTACCGCTGGCTCGCCCACGGCTTCGGGGCGGACGCCGTCGTGCACCTCGGCAAGCACGGCTCGATGGAGTGGCTGCCCGGCAAGAACGCGGCGCTCTCGGCCGCCTGCGCGACCGACGCCGCGATCGGCAGCATGCCGCTGATCTACCCGTTCCTCGTCAACGACCCGGGCGAGGGGGCGCAGGCCAAGCGCCGCGCGCACGCCACGATCATCGACCACCTGGTGCCGCCGATGGCGCGTGCCGAGTCGTATGGCGACATCGCGCGGCTCGAGCAGCTGCTCGACGAGCACGCCAACATCGCGGCGATGGACCCGGCCAAGCTGCCGGCGGTCCGGGGCGAGATCTGGCAGCTGATGCACGCCGCCGAGATGCACCGTGACCTCGGCCTGGACGAACGGCCCGACGACGAGGAGTTCGACGACTTCATCCTCCACGTCGACGGCTGGCTCTGCGAGATCAAGGACGCGCAGATCCGCGACGGCCTGCACGTCCTCGGCCAGCCGCCGGAGGGCGAGGCCCGGGTCAACCTGGTGCTCGCGATCCTGCGGGCGTCTCAGGTGTGGGGAGGGCAGACCGCCGCCGTTCCGGGGCTGCGGTCTGCCCTCGGCCTGAAGGAGGGGTCGGAGGCGACCGCCGCCGTCGACGCGATCGAGGCGCAGGCGCGCGACCTCGTGGAGCGGATGGAGGACGCGTCGTGGGCCCCGGAGGCCGCGGCCGGGATCCACGACGACCCGCAGGTGCAGCAGGTGCTGCGCTTCGCCGCGGAGCAGGTGGTGCCGCGACTGCGGCGTACGACCGATGAGCTCGACGCCCTCATGCACGCGCTCGACGGCGGGTTCGTGGCGGCCGGACCGTCGGGCTCGCCCCTGCGCGGGCTGGTCAACGTGCTTCCGACAGGGCGCAACTTCTACACCGTCGACCCGCGCGCGGTGCCGTCGCGGCTGGCCTGGCAGACCGGGCAGGCGATGGCGACGTCGCTGCTCGAGCGGCACGTCGCCGACACCGGCGACTACCCGACGTCCGTGGGTCTCTCCGTCTGGGGCACGTCCGCGATGCGCACGTCGGGCGACGACGTCGCCGAGGTGCTCGCGCTGCTCGGCGTCCGACCCGAGTGGGACGAGGCCTCCCGCCGGGTCAGCAACCTGGTCGTCGTCCCGCTCGACGAGCTCGGTCGCCCGCGCATCGACGTGACCGTGCGGATCTCGGGCTTCTTCCGCGACGCCTTCCCGCACGTGGTCACGATGCTCGACGACGCGGTGCGACTCGTGGCCGGGCTCGACGAGCCCGACGAGAGCAACTACGTCCGCGCGCACGCCCGGGCGGACCTGGCCGAGCACGGCGACGAGCGGCGGGCGACCACCCGCATCTTCGGCAGCAAGCCGGGCTCGTACGGCGCCGGCATCCTGCAGGTGATCGAGTCCGGGAGCTGGCGGGACGACGCCGACCTCGCGGAGGTCTACACCGCCTGGGGCGGCTTCGCCTACGGCCGCGACCTCGACGGGGCGCCGGCCGCCGACGACATGCGCGCCAACTACAGGCGGATCAAGGTCGCGGCCAAGAACATCGACACCCGCGAGCACGACATCGCCGACAGCGACGACTACTTCCAGTACCACGGCGGGATGATCGCGACCGTCCGCGCGCTGACCGGCACCGCGCCGCAGGCGTACGTCGGCGACTCGACCACCCCCGACGCCGTACGCACCCGCACCCTGCAGGAGGAGACCAACCGCGTCTTCCGGGCCCGGGTCGTCAACCCGCGCTGGATCTCGGCGATGCAGCGGCACGGCTACAAGGGCGCGTTCGAGCTGGCCGCGACCGTCGACTACCTCTTCGGCTTCGACGCGACCGCGGGAGTGGTGCACGACTGGATGTACGAGTCGCTCGCGCAGGAGTACGTGCTCGACGCGACCAACCGCGAGTTCATGACGAGGTCCAACCCCTGGGCGCTGCGCGGCATCGTCGAGAAGCTGCACGAGGCCAAGGACCGTGGCTTGTGGGAGTCGCCGGATCCGGAGACGCTGGCTGCCATGCAGCAGGTCTACCTGGAGCTCGAGGGCGATCTCGAGGACCGCGGATGAAGCGCGTCCGCGTCATCGGGGTGGGGCCCGGCGACCCGGACCAGGTCACGATCGAGGCGGTGCACGCGCTGCGCGAGGTCGCCTACTTCGTCGTCACCGACAAGTCGGGCCGCGGCGGCATGCCCGACCCGCTCGTGAACGCCCGCGAGCGCCTGCTCGACCGGCACCTCGAGCGGCCGCCCGTGATCGTGCGCGTCGACGACCCCGAGCGCGAGCGCCGGCCGGACCGGACCGCCACGCAGGAGGAGTACGACGCGGCCGTCGCGCGCTGGCACCAGGAGCGGCAGACGGCGTACGAGGAGGCCCTGCTGTCCCATGAGGGTGACGCGGGCTTCCTGGTGTGGGGCGACCCGGCGTTCTACGACTCGACGATCCGGATCCTGCAGTCGTTGCAGCAGCGCGGTCGTCTCGACCTCGAGCTCGACGTCATCCCCGGGATCTCCAGCATCCAGCTGCTGGCCGCGCGCCACCAGATCGTGCTGCACGAGGTCGGCCAGGCGCTGCACGTCACCAGCGGGCGGCGGCTGCGGGAGGCGCTCGCGCAGGGCCAGGACAACGTCGTGGTGATGCTCAACCGGGTGATCGAGCTCGACGGCCCCGGCATGGACCTCAGTGACTGGACGATCTGGTGGGGCGCCAACCTCGGCACGCCGTCGGAGGAGCTGGTCGCCGGCCGCGTCGGCGACGTGCTGCCCGCGGTCGACGCGGCGCGCGAACGGGTGCGCGCCGCCGCCGGCTGGGTGATGGACATCTTCCTGCTGCGGCGTACGACCTGATGGCGCACAACGTCCTGGTCGTCCCGGTGCCCGAGCTCGAGGAGTTCGTCCTCGACCGGACCCGCCACTACGACGGGTCCTTCGTGTCGGCCGACCCGGCCTTCGTCCACGCGCACGTGACGGCTCTCGGACCGTTCCTCGACGACCCGTCCGAGGCCGACCTGGAACTGGTGGCCGAGGTCGCGGGACGTACGCCGGCGTTCGACTTCACCCTCGACGAGCTGGACGAGTTCGCCGACGGGATCATCCACCTGGTGCCGTCGCCGGACGAGCCCTTCCGTGCGTTGACCCGGCGGCTGATCGCGGCGTTCCCCCAGTGCCCGCCGTACGGCGGCGCCTTCCCCGAGCCGGTCCCGCACCTGACCCTCGACCAGCGCGCCGACGGCATCGACCGGGCATCGGTCCGAGCGGCCCTGGGCGACGCCGTGCCCGCGAGGTGCCGGGCCGACCGGCTGGTCCTCGCGCGCTACGCCAACCACGACTGCCGAGTCCTCGCGGAATGGAAGCTAGCGTGACCGGCCTCCTGGTCGCCGGGACGACCTCCGACGCCGGCAAGAGCATCGTCACCTCGGGACTGTGCCGGGCGTTCGTGCGCCGCGGGGTGAAGGTCGCGCCCTTCAAGTCGCAGAACATGTCCAACAACTCGATGGTCGTCGACGGCCCGAGCGGCACCGGCGAGATCGGCCGAGCCCAGTGGGTGCAGGCGCTCGCGGCGAAGGTGGAGCCCGAGGTCGCGATGAATCCCGTGCTGCTCAAGCCCGGCAGCGACCAGCGCAGCCACGTCGTCGTCCTCGGGCAGCCCGCCGGCGAGGTCTCGTCGCGCGACTTCGTCGACGGCCGGCGGCACCTCGCGACCGCGGCGTACGACGCCTTCGACGACCTGTCGTCGCGCTTCGACGTGGTCGTCGCCGAGGGCGCCGGCAGCCCGACGGAGATCAACCTGCGGGCCAGCGACTACGTCAACATGGGCCTCGCGCAGCACGGTCGCCTGGCGACCGTGCTGGTCGGCGACATCGACCGCGGCGGGGTCTTCGCCTCCCTCTTCGGCAGCGTCGCCCTGCTCGCGCCCGACGACCAGCGGCTGGTGGCCGGGTTCGTGGTCAACCGGTTCCGCGGCGACGAGTCGCTGCTCGGGCCGGGTCTGACCGAGCTCGAGGCACTGACCGGGCGACGCGTGTACGGCGTGCTGCCCTTCAGTTCCGACGTGTGGCTGGACAGCGAGGACACCCTCGACGTCGGCGACCGGCGGGTGACCGAGGGACCGGCGCCGCTGCGGGTCGCCGTGGTGCGGTCGCCGCGGATCAGCAACTTCACCGACATCGACGCGCTCGGGCTGGAGCCCGGCGTGGACGTCGTCTACGCCTCCGACGGGCGCTCGCTCGCGGACGCCGACCTGATCGTGCTGCCCGGCTCGCGCGCGACCCTCGCGGACCTGGAGTGGCTGCGCTCGCGCGGGCTCGACCGGGCGGTGCTGGCCCATGCCGCGGCCGGCCGGCCGGTGCTCGGGATCTGCGGTGGCTTCCAGATGCTCGGTCGGACCGTGCGCGACCCGGACGGCGTCGAGGGCCCCGAGGGCGCCGCGGCCGAGGGGCTGGGCCTCCTCGACGCCGACACGGTCTTCCAGGCCGCGAAGGTGCTCCGGCTGCCACACGGCTCCGCGCTGGGCGCGTCGGTCGGCGGCTACGAGATCCACCACGGCCGGGTCACCGTCGGCTCGGGCGAGTCCTTCCTCGGCGGCGCCCGCGACGGGCAGGTCTTCGGCACCATGTGGCACGGCTGCCTCGAGCACGACGACTTCCGGAGCGCGCTGCTCGCCGAGGTCGCCCGGCTCACCGGCCACGCGTGGGCACCCTCGGGCGTGAGCTTCGCGGCCGCCCGCGAACGCCGGCTCGACCTGCTCGGCGACCTCGTGGAGCACCACCTCGACGTCGACGCCCTGCTCGAGCTTGCCACGGCCGGCGCGCCCGGCGACCTCCGGGTCCTGCCGCCGGGGGACCAGCGGTGAAGGTCCTGGTCCTGGGCGGTACGGCGGAGGCGCGGTCGGTCGCCGCGGCCCTGGTCGACGACGGCATCGAGGTCACGACCTCGCTCGCCGGCCGGGTCGCCGAGCCGCGGCTGCCGGCCGGGGGCGTGCGCATCGGCGGGTTCGGCGGCGTGGCCGGGCTGGCGGCGTACGTCGTCGGCTTCGACGCGGTCGTCGACGCCACGCATCCCTTCGCCGCGCAGATCTCGCAGCACGCGGCAGCCGCCTGCGGCGCCGTACCTCTCCTGCGGCTGCAGCGCCCCGGCTGGACCGGCGACTGGACCTGGGTCGACGACCACGCAGGCGCCGCGGCGACCGCGGCGGGACTGGGGAAGCGGCCGTTCCTGACCGTGGGCCGGCAGTCGCTCGACCGCTTCGTGGGTCCGCTCGGCGACCGGGCGGCGCTGGTGCGCGTGGTCGACGAGCCCGAGATCCCGCTGCCGGCGACGTGGGACGTGCTGCGCGACCGCGGTCCCTACCGGCTCGAGGACGAGGTCGCGCTGATGCAGCAGCACGGCTCGGACGTGCTGGTCACCAAGGACTCCGGCGGCTCGTACACCCGGCCCAAGCTGGACGCGGCGGCCGCGCTCGGCATCCCGGTGGTCGTCGTACGCCGGCCGCCTGCTCCTGCCGGGGTCGAGACGGTCAGCGACGTCGCGGCCGCAGCGCGATGGGTGCGGTCACGAGCAGCGCGGCCAGCCCGACCCGGCTCGCCAGCCGACGGGCGCGGGTGATGTCGTGGACGTCCGGGGCACGACCGTCGCCGAGCACCTGCCGGTCCTCGGTGCGACCGGCGTAGACGTTCACGCCGCCCAGCCGCACCCCGAGCGCGCCGGCGAACGCCGCCTCGACCGGACCGGCGTTGGGGCTCGGGTGACCGGGCGCGTCGCGGCGCCAGGCGGACCAGGCCGCGCGTCGGTCGTCGCCGAGCAGGACGGCGAGTGCGGCGGTCAGCCGCGACCCCGGCAGGTTGAGCAGGTCGTCGAGCCGGGCCGCGGCCCAGCCGAAGCGCTCGTAGCGCGGGCTCCGGTGCCCCACCATGGCGTCCAGCGTGTTGGCGGCGCGGTAGGCGAGCAGCCCGGGAGCCCCGAGCAGGGCACCCCAGACCAGCGGCGCCACGACGGCGTCGGAGGTGTTCTCGGCGACCGACTCGATCACCGCCCGGGCGACACCCGCCTCGTCCAGCGCGCTGGTGTCGCGGCCCACGAGGTGGGTGAGGCGCTGACGGGCGCCGGGCAGGTCACCGGCCTCCAGCAGCCGCTGGACGGCCTCGGCCTCGCGGTCGAGCGACCGCCCGCCCAGGACGGCCCAGGTCGCGAGCGCCACCGGGGTGCGGGCGCCGAGGAGCGCGGCGCCGCCGACGAGCAGGCCGACGTGCACGACACCGGGCGCGCGGCGGTCGGCGTACGAGATCCGCTCGAGGGTGGCCGCGGTCGTGCCGAAGCCGGCGACCGGGTGCCAGCGTGCAGGATCGCCCCACACACGGTCGGCGGCGAAGCCGGCCACCAGACCGAGAGCACGTCCACGCAGGGGAGTCATCGATGAGGGTCCTGGTCACCGGAGGTGTCCGGTCGGGCAAGTCGCGGCACGCGGAGTCGCTGCTCGTCGGGGAGTCGGCGGTGCGGTACGTCGCGCCCGGGCCGGTCCGCGACGACGCCGACTGGCAGGAGCGGATCGCCGCCCACCGCGCGCGCCGCCCGGCGTCCTGGACGACCGTCGAGACCGGTGACCTGGCCGGGGCGCTGGCGACCGACGAGGCGGTCCTCGTGGACTGCCTCGGCACCTGGCTGACGCGCCTCGTCGACGACGCGGGGATGTGGGACGCGACGATGCCGGACCTGGCGGCGTACGTCGACGGAGCGGTCGACCGCGGCGTCGAGGCGCTGTCGGTGGCCGGTGGCACCGTGGTCCTCGTGACCAACGAGGTCGGGATGGGGGTGGTGCCGGAGCACAGGTCGGGACGGGTCTTCCGGGACCTGCTCGGGTCGGTCAACCAGCGGTTCGGGGCCGCGTGCGACGAGGTGCACCTGGTCGTCGCGGGCCGGGTGCTGCGGCTCTGACTCCCTCACCACCACGCCCAGGTGAGCAGCGTGGTGGCGAGGGCGAGCTCGATGGCCGCGCCGAAGACGTCGCCGGTGACCCCGCCGAAGCGCGTCGTCGTACGCCGTACCAGCAGCAGCACGACGAGCCCACCGGTGACCGACAGCAGCAGGCCGCCGAGCGCCGCGAGCGGCAGCGGGACCGTGCGCGTGTAGGTGTCGCCGAGACCGCCGGGGCGCGCGGACGGGACCCGGGTGCAGCAGGTGATCCAGAGCGCGCACCTCGACAGGCAGACGAGCGCGCCCGCGAGCAGGGCGAGGCCGAGGGTGTCGACGTAGGCCGTGAGCGCGGCGGCCTGGATGCCTGCCACGACGACGGTGGCGACCACGCCGGCTGGACCGCTGGTGCCGGTCTTCATCACGGCCAGGGAGCGCTCGCGGTCGTAGGACGCCGTCAGCCCGTCGGCCACGTCGGAGAGCCCGTCCCAGTGCAGCGCGCGCGAGCCCGCGGCCAGCGCGCCGACGGCCACGAAGGCCACCGCCAGCGGCGGCAGGTCCGCCCGTCCGCCGAGCCACAGGATCGCGGCGACGAGCGCGCCCAGGGGGAGCACCGCGGCCGGTGCCAGCAGCATCGCCGCGCGGGCGGTGGAGCGGGTGACCTGCCGGGGCGGCCCGACCGGGAGCGCGGTGAGCGTCCCGGTGGCGAGCCGCCAGGCGTCAGGCACCTGGCCCGGCGTGGGGCTCGGGCGGCAGCAGCTCGGAGAGCAGCGCGACGTCGCGCAGCACGGCGACGGCGCTGCGCAGCACCGGCACGGCGGCGACCGCGCCGCTGCCCTCGCCGAGCCGCAGCCCGAGGTCGAGCACCGGCTCGAGGCCGAGCTTGGCCAGCGCGAGCGACTGGGCGGGCTCGGTGGAGCGGTGACCGGCGGCGAACCACGCGGCCGCACCCGGGCCGAGCCGGTCGGCCGTCAGCGCGCACGCCACCGCCATCAGCCCGTCGAGCAGCACCGGCACGCCCTGCCGGGCGGCTTCGAGCAGGAAGCCCGTGCTGGCGGCCAGGTCGGCGCTGCCGAGCGCGGTGAGCGTGTCCACCGGATCGGACGTCCGGTCGCCGGCCCGGTCGAGCGCCTGCTGGATCAGCTCGGTCTTGTGCACGAGCGCCGCGTCGTCGATGCCGGTGCCCCGACCGACGACCTCGGTGGCCGGGAGCCCGAGACCGGCCGCGACCAGCGCCGCGGCGGGCGTGGTGTTGCCGATGCCCATATCGCCGCTGAGCAGCAGCTGGGCGCCGGCGGCGATCTCCTCGCGGGCGACGGTCGCACCCACCTCGAGCGCCTGGCGTGTCTCGTCCGGCGTGAGCGCGTCCTCGAGGTGGATGGCCCCGGACGACCGGCGCACCTTGTGCCGGCGTACCTCGTCGGGCACACCGTCGAGGTTGTCGTCGACCCCGAGGTCGAGGACGCGTACGGCGACCCGGTGCGCACCGGCGAGCGCCGAGACGCCGGCCCGGCCGAGGACGAAGGTCCGGACCATCGCGCCGGTGATCTCCGGCGGGTACGCCGAAACACCGTGGCGGGCCACGCCGTGGTCGCCGGCGAAGATCACCAGGCGCACGTTGTCGAGCTCGCGCGGCGGCACGACGCCCTGGGCGGCGGACAGCCAGACCGCGAGGTCGCCGAGCCGCCCCAGCGCTCCGGGTGGGGTGGCGAGCGCGGCCAGGCGCTCGGCGGCGGCCGCCGCGACCTCCGGTGACGGGGGACCGACCACCGGGCGCGTCACAGGCTGGCCGCCAGCTCGCGGCGCGCGGCCTGCTGGACGTCCTGCCGGTACCGGCGACCGATCAGGCCGGTGAGGCCGATCCCGATCACGGCCCACATCGTGGCGAACGTGATCAGGGAGGCGCGGCGGAAGTACCAGAGCACGTCGGCCGGGAAGTCGCCGATCTCGTTGACGGTCGGCAGCAGCTGGCCGGCGACGACCATCGCGACGACGTACAGACCGACGCCGGACAGGACGCCGGCATAGGCACCGGAGTTCTCGGCGACCCGGACGGCGAGGAGGGTCGACAGGGCGGCGAACGCGAGGGAGATCAGCATGAAGGCGAAGTACCAGCTGGTCCGGTCGCCGATGGTCTCGCCGTTGCCGACGGCCGGTGGCGTGGCGGGGTACTTGAGGAACGGCACCAGCGCGAACGACACGAAGCCGATCAGGGCGACGGTCGCGGTCGACTGCCCGGGTGTCATCCGGCCCAGCCGACCGACGGCCGCGGCGGCCAGCAGCGCGACGATCCCGCCGAGTGCGGTGCCGACGACCAGGGTGCCGGTGAGCAGGCCCCAGGTGCGCTGGTCGTGCCGGGAGACGACGGTGCCGTCCTCCTCGTGGGTGTGGCCCGCGGTGGCGTCCTCGGCGTGGGGGGCATCGGCAGCGGAGCCGGCCTCCTCGAGGGCGATCGCGGTCTGGACGTGGGGTTCCCCGACCTCGTAGGCGACGAGGAACGTGGCGAATCCGGCGAGGAGGCCGACGAGCAGCCCCCTCACGAGCAGGGCTCGTGCGGTCATCTCAGCGACCCGCCCTCAGTGGCAGGGGTAGCCGAGCAGGTGCCGGCTGTCGTGGACCCACTCGTGGACCGCGTTGCCGGTGGGGATCGAGACGGCCCCCTGGTCGGCACTGATGAAGAAGAGCCCGAGGATCGCGAGCAGGCCGAAGAAGATGGCCCACGGGAGGATCTCGCGGAAGGGGATCGACGGGATCTCGACGGCGGAGCCGGAGATGGGTGCAGCAGACGACTGTGACATGTGATGCCTCCTCAGGGATACGTGCGTCCCTGTTCGAATGGGTGGAAGCGGACCTTTGGGTCTGACTTCACCGCTCCCCGGATGGTGCTCGGAGGCGATGTCACAGTAGCGCGACTGTGCCGGAGTCTCACCGGCTTCCTCGTGCCCGCGCGGTCAGCCTAGGGCATCGGGACCGAGCGCGGACAGAGCATCCAGGAGTGATCTCGTCTGCTCGGGTGGACGCACCGCGATCCGCACCCAGGACGGGCCCAGGCCGGGGAACGTGTCGGCGCGACGTACGGCGATCCCGGCCCGTCGGAGCACCGCGTGCGCGCGGTCGCCCACCTCGGCGAGCACGAAGCTCGCCTGGGACGGGATGTGGTGGATCCCCATGGTTGACAGGGATTGCTCGAGGTCGCGTCGCCACTCGCCGATCTGTACGGCGCGGCGTTGCGCCTCGGTGACCGCCGCGTCGCCGGAGCACGCGACCATCGCGGCGGCGGCCGTGCTGGCGACCGACCAGGGCACCTGGCCGGCGCGCAGCTCGGCGACGAGCGCGGCGTCGGCGAGCAGGTATCCGGCGCGTACGCCGGGGATGCCCCAGTGCTTGGTCAGGCTCCGGATGACCAGCAGTCCGGGGTCGCGGTGACCGGTGAGCGTCGCGACCTCGCCGGGCACGGCGTCCATGAACGCCTCGTCCACGACGACCAGCCGACCGGGCCGCAGCAGCGCGGTGAGGGCGGGTGCGGGATGCAGGACGCCGGTGGGGTTGGTCGGGTTGCCGACGACGACGAGGTCCGCGTCGTCGGGGACGGTGCCGGGGTCGAGCTCGAACGGCTCGGGGAGCACCACCTCGGTGACCGCGCGCCCGGCCTGCAGCAGGGCGGCGTGCGGCTCGGTGAACTGCGGGTGCACGACGACCGGACGGCGCCACGGCCGCAGCCGGGCGACGAGCGAGAAGGCCTCGGCGGCGCCGGCGGTCGCCAGCACCTCGGTGGGATGCCGGCCGTGCCGGGCGGCGATCGCCGTCTCCGCGGCCGAGGCCGACGGGTAGCTGCCGGCCTGGTCCAGGCCCTGGTGGAGGGCGGCGTCGAGCCAGGGCGGTCGCGGCCCGGCGTACACGTTGACGGCGAAGTCGACGAGGCCCGCACCCACCTCCACGTCGCCGTGGTGGCGCAGCGGGTCATCCACGGGCGTGCACCGCGTCCGCGAAGCGTCGGGCCAGCTGCGGGTGGCCGGCCCAGTGGGTGTGGAGGTACGACGCGTACAGCGTGGGTCCGAGGTAGCCGAGCTCGCCGCCGGGTGGCGTCACCTGGGTGCGGTGGAACTCGTGCCCGGTGACGGCCTCGCCCGCACGGGTCAGGAGGCTGTCGGTGGTCGCCGTCATCGTGGGATACCTCAACGTCAGCCGCTCGGTCATCTCGGCTCGCGCCGCGATCGCGCCGACCATGGGGGAGGAGTCCAGTGCCTCGCACAGGTAGAGCAGCCCGGCGCACTCGGCCACGGTCGGGACGCCGTCCGCGATCGCCGCCCCGAGCTCGCGCCGGAGCACCACGTTGTCGGTGAGCTCGCAGGCGTGCACCTCGGGGAAGCCGCCCCCGAGGTAGATGCCCGCGGTGCCGTCGGGCAGGCGCGGGTCGACCATCGGGTCGAAGCCCACCACCGTGCAGCCCGCCGCCCGGAGCAGCTCCTCCGTCTCGGCGTACCGGAACGTGAACGCCCGCCCGCCCGCCATCGCCACCACGGGCCTGTCGGTCCCGGAGGCCGCGACCTCGCGAGCCGGATCCCAGGGATCTGCGTCCAGGTCGGGCGCGGACCGGGCGAGCGCGAGCACCGCGTCCAGGTCCACCAGCTCGGCGATCCGCTCGGCCAGGGTGTCCAGCGCGTGCCGGGCCTCGTCGCGCTCGGCGGCGGGCACCAGGCCGAGGTGCCGGGACGGTACGGCGAGGTCGGGGTCGCGCCCGATCGTGCCCAGGACCGGCAGGTGGATCGAGTCGGCCACCTCGCGGGCGTGCCGCGGCGAGCCGGCCTGGTTGAGGATCACGCCGGCGACCTGCACGTCCGGGTCCCAGGTGGCCATGCCGTGGACGACGGCGCCGATCGACCGCGACGAGCGGGAGATGTCGACGACCAGGACGACCGGGGAGCGGGTCAGGGTCGCGACGTGGGCGGTCGAGGAGAAGCCGCGTCCGCCGATCTTGCCGTCGAAGAGCCCCATCACGCCCTCGACGACGGCGACGTCGGCACCGGCGGCACCGTGCAGCAGGAGCGGCACGATGCGCTCCTCGCCCACCAGGTGCGGGTCGAGGTTGCGACCGGGGCGGCCGCACGCCAGCGCGTGGTAGCCGGGGTCGATGTAGTCCGGCCCGACCTTGTGACCGGACACGACGTGCCCCGCCCGGGTCAGCGCGGCCATCAGCCCGGTGGCGATGGTCGTCTTGCCCTGCCCGGTGGCGGGGGCGGCGACCACGATCCGCGGCAGGGCTACCACTCGATGCCCTTCTGGCCCTTCTGCCCGCGGTCCATCTGGTGCTTGACCTTGGTCATCTCGGTGACCAGGTCGGCGACCTCGACGAGGCGGGGGTGGGCGCGGCGGCCGGTGACGACGACGTACTGCCGGCCGGGCCGGTTCGCCAGCGTCTCCACGACGTCGTCGACGTCGACCCAGCCCCACTCCATCGGGTAGGTGAACTCGTCCAGCACGTAGAGGTCGTGGGTCTCGGCGGCGAGCCGGCGCTTGATCTCGGCCCAGCCGGACGCCGCGTCGGCGGCGTGGTCCTCGGCATCCCCGGCCTTGCGCGACCACGACCAGCCCGAGCCCATCTTGTGCCACTCGACCGGGCCGCCCTCGCCGGTCTGGGTGTGCAGCTCGCCGAGGCGTTCGAGCACGGTCTGCTCGCCGATGCGCCACTTGGCGGACTTCACGAACTGGAAGACCCCGACGTCCCAGCCCTGGTTCCAGGCACGGATCGCGAGCCCGAAGGCCGCGGTCGACTTGCCCTTGCCGTCGCCGGTGTTGACCATCAGCAGCGGCTGGCTGCGCCGCTGGGCGGTGGTGAGGCCGTCGTCCGGCACGATCGTCGGCCGTCCCTGCGGCACGTCAGGCCGCCCGTCCGCGGATCGCCAAGGTCAGGGCCTCGGCGCTGACCTCCGCGATCGGCACGTGCTCGGCTCCGAGGTGCTCCGCGAGCACCTCGGCCAGGCCGAGGCGGAAGCCGCCGCTCTCGCAGTCGACCACCAGGCTGTCCACGCCGGTCCTCGCGAGGTGGCCCGCCGCCTGGCGTGACCGCTCGACCGCGGCGTTGCCGCTCGTCGCCCGTCCGTCGGTGACCACGACCAGGAGCGGGCGGCGGCGCGGGTCGCGGACGCGCTCCAGCTCGAGCACCCGCGCGGCCTCGAGCAGGCCCTCGGCCAGCGGGGTGCGGCCGCCGGCGGGCATCACCTGCAGCCGGCTGGCCGCGATGTCGACGGAGTACGTCGGCGGCAGCGCGAGGTCCGCGGCGCTGCCGCGGAACGTCACCAGCCCGACCTTGTCGCGCCGCTGGTAGGCGTCGAGCAGCAGCGACACGATGGCCGCCTTCACCTGCTCCATCCGCTTGCGCGCCGCCATCGAGCCGGAGGCATCGACGCAGAAGAGCACCAGGTTGGACTCCTGGCCTTCGCGCGTCGCCACCCGCAGGTCCTCGGATCGCAGCAGCAGCCGGCCCGCCGTACGACCGCGCGCCAGCTGGTACGGCGCCGCCGCGCGGATCGTCTCGGTCAGGTGCAGCGGCCCGCGCTGCCCGGCGCGTGAGCCGGTCCGGCGCCCGTTGTCGGTGACCGCACGGCTGCGCTTGCCCGCCTCCCCGGCCCCGGTGCCGCGGACGGTGAACAGCTTCGGCCGGTACGTCGCGCCGGCGCCGACGGTCGACTGACCGCCCCCCGTGCTCGCTCCCTCCGAGACGTCGGGCGGTGGGGGTGACCCCTGGCTGTCCCCGGACGACGCCCCGTCGGGATCGGTCGGGGTCGGGTCGCCGCCGCCGCCCCCGTCGTCACCGCCGCCGGGCGGCTCCGGCTCCGGCTCCGGCTCGTCGTCCCCGAGCACCTGGTCGAGCAGGTCCTCGTCGAGACCGGGCGCGTCGAAGGGGTTGCGCCGCCGCCGGTGCGGCAGGGCCAGGCGCGCGGCGGCGCGCACGTCCTCGGTGGTGACCGAGCTGCGGCCGTGCCAGGCGGCGTGGGCGACCGCGGTGCGGGCGGTGACGATGTCGGCGCGCATGCCGTCGACCTCGCACGCGGCGCACAGCTCGGCGATCTGCAGCAGCGTCTCGTCCGAGAGCTCGACGTCGGAGACACGGGTCTGCGCCTCCTGGATCCGCGCGGTCAGCGCGGCCTCCGACCCGGCGTACGACGCCCCGAACCCGTCGGGGTCCGCGTCGTACGCCATCCGCCGGCGGACCACCTCGACCCGCAGTGCGGGGTCCCGGGGCGCGGCCACCTCGACGGTGAGCCCGAACCGATCGAGCAGCTGCGGCCGCAGCTCGCCCTCCTCGGGGTTCATCGTCCCGACGAGGACGAAGCGGGCCGCGTGCTCGACGGACACACCGTCGCGCTCCACGGTCGACCGGCCCATCGCCGCCGCGTCCAGGAGCAGGTCGACCAGGTGGTCGTGCAGCAGGTTGACCTCGTCGACATAGAGGATCCCGCGGTGGGCCTTGGCGAGCAGCCCGGGCTCGTACTCCGCCTTGCCCTCGGAGAGCGCGCGCTCCAGGTGCAGCGAGCCGAGCACGCGGTCCTCGGTCGCGCCGACGGGCAGCTCCACGAGGCGGACCGGCCGCGTCTCGACCGCGGCGTCGGCCGCGAACGGACCGTCGGGGGACAGCGGTGCCGGGTCCCGCGGGTCGCTGGAGAAGCGGTCGCCGGCGACGACGTCGATCGGCGGCAGGACCGACGCGAGCGCCCGGACGATCGTGGACTTCGCGGTGCCCTTCTCGCCGCGGACCAGCACGCCGCCGATGTCGGGCGAGACGGTGGTGAGGATGAGGGCGAGGGCCATGTCGTCGGAGCCGACGACGGCGCTGAAGGGGTACTGCTGTGGCATGAGAGGCTCCCGCTCGCTCGCCAACGGACATCGGATGATGCGTGACGCGAGGCCGGTCTTCGGACTTCCCAGACGTTCCTAGGTCACCGCAGCGGGCCTGTGCCGGACTTTCACCGGCTTCCCAGATTCTCCCCAGCGTTCGGGGCACCTCGTGCCGTGGTCAGGCTAGCGGCTGGACCACGTCCCGGAGCCAGCGGTCCACGTCCCGGCGGCTCCGGAGTCGGACGATCGGGAGGCCGGGGTAGGCCGCTGCGACGGCGGGGAGGCGCTCGTCGTAGAGGTTCCGGGTGCTGATCGCCCAGCGCACGATGTGCTCGGGGTCGGTGAAGAAGTGGCGGAGCGGGCCCTCCCGGTTGCCGTTCCACAGCTCCTCGCGACGCAGCCGCCGGCGCAGCGTCCGGCGTACGACGCGCGCCAGGGTGAGCGGGAACGGCAGATCCACCCACACCATGAGGTCGGCGTGCTCGGTCAGGAGCGGCCGGGCGTAGTCGTACTGCCACTCGCAGACCCACGCGTCCCCAGCGACGACCGCGTCGACGTCGGCCTCGAACTCCGGCCGCTTCGTCCATCCCGGGCCGTGGTGCAGGGCGTCCATCTCGGTGTGCGGCAGCCCGAGGATCTCGGCGAGGCGGCGCGAGAGCGTGCTCTTGCCCGACCCGGCGACGCCGGCCACCGCGACCCGGCGCGGCCGGTGCGGCAGCGGGTCGGTGGCGGTCAGCACCGCGGCATCCTACGGCGACCCGCGGCCGTCGCTGTAACGCCTCGGCACCTACCGGGAGCTGGCTCGGCTTACCGAGTGGGGGCAGCTCCCGATCGCCGAGGAGTCCTCGCACCGACCCCGGTGACCCACGACGGATAGGGTCTGGCGTCGTGCCGCCCGACGACCAGCAGCCCCTGATCACCGTGATCGGGATCGGTGCCGACGGCTGGACCAGCGTGCCGGAGGCGAGCTGGCGGCGGCTGCTGACCGCGGACGTCATCCTCGGCGGCGCCCGCCACCTGGCGATGCTGCCGGACACCCTCGACGTGGTCCGCGAGCCCTGGCCGTCGCCGCTGCGCGACAACCTGCCCGCGTTGCTCGAGCGCCATGCGGGCCTCGACGTCGTGGCCCTCGCGTCGGGCGATCCCCTGGTCTCCGGGATCGGCTCGACGCTGATCGCGCTGCTGGGCGAGGGCGCCGTACGCATCGAGCCGGCCCTGTCGTCGGTGGCCCTGGCGCGAGCGCGGATGGGGTGGTCGGCCGAGGCCAGCACCGTGGTCTCCGTCGTCGGCCGCGACCTGCACGCCGTCCTCCGCGAGCTGGCGCCCGGCTGGCGGGTCGTGGTGCTCTCCTCCGACGCGAGCACCCCCGGTGACCTGGCCCGGCTGCTGGTCGAGCAGGGGTACGGCGCCAGCGGGATGACGGTGCTCGGCAACCTGGGCTCGGGCGAGGAGTCCCGGGTCGACGCGACCGCGGCGACCTGGAGCGGACCGGCCCCTGACCTCAACGTCGTCGCGCTCGACCTCCGCGGCCCGGTCGTCGGTGCCTGGGCGGCCGGCCTCCCCGACGAAGTCTTCGAGCACGACGGCCAGCTCACCAAGCGCGACCTGCGCGCCAGCGCCCTGGCCCGCCTGGCGCCGCAGCCCGGTCAGCTGCTCTGGGACGTCGGCGCCGGTGCCGGCTCGGTCGGCATCGAGTGGATGCGCGCGCACCCGCGCTCCTGGACGATCGCGGTCGAGTCGGACGACGAGCGCGCCGCGCGGATCGGACGCAACGCTGCGCGTCTCGGCGTCCCGAGCCTGCGCGTCGTCCGCGGCCGCGCGCCCGATGCGCTCGCCGACCTGCCCGCACCCGATGCCGTGTTCGTCGGCGGGGGAGCGACCGCGGCCGGCCTGCTGGAGACCTGCCTGGAGCGGCTCGCCCCTGGTGGCCGGCTCGTCGTCCACGGCGTGACCCTCGAGACGGAGACCCTCCTGGCCGGGGCGTACGGCGAGCACGGCGGCGAGCTGACCCGCCTGTCGGTCGAGCACGCGGCGCCGATCGGCTCGTTCAGCGGCTGGACGCCCGCCCGCGCCGTCACCCAATGGAGCTGGAGCAAGCCATGACCGTCCACTTCGTCGGCGCCGGTCCCGGAGCGGCCGACCTGATCACGCTGCGCGCGGCCGCGATGCTCGCCGCGGCGGACGTGGTGCTCTACCCCGGCACCTACCTCGACGACGCCGTGCTCGCGCACTGCCGCGACGGTGCTCGCCTCGTCGACACGCAGGACCTCGACCTCGACGCCATCCTCGCCGAGCTCGTCGGCGCCCACGAGGGCGGCCAGGACGCCGTGCGCCTCACCTCCGGCGACCCCTCGGTCTACTCCGCGATCGCCGAGCAGACCCGCCGGCTCGACGCCGCCGGGGTGCCCTGGGACGTCACCCCGGGCGTCCCGGCGTACGCCGCCGCGGCGGCACTGGTCGGCCGCGAGCTGACGGTCCCGCTGGTCTCGCAGTCCGTCGTGCTGACCCGCACCCAGGCGAGCTCGACGGCGATGCCGGACACGGAGTCGCTGGCCGCGTTCGCCGCCACCCGCGCGACGCTGGTGCTCCACCTCGCGATCACGCGCACGCGTGAGCTGATGGCCGAGATCGAGGGCGAGTACGGCGCGGACTGTCCGGTGGTCGTCGTCCACCGCGCCTCGCAGCCAGGGGAGCTGGTGCTGCACGGCACCGTCGGCGACATCGCCGACCAGGTCGAGGCCGCCGGCCTGCGGCAGGCCGCCGTGATCCTGGTCGGCCGCGCGCTGGCCCGCGACGGCGGCGAGTCCTGGCTCTACGCCGGGCACCGGGAGCGACGATCGGTCTAGACCGGGGTTACGGACGGACGCGTAGGGAAAAGAACCGGGTGGTGACCGACCCGTAGACGGCGTGGTCGGTGCTCGAACTCGGAAGAGGCCCCATGAACAAGCGCGTACTTTCCGCTGCAGCAGCAGCCGCATTCGTCCTCACCTTCGCCACCGGCTGCGGAGGGGGCGACGGCGGCGGGCGACCGTCCGTCGACGAGATCGCCGACGGCATCCAGGGCGGCGTCCTCGGCACGGACGTGGACGAGGACGTCGCCACCTGCGTCGCCAAGGCCTTCCGTGACTCGGACCTGTCGGACGAGGCCCTCCAGGCGATCGCCGACAACGACGAGGACTACAAGGGCAGCAAGGAGGACGCGGAGGCCGCTCGGTCCGTCTCCACCGAGTCGGTCACCAAGTGCATGGGCGTCGACGTCCCGGACACCGGCTCCGACGGCTGACCCGAGCCCCGACCGTCAGCCGACCGAGCGCGGTGTCCACACCGCGCCGGTCGGGCTGACGGTGGTGCTCGAGGCGCCGATGATCAGCAGGCACTTCATGTCCACGGCGTCCGCGTCGAGCCCGGCCAGCGTGGTCACGGTGAGCGACTCCTCGGCCCGCCCGACGTCCCGCCCGACGACCACGACGGTGTCGGGGGAGCGGTGCTCGAGCAGCACCTTCTGGGCCTCGACCACCTGGTGGGTGCGCGACCGCGACGCCGGGTTGTAGACGGCGAGCACCAGGTCGGCCTGCGCCACCGCCCGGAGCCGCTGCTCGATGACCGACCACGGCTTCAGCCGGTCCGAGAGGCTCATCACCGCGAAGTCGCCGCCGATCGGCGCTCCCGCCCGGGCCGCGACCGCCTGCACCGCACTCACCCCGGGGAGCACCCGGATCGGCACGTCGGCGTACGCCGGGTCGGCGGCCGCCTCGAAGACCGCGGTCGCCATCCCGAAGACCCCCGCGTCACCGCCCGAGACGACGGCCACGCGCTCGCCCGCGAGCGCCAGTTCGAGCGCATGGCGGGCGCGGTCGAGCTCGACGGTGTTGCCCGAGGCGTGGCGGCTCAGCCCCTCGCGCTGCGGCACCCGGGCGACGTACGGCGCGTAGCCCACCACGTGGTCGACGCCCGCCAGGGCGGCGGTGACCTCCGGCGTCACCCATTCCTCCGGACCCGGTCCGAGACCGACGACCAGCAGCTCGGCGGTCGTCCCCGCGGTCTCCGGCACGGGTGCCGTCCGGCGCCCGGCTCCGTGGAGCGAGTCGCCGGCGACCACGATCAGCGAGAAGTACGGCACCGAGCCGGGGTCGACGTCCGCGACCGGCAGCCAGCGCTCGGCGGGCATCGAGGCGCGCTCGACGTACACCGCGTGCTCGAGGCGCCCGGCGGCCGCGAGGGCGCGGCGTACGGCGGGGAAGGTGCGGCCGAGCTTCATGATGATCGCGCCGTCGGTGTCGGCGAGGCGACGCGCGAGCTCGGGCTCGGGCAGGGTGCCGGGCAGCACGGTGAGCACGTCGGTCTGGCGCACCAGCGGGGACGCCACGGCCGCGGCGGCTGCGGCGAACGCCGGCACCCCCGGCACGATCTCGGTCTCGAACCGGTCCGCCAACCGGTCGTGCATGTACATGAACGACCCGTAGAACATCGGGTCGCCCTCGGCCAGCAGGACGACGTCGCGCCCGGCCGCCAGGTGCGCCCCGAGCCGCTCGGCCGCCTCCTCGTAGAACGCCGCCATCGCGCCGGCGTACCCGCCCGGGTGCTCGGTGCCGCCGGTCGTGACCGGGTAGCGCAGCTCCTCCTCGATCACCCCGTCGGTGATGACGTCCGCCGCGATCCGTCGGGCGTTGGACGACTTGCCGACGCCGGCGTGGAAGGCGACGACGTCGGCCGACGAGATCAGCCGGGCGGCCTTCAAGGTGATCAGCTCAGGGTCGCCCGGTCCGACACCGACGCCCCAGAAGCGTCCGGGCGCGGTGCTCACTCCGCCTCCTGGGCCAGCGCGTTGACCGCGGACGACGCCATCGCCGAGCCGCCGCGACGTCCGCGCACGGTCACGAACGGCAGGTCGATCCCGTGGTCGCGCCCGAACGACGCGAGCGCGTCCTTGGACTCGGCGGCGCCGATGAACCCGACCGGGCACCCGACGATCGCCGCCGGTCGCGGGCCGCCGTCGAGCACCATCTCGAGCAGGTGGAAGAGGGCCGTCGGCGCGTTGCCGATCGCGACCACCGCGCCGTCGAGCAGCGGCTCCCAGAGCGAGACCGCTGCCGCCGTACGCGTCGTGCGCCACTCGGCGGCCAGTGCCGGCACCCGCGGGTCGGTGAGGAAGCAGTGCACCTCGTTGCCGGCCGGCAGCCGACCGGCGGTGATCCCCATCGCCACCATCCGCGCGTCGGTGAGGATCGGCGCGCCGAGCATCAGGGCGGTCCGGGCGGCAGGCACCAGGTCGGGGTGGACGACCAGGTCGTCGACGAGGTCGACCTGCCCGGAGCCGTGGATCATCCGGACGGCGAGCTTCTCGGCCTCGGGAGGTACGCCGTCGAGGCGCGACTCACGCCGGATGGTCGCGAACGAGTCGACGTAGATCGCCGGCCCGTCGTCGAGGTAGTCGTAGCGCCGGGGAGGCCGGGCGAGCGCGCTCATGCCGGCACCAGGACGCCACGCCAGGGGGTGACGACGAGGTCGGCGTCCAGCTCGCCGAGAGCCGGGTCGACGATGCCGCCCACGGCCGGGACGTGCTCGCCGCCGGGGACGACGCCGTACGCCAGCGGGCCGGACGGCAGGGGGGTCAGCCGGTCGGGCGGCTGGACCGGCACCAGGAGCTCGGGGAGCTCGCCGACGTGCCACTCCGTGGTCCGGCTGCGCAGGAACGCACGCGCGAGCGCGACCAGCGCCGCGGGCGCATCGGTGAGGGGGAGGACCTCGCCCCACCGGCCGCCGACGCGGAGCTGCGCGGACCGCCCGTCGAGCGCCACCACGCCGAGGTCGACCGCACGGTCGAGCAGGTCGCCGCGGCCGTCGTCGAGCACGAAGAGGAAGCGTCCGGGCAGGCCCTCGAGCAGCGGGTCGGCGCAGAGCTGGCGGTCCAGCTCGGCCACGACCGGCCGCAGGTCGGCGCGGCCACCGGCGAGCCCGGTCTGGGGCGAGCACATCAGGTTGCGGGCCAGCTCGTGGCTGCGTGAGGGCAGCAGCCCGGTCGCCTCGATGGCGGCGACCAGCTCCGGCGTGATCTCGCCGAGGCCCCGCAGCTGGAGGTTGGCGCGTCCGGTGACGTGGACGTCGCCGTCGCCGTACGTCGTGGCCACCTGGCTCAACGCCCGCAGGCTGGAGGCGGGCAGCCTCCCGCCGGCGAGCCGGAGCCGGACGAGGTTGCCGTCCGCGGCGGCCCAGGGGCGGAACACGCCCGGGCACTGGTCGGGTCGGGTGCGGGTGTCGGGCACGGGTCCTCCGCGGTCAGGGGCTCGTGCGCGGAGCCCGCGGGGTTCCTCGCGGCAGGTGCCGTGAGGGCCAGCAGGTCTTCGGACTCGGGATCGACCGGTGCGGGACGCCTTCCCAGGCTCCCGGAGGAGCCCAGTGGCTGCGTGTCCCGACCGTCACCCATACCGCTGCGCGTCAGTCCCGGACTCTCACCGGGTTCCCTGACCACCGAGGTGGTACGACTGGCACCCCGGAGGCTACCGGATCGGATCGTCAGCCCTGGCACGGCGGCGCCTCCGCCCACCGGTCCGCGACGTGTGCCCGGGACGAGCGCCCGCCGACTCCTCAGGCACTTCTTCAACTTCTCGGGCTCTGCAGTGTCCCAGAAGTTCAGGGATCCCCGGTTGACCGGGTATCCCTGGGACTCCTGGGACTCACCCGGTGAACGCCACCAGGTGCCGCGCGAGCTCCGGGCCCTGGTCCTCCTGGAGGAAGTGGCCGCCGCCGCCGATGGTGGCGTGCGGCTGGCCGGCGGCTCCCGGGACGTGCTCCTGGAACCAGTGCTCGGCGCCACCCGTGATCGGGTCGCTGTCGGAGAAGAGCGTGACGAAGGGCTTCTCCCAGGTCCCGAGCACCTGGCGCGCGGCGAGGTTGGCGGCGCTGGCCGGGTCGTCGGGCGAGGTCGGCACCAGCGTCGGGAAGATCCGGGCGCCGGCCTTGTAGGAGTCGTCCGGGAAGGGCGCGTTGTACGCCGCGACGACCGCGGGAGGCGGCATCGTCACCACGCCCATGCTGATGATCGCGCCGAGGTCGAAGTCCGGCGTCGTCTGCGAGAACTGCTGCCAGGCCAGGAACGCCTCGCTCATCGGCTCGTGACCGGTGGGCAGGCCGGTGTTGCCGATGGCGACGCGGGCGAAGGCGTCCGGGTGCTCGGCGACCAGCCGGAGGCCGACCAGCCCGCCCCAGTCCTGGCCGAAGAGCGTGATGTCCTCCAGGCCCAGCTCGTCGAGCACCAGCGCCCGCACCCACTCCACGTGCCGCGCATAGCTGTAGTCGTCGCGCTCGGCCGGCTTGTCCGAGCGGCCGAAGCCGACGAGGTCGGGCGCGATGCAGCGCAGCCCGGCGTCGACCAGGACCGGGATCATCGTCCGGTAGAGGTAGCTCCACGAGGGTTCGCCGTGCAGCAGCAGCACGACCGGCCCGTCCGCAGGGCCCTCGTCGAGGTAGTGCATCCGCAGCGTTCCCCCGTCGCCGTCGGGCACCTCGGCGTAGTGGGGCGCGAAGTCGTAGCCGGGCAGCGACGCGAAGCGCTCGTCGGGCGTGCGAAGGACCTTCATCGTGTGCTCCCGGTGGTGGTGTCGGTGCGGCGCGCGAGCACGAGCCGGACCATCTCGCGGGCGACCATCGGGCCGGCGTTCTGGTTCTGGCCGGTGACGAGGTCACCGTCGACGACCCAGTGGTTGGCGAACGGGTCGCGGAAGCGGGTCGACGACTCGAAGAGCGCGCCGGCCTTGCGGAGCTCGGTCTCGGGGTGCTTCGGGGTCGAGGTGATCCTGAGCTCGCGCACCTGCTTGTCGGTCACCGCCGAGATGCGGCGGCCCTCGACGAGCGGGCGGCCGTCAGGGGCCTTCGCGTTGACGAGGCCGAGCGGTCCGTGGCAGACGCCGCCGATCACGAGACCTGCGGCGGCCGCCTCGGTCATCTGCTCGGCGAGCGGCTCGGAGTCGCCGAAATCGAACGCCGCACCCCAGCCGCCGGCGAGGAAGACGAGGTCGTAGTCGGACATGTCGACGTCCGCGATCGCGATCGAGTCCTGGAGCTTGGAGCGGAGGACGTCGTCGCCCAGGTAGCGGTCGTCGGCAGCGGTCCGGAGGACCGGCTTCAACGACATCGGGTCGACCGGGATCACGCCGCCGAGCGGGCTCGCGACGTCGACGTACATCCCGGCGTCCTCGAAGTAGTAGTACGGCACGGTCAGCTCGGACGCGAAGACGCCCGTCGGGGTCCCGTCGCCGAGCGTGGCGTGGTTGGTCGCGATCACCAGCGCCCGGCGGCCGGGCGCCTCCTGGACCACGGCCGCGCCGTCGTCGGGGTGCATGCCGAGGCGCTGGGCGAGCCGCCGCAGGGCGCGGGCGGGCTTCGGCGGGCGGACCAGGTCGGGCTGGCCGTTGCGGCGTACGACGTAGGGCCACGGCACGTTGCGCTCCGGCACGCTGCGGCGCTGCTCCTCCTTGAGCCGGAGGCGCAGGCGGTCGAGGACCTCGGCGTACGCCGGGTCGCCGGCCCGGTTGAGCGACTCGACCGGGTCGGCGGTCAGGTCGTAGAGCTCCCACTGGTCCGGGACGGGGGTGGTCCGGTACTCGGGTCCCGCGGCACCGTTGGCGGCCAGGTGCCGCCGGCCCGGCTCGGTCCAGGTGGCGGGGTCGTCGAAGGTGCGCACCAGCTTCCACAGGTGGTCGTCCACCCGGGTGACGACACCCTCGAAGTTGGCGCCGACGTGGGCGGCGACCTGGATCCGCAGGGGCGCCGGCGGATCGGCCCTGCGGCCGAGCCGGCGGGCCAGGCCGGAGAGCCCGGTGTCGCCCTCGAGCATGTTGTCGCGGGTGATCAGGTAGACCGCGCGGTCGGGGTCGGCGAGCGTCGGGTCGGCGACGACGGGCATCAGGTCGCGACCGGGCAGCGGGTGCACCTCGGTGAAGTCGGCGCGCAGTGTCGCGGCCACCGCGTCGGCGTCGATCCCGGCGGCCGACAGCAGCGTCGGCACCAGGTCGACGTGCGAGGTGGGGACGTCGACGACGCGGGAGCCCGACGTCGGCGAGGCGCCGGTCCGCGCCACCAGGAACGGCACCCGGGTGGCCTCGTCGTACAGGTTGAACCACTTCTGGTGCAGGCCCCCGTGCGCGCCGAGCAGGTCGCCGTGGTCCGACGTCCGCACCAGGACCGCCTCGGCCGAGCCGGCGGTCACCGTGCGGCGGACGCGGTCCAGCGGGCCGTCCACCTCGGCGTGCAGCCGGTAGTAGAGGTCGCGGTACTGCTGGGCCTTGGTGCGGTAGATCCGACCGATGGCCGAGGGGGGACCGTACGCCGACGGGTAGGACTCCCGGAACGCGATCTGGGCCGCGGGCTTGAGCGCGAGGTCCTCGTTGGCGGTCGGCGCCTCGGTGACGTGCGGCGGGTCCAGCGGGCCGGGCGCGATCGGGCTCTTCCGCACCCACGCCGGGAAGAGCACGATGTCGTGCGGGTTGACGAAGCTCGCGACCAGCAGGAAGGGCCGCAGCGCGTCGGGATCCCCGGCGCGACGTCGCGCGTACCGGTCCTCGAGCCAGGCCACCAGCCGGTCCGCGATCAGGGGGTCGCGGCGCAGGCCGCTGTCGGACAGGCTCGCGCCGTGCGGCTCGGGCCCGACCCAGCCCGAGAAGCCGTACGGCGCCAGGGGGTCGGCGTCCAGGTAGGTCTGCACGGAGCCGGGCAGGACGTCGCCGGCCGGCGTGTTCGTCTCGATGCGGCGCCCGTCGGCGTCGTGCAGGTCGGCATGGCTGATGTGCCACTTGCCGTCGTAGTGCGTGTCGTAGCCGGCCGCGCGGAACCAGTTGCCCAGGGTCGGCACCTCGCCCTGCCGCAGCCAGCGCATCCGGCTGTCGTCGGCGGACTTGCCCAGCCCGTCGGTCTGGGTCACGCCGTGGACGTCGGGGTACTGGCCGGTGAAGATCGTCGGCCGCGACGGGACGCACGCGAGCGAGCCGGTGTAGTGACGCTCGAAGGAGACGCCGTTCTCGACGAACCAGCGGGTCCCGGCCAGGGTGCGCTCGCGCCAGGCCGTCAGCTCGGGACCTTCGTACGGCGGGGCCGCGCGCTCCTCGTCGGTCATCAGGATCACGACGTCGGGACGGGTGCTGCTCATGGGTGGGTGCTCCTCAGGTGTGCCACGAGGCTCTGGACCAGCTGTGCGTTGGCCTTGCCGACCTGGCGGGCCACGATCCGCGCGACCAGCGGACCGCCACGTGTCTCGAGGTCGCAGGACAGGGTGACCAGCGTGCCCGGGCCGCCGGGCTCGAGCGTCCACGTATTGCGCGCGGCGGTCACCACGGCCGGCAGCCCGGTGATGTCGTAGGCCAGCGCCCGGGCCGGCTCCCAGCGCACGACGGTCTCGCGGAGCGCGGTCCGACCAACCTGCACGCGGCGTACGGCCCCCGGACCGGGGGCGGTCTCCGTCAGGAGGCTGCTCTGGGAGACGGGGCCGGCCCAGCTGCTGATCGCGGCGAAGTCGGCGAGGAGGTCCCAGACCACCTCGACCGGCGCCGCGACCTCGACGTTGGACGCCGTGCTCGTCATGCTTCGAGTTCTATCATTTGGCACAACCTATGCCAATAGTTATTGACACCCTCGCTGACACTTCCTACGGTCGTGGCATGCCCCCGAGCGACTCCGAGCAGGCCCGGATCGGCCGCACCTTCGCCGACTCCGCCCCTGCGTTCCCCGAGCCGCGTCGCGCCCGCCCGGGAGCACCCAACGTGGTCTACGTCCTGTACGACGACCTTGGCTTCTCCGACCTGGGCTGCTTCGGCTCGGAGATCGCCACCCCGACCGCCGACCGGCTCGCCGCCGAGGGTCTGCGCTACACCAACTTCCACGTGACGCCGCTGTGCTCGCCGACCCGCGCCTGCCTGCTCACGGGACGCAACCACCACCGTGCCGGCATGGGGCTGCTCCCCAACTTCGCGATGGGCTACCCCGGCTACCGCGGGGAGCTGCACCACTCCACGGCGACGCTGGGGGAGATGGCGCAGTCGCAGGGCTACACCACGCTCGGCGTCGGCAAGTGGCATCTGACCCCGATGAACCAGTTCACCGGCGCCGGGCCGTTCGACCAATGGCCGCTGCAGCGCGGGTTCGACCGGTTCTACGGCACCCCCGACGGGATGACCAACCAGTGGCGGCCGGACCTGATCGAGGACAACCACTGGACCGAGATGCCCGACGACGCCGACTACCACTTCACCTCCGACATCGTGGACCGGGCGATCGGCTACGTGCACGACCACCGCAACGGCGACGCGGAGAAGCCGTTCTTCCTCTACGTGGCCTTCTGCGCGCCCCACTTCCCGCACCACGTGCCGAAGGAGTACGTCGACAAGTACGTCCTTGTCTTCGAGAAGGGCTGGGACGCCACCCGCGAGGACCGCCTGGCGCGGCAGCAGGAGCTCGGGCTCGTCGACGCGGGCACCCCGTTGCCCGCGCGCAACGCGGGCGTGCGGCCGTGGTCCGACTACGACCCTGCGGACCAGGCGGCCATGACCCGCCTGCAGGCGGCGTACGCCGGGATGGTCGAGCACACCGACGAGCACCTGGGTCGGCTGGTGGCGGCACTCGAGGAGATGGGCGAGCTCGACAACACCCTCTTCGTGCTGCTCAGCGACAACGGCGCCAGCCAGGAGGGCGGCGAGGTCGGGTCGATGAACGCGGTGAAGTTCTTCACCGGCTACGACGCGCCCGAGCAGGAGCTGGCGGAGATCCACGAGCACCTCGACGAGATCGGCACCGAGCAGTGGGTGAACACCTACTCGATCGGCTGGGCGATGGCGGGCAACACCCCGCTGAAGCTGTGGAAGCAGGACACCCACGGCGGCGGCGTCCGGTCCCCGCTGATCGTGCGGTGGCCGGGGGAGGTGGCCGACCCCGGTGGGATCCGCACCCAGTTCCACCACGCCATCGACCTGACGCCGACGGCCCTGGAGGTCACCGGCATGGTCGCCCCCGGGCAGGTCAAGGGCGTCGAGCAGCAGCCGCTGGACGGGGAGAGCCTGCGCTACACCTTCGGCGACGCGGGCGCACCGACGCGTCGCACGGTCCAGTACTTCGAGATGAACGGCCAGCGGGCGCTGTGGCAGGACGGCTGGAAGGCGGTCGCCCACCACGAGCCCATGCTCAGCCCGGTGCTGGTGCTGACCGGTCAGGCCGAGGCCGTGACCGACTTCGACAGCGACGTGTGGGAGCTCTACCACCTCGACTCGGACTGGAACGAGGTCCACGACCTGGCCGCCGAGGAGCCCGAGCGGCTCGCCGCGATGGTGGAGCTGTGGTGGCAGGAGGCCGAGCGCAACGACGCGCTGCCCCTCGGCGCGATCATCGGCGGCATGAACGGCCCGATCATCACGGGCAGGTACGACCAAGGCCCGCGATGACGACCCCCGAGTGGACCGAGAGCTGGACCCTCTACCCGGGTCCCGGTCGGCTGCCCGACGCCGCGGCGCCCGACGTACGTGCCCGGACCCACTCGATCTCCACGGAGGTGCTCCTGCCCACCGCAGGCGACGGGGGCGTGGTCATCGCGCACGGGGACCGCACGTCCGGGTACTCCGTCCGGGTCGCCGATGGCTACCTGGTCCACCACTACGTGCACGGTGGTGGCCTCAGCTCGACCGTCTCGACCGCTCGCATCCCCGTCGGCCGGCCGGTCCGCCTCGAGGTCCTCGTCCGGCGTGAGGGTCCTGGGGGGACCGTCACGCTCCTGGTCGAGGACCTCGAGGTCGGCACCGGCCGGATCCAGAGCCTGGCCCGCGGCCGGACCGGCTACACCGGCGTCGACGTCGGCTGCGACCGGGGTCTCCCCGTCGGCGGCTACCCCGGCCCCGCTCGCTTCACCGGCCGCCTGACGCGGGTCCTGATCCGGGCCGCGGACGACCAGCTCCTCGACCCGGCCCGGACCTGGGACATCGCCGACAGCGCCGGCTAGTGGTTACTTGCCCGCAACGGCGTTCTTGAAGGCCGTCGCCGGCTTGAAGCCGGGGACGGTCGTCGCGGCGATCTGGATGGTCTCGCCGGACTGCGGGTTGCGGCCCTCGCGAGCGGCCCGGTCGCGGGGCTCGAAGGTGCCGAGGCCGGGGATGACGACCTTGTCGCCACCGGCGACGGCGGTCGTGACGGCGGCGACGACGGCCTCGACGGCGCGCTCTGCATCAGCCTTGGGGAGGCCAGCGGCCTCGACGACGGACTGGACGAGTTCTGCCTTGTTCAAGAGTGCTCCTAGTTCGGCATCCATAAGCTGTCCGATCGGCGACCGGACGACTGTCGAGCCTATCCATGGGCGGGCGGGTGTCGAATTTGTGGAGCGGGTCCGGTCGTTCTGCCCGACCGCCTCGCCACCCACTGTGCCAGGATCCCCAGTCATGACCACGTGGCGCGACACCGCATCTGCTTCGGCACAGGAGGACCTGGACGGCCTCCTCAACCTCGTGCTGCCGCTGGCCCAGGAGCTGCTCGGGAAGAACGGTCAGTTCTACCCCTTCGGCGCCTCGGTCTCGACCCAGGGGCAGGCGTCGCTCACCGCGTCGGACGCGGGGCTGGGGCAGCACCCGCAGCCGGACCGGGTGCTGGCCGGCGTGTACGACGGAGCACGCGCCACCGCGGGCGAGAACCGGGCCGCGGCGTTCGTCTCCGACGTCCTGGTCAACGGGTCCGACGCGGTCCAGGTCGAGCTCGAGCACCGGGACGGCATCGCGCTGGTCGTGCTGGTGCCCTACAAGCCCGCGACGTACAAGAGGGTCCCCACCTTCCGGGACATGAGTGTCCAGCCGGGGGAGCCGCGGGTCTGGATCTCCGGCTAGCCGCGATGGCCAGGCACGTGGTGCGATCGGGGTTGGCGCACCTGGAGAGCGGTGAGGGCGTCGCGTACGCGCTGACCGGGTCGGGTCCGCCGCTCGTCGTGGTGCCGGGCTGGCTGAGCCACCTCGAGCTGAGCTGGTCGATCCCGGCCAAGCGGATGTTCTACGAGGCGCTGTCCTCGGGCCGGACGCTGGTGCGCTACGACCGCCCCGGGTGCGGGCTCTCGGACCCGTACGACGGGCCGCGGACCATGGCGCTGGAGCTGGCCACGATCCGGGCGGTGACCGAGGCGGTCGGCGCGGGGGAGTTCGACCTCTTCGGCTGGTCGCTGGGCGCGGCGGTGGCGGCGCAGTGGGCGGCGGAGCGGCCGGCGACGGTCACCAGGCTGGTCCTGTACGGCGGGTGGGCGACCGGCAGCGCCATCGGCGACGACGACAGCAGGCACCACATCCTCGGGCTGCTCGCGACCCACTGGGGCCTGGGCTCCGACCTGCTCACCGACCTCTTCGCCCCGGACGCGGATGCCGGGACCCGGCGCGCGCAGGCGGCGTACCAGCGGGCAGCCTCGTCGGCCGAGACGGCAGTCGCCCTCCTCCGGCTCGCCTACGACCTGGACGTGTCGGCCGCACTGCCCACGGTCGAGGCGCCGACGCTGGTGCTGCACCGCCGCGACGACCGCGCGGCGCCGGCCGCGCAGAGCCGGTTGCTCGCCGACGCGATCCGCGACGCCCGGCTGGTGGAGCTCGAGGGCCGCTCGCACCTGCCGGCGTTCGGCGACTCCGAGGCGGTCGTCCACGAGGTGCGCCGCTTCCTCGGCCTGCCGAGGCTGCGGCGGTCGGTGCCGACCGGGCTCACCCCGCGTCAGGAGGAGGTCGCGGCCCTGGTGGCCGAGGGCCTCACCAACCGCGAGCTCGCCGAGCGGCTGCACATCACCGAGCGGTCGGCCGAGTCGCACGTCGAGCGCATCCGGCTGCGCCTCGGGTTCCGCTCGCGTGCGCAGGTCGCCGCCTGGTACGTCGCGCGCGGGCCCCACGTGCGGTAGTTCCACGGCTGCGCCCACCCGGTCGGCCGTCGGAGCATCGGGACATGAAGCGAAGTCCCTCCGCCCTGACCCTGTCCGCCCTCGCCTGGCTGGGGTTCAACGCCGTCATGCTCTGGATGGTGGCGTTCCTCGCCGACGTCGTCGTGCCGCGCACGGTGGACGGGCCGGCCCGCACCAGCACCTGGCTCGCCGTGACGACCGACCTGGCGCTCGTGCTGCTCTTCGCCCTGCAGCACTCGGTGATGGCGCGGCCCTCGGTCAAGGCACGCCTGCGCCGGCGCATCCCCGTCGAGCTCGAGCGGACGACGTACGTCCTCGCCACCGACGTCTGCCTCGCGCTGCTGCTCGTGCTGTGGCAGCCCTTCGGTGGCCAGGTGTGGCACGTCGACGGCCCGGCCGCGGTCGTCCTGTGGACGCTCTTCGGGGCCGGCTGGCTGCTCGCCGTCGCGGCGACGTACGCCGTCGACCACTTCGAGCTGACCGGCCTCCGCCAGGCCGGGTGGCTGCCACCCCGGCCGGCCGCGGCGACCACCGAGCTCGAGGTCACCGGCATGTACGCCGTGGTGCGCCATCCGCTGATGACCGGCCTGCTCCTCGCCTTCTGGGCGACGCCGCACCTGGGGGCGTCGCACCTGCTCTTCGCGGCCGCGGCGACGGCGTACGTCGCCGTCGGGGTCAGGTTCGAGGAGCGCGACCTGCGGCGCACGTTCGGCCCGGCGTACGACGCCTACGCGGCGCGCGTCCCGGCCGTGCTGCCGAGGCTCCGGCCCCGTCCTCAGCGCCACTCCCGCCTGAGCAGGCCGTAGACCCACGAGTCCGACACGTCGCCGTTGACGACGCAGTCCTCGCGCAGCGTCCCCTCACGCACGAAGCCGAGCTTCTCCAGCACCCGGGCGGACGCCGTGTTGCGCGTGTCCGTCTCGGCCTGCACCCGGTTGAGGTCCAACGTGTCGAACGCCCACCGCAGCACGGCGTACGCCGCCTCCGTGGCGTAGCCCTGGCCCCACGCCGCCTCGCCGAGGCAGTAGCCGATCGCCGCGCTGCGGTGGTCGGGGTTCCACCGGCTCAGCGAGCACCACCCGACAAAGGCGCCGTCGGAGACCCGGTCCATGGCCAGCCGCGCGCCGCTCCCTTCCTCGGCCAGCGTCCGGCAGGTCGCGAGGAAGCGCTCGGCGCGGGCGGGCTCGGTCCAGGGCGGGGAGTCCCAGTAGCGCAGCACGTGGGCGTCGCTGTGGAGGGCGAAGAGGGCGTCCGCGTCCGCGTCGGTGAAGGGCCGCAGCCGCAGGCGAGCGGTGTGGAGCGTGGGGGTGGGCAAGGCCATGCGCGCCATGTTTCCAGGCCCGTCCAGCGAGCCGAGGCCGCGCCGACGGACGCCGAAGCCCCGATCTTCCTCCCGATGCCCTAGGGTGGGTGTTGTTGAAGGGACGGCTGCACATGGTCGTCCTGGCCGCACACGATGTGCGGCTTGTATCTCGTACTCCTGGTTTTCGGTTCGCTGGACATCAGCACAGGTGTCTTCAGCAGGTCCAGGGCACACCGCCCTTGACACGAAACAAGGGAAAAGATCATGGCTTCTGGAACCGTCAAGTGGTTCAACGCCGAAAAGGGTTTCGGCTTCATCGCGCAGGATGGCGGCGGCGAGGACGTGTTCGTCCACTTCTCCGCGATCCAGTCGGGTGGCTACAAGTCCCTCGATGAGAACCAGAAGGTCGAGTTCGACCTCGCCCAGGGCCCCAAGGGTCCCCAGGCTGAGAACGTCCGCGTCTCCTGACTCACCTCGAAGGGCCCCGACCGCAGCTGCGGTCGGGGCCCTTCGTGCGTCCGGCCCACTGCCTAGGCTGACGTCATGAGCCAGGTGCTGGACGAGGGGCCGTTCTTCCACGGGACGAAGGCCGACCTGCGGGTCGGCGATCTCCTCACCCCCGGCTTCCGGTCCAACTACCGGCCCGAGGTCGTGATGAACCACATCTACTTCACCGCCCTGCGCGACGGTGCCGGGCTCGCCGCCGAGCTCGCGGTGGGCGAGGGCGCTCCGCGGGTGTACGCCGTGGAGCCCACCGGTGCGTTCGAGGACGACCCGAACGTGACCGACAAGAAGTTCCCCGGCAACCCCACCCGGTCCTACCGGAGCGCGGAACCGCTGAGGGTGCTGGGCGAGGTCGCCGACTGGACCCGCCAGACGCCCGAGGCCCTCGAGGCATGGCGCGAGCGCCTGGCGGCTCTCCGCGCAGACGAACGCGGCCAGATCATCAACTGACCGTCGTACGTCGTACGGCGCGGAGGCTCGTGAGGACCAGCGGCCTCACTCCGTGCCGTCCGCAGGCAGCCGCTCCGGCAGCCCGAGGCGCTCACGCCCAGCTCCTCCAGTCGTACGTCCGTGCTCATCGCGTCATCCTTCCGTCTCGTCGTCTCGCAGGTACGACGGACGGGGGCCGGAGAACTCATCACCGGACTCGCCGGCGTGGTGCTCGGTCCTTCGCGCGCGCCTGCTCGGTGGAGAACGAGTCCAACCTCTTCAACGCCTGGTACGAGCGCACGCGATGGTGGAGGTGTTCGCTAGGGCGTCTGAGACCGAGCGCCGCGCCCGGACGCCGTCACTCGGTCGTGAACGCGATCTGGTCGCCGAGGGGCAACGGCACCGAGTCGCCCGTGGTGAGCAGCAGCCCGATCGAGCCCCCCAGGAGGTAGCTGCACTTGGGGAGCGACGAGATCACGACGGGCAGGTCGGCGCTGTTCAGCAGGGTGCCGACCGAGCCGAAGTAGTCCTCGGTGATCGGCGGCAGCGCGTAGTGGTACGGCCCGCCCGGTCCGGTGATCGTCAACGACATGCTGCCGAGGTTGGGGTGTGCGGCGGTGTAGTTCACGTCCAGGGCGTCGGTGATGCGCGCGCAGCCCTGGCCGACGAGCTGCTGGATGTCGATGCTGACCACCCCGAGCTGGCCGTCGACCCGGGTCGGCACCCACGAGCCGTGCTTCTGCACCTGGTCGTACGTCGTGTTGGCCAACGCCACGCGCTCCGCGATCCCCGCCTGCACCTGGGTGGGCGGCTGGCCGACGACCCGCAGCACCATCCGCAGGGCGACGTACTCGTCGGCGGCGAGGCCGGCCGGCGCGGTGCTCTGCCCGGCGACGACGCCGGCGACGTTGTGGGTCTGGGCCGACAGGGCGGCGCTGTTGAGGCCGATCAGGTTGTTGTTGGGCACGAAGAGGCCTGTGGTCAGGCTGTTGTCCTGCGGCACGGCGACCCAGCCGTCGGCGTCGGGGACGACCGCGATCTGGTCCGGTCCGTTGGCGCCGAGCACGACGACGGACTTGGTCTCCACGGGTGGGAACGAGCCGGTGAGGCGCTGCCAGGTGCCGATCTGCATGGCGACCATCTGGGCCGGGCGCACCGGCTGCCAGCCCGCACCGGTGTCGAACTCGAAGCGGTACTCCGCCGGCTGCCCGCTGAACTGCCTGCCCAGGACTCCGTTGAGCCGCAGACCGGAGTAGAACGCCCGGTCGTCGCCGAACGTGCGGCCCGTCCCGCCGGCCGCGCTGTCGAACCCGGTGACGGTCTTGTAGCCACCGATGTGGTCGAACCACGGGTAGGGCTGGTCGGTGCCGCCCGGCGCGTCCTTCACGCACAGGTCGACGCAGAAGCAGGGACCGACGTTCTGCCGGTCGCCCTGGCGTCCCCGCGAACGCGGCTCCTGCAGCAGCACGCCGGTCGGCCCGTCGACGCGGAAGTACACGTCCGGTCCCGCGACCAGCTCGATGTTGAGGCTCGGCGACCACGGCGTGCGCTTGAACGCGTCGGCGGTGTAGTCGATGCGGAAGTGCCCGCCTGCGTCGGTCACGGCGCTGCCGAGCGGGTCGTCCTGCAGCCAGTCGACGTCGAAGGCGCTGACCTTCACGCCGGGCACGGCGATCTTGGTGTCGCACACGTGCACGTGCCCGCAGATCGACCACCAGCCCAGCCGGCCGCGGATCCCGCACCAGATGCGGTGGGGGATCTCGTAGGACCACGCCGCCTCGAAGCCGTCCTTGGTCTGGCGCCACTGCGGGGCGAGCGTGGTCAGGGTGAAGGACAGCGGCTTCGGCGTGGCCGAGTGGCCGGTCATCGAGCCGCAGAAGACGTCGACGTCGAACGCCTCGCCGCCGTCGTACCTCTCCGAGAGCTGCACCCGGAACGACCCGTCCTCGCCGACGACGCCCTCGCCGAGCTGGTCGGTGACCCGGGCGTCCGCCGTCGACTCCTCGAGCAGGACAGCGGTGTGCTTCGGGTCGGCGGCGGCGTCGCGGCTGATGGTGCCGCTGGCGCTGCGCACCAGGTGGATCGTCGCTCCGACCAGCGGCTCGGAGCAGTCGTCGCAGAGCAGGCCGATGAGTCGGCCGGTGAAGGTGTAGGACATGGTGGTCACTCCTCATGGTTGAGCCATGCCCGAGAGGTGGCGTGGCACCCAGGAGGAGCGGGTGGTCGCGGTGCTGGATACGCGACCTCAGCGGCGCTGCATCTCCCAGGCGAGGTCGATCGCCGCGCGGACGCCGTCGGGATCCGCCTCGTCGAGGTAGGCCTCGACCTTGTGGTGGGCCTCCATCCGGGGCGGTACGCCGAAGCTGTCCGGGTAGCTCTCGAGCAGTGCCTCCCGCTTGCTCAGCGGGACCCGGATCACCGCCGTGCCGGCGTCCTGGAGGCGTACGACGAGGCGGTCGTGGACGTACCACGCGGGTCTCTGCTCCGTCCCCTTGCGCTTGACCTGGGGGAGCGACTCGGCGTACCTGCCCACCTCTTCCGGCGTCATCCACCCAGGCTAGGCCGCCTCGGGACTTCGTGGTGAAACCGGTGAAGGCGACGTGAAACCGGGGTGAAGGCGGCCCTTCCTACGGTCATCCCATGACCACCACCACCCCGACTCCCGCCGCGTCGCGCACCTACCCGTCGCTGCGCGCGGCCTGGATCCCGCTCGCCGCCCTGTGCCTGGCCTTCTTCGTCGAGATGGTCGACAACACGCTGTTGTCGATCGCGCTGCCCACCATCGGCCGCGACCTCGGCAGCGGCACGACCGCGCTGCAGTGGGTCACCGGCGCGTACTCGCTGACCTTCGGCGGGCTGCTCCTCACCGCCGGGTCGATCGCCGACCGGTTCGGCCGCCGCCGCGTGCTGCAGGTCGGGCTCGCTGTCTTCGGCACGCTGAGCCTGCTGGTCGTCTTCGCCTCCAGCGCGGGGGAGCTGATCGGCCTGCGGGCCGCCCTCGGCGTCGCCGCCGCGATGATGGCGCCGATCACCAACTCGCTGGTCTTCCGGCTCTTCGACGACAAGGCGCTGCGGATGCGCGCCATCACCCTGATGATGGTCGTCGGCATGTCCGGCTTCATCCTCGGGCCGCTGCTCGGCGGCACCGCACTCGCCCACGTGCGCTGGGAGTGGCTGCTGGTCATCAACGCGCCGATCGCGCTGATCGCGTGCATCGGCGTACGCCTCGGGGTCGCGCCGGACGACCCGGCGGGACTCACCAACGACGCGCTCGACCTGCCCGGCGCCGGGCTGAGCATCACCGCCATCGGCCTGGCCTGCTGGTCGCTGACCAGCGGCGTCGAGCACGGCTGGCTCTCCGCGATCACCCTCGCGTCGATGGTCGGCGCCGTCCTGGCGGGCATCGCGTTCGTCTGGCACGAGCGCCGCAGCGCCGCACCCATGCTCGACCTCGGCCTCTTCACCACCGGCACCGTCCGCGGCGCCGCGATCGCCCAGGTCGGGACTTCGATCGCGATGGCGAGCGTGATGTTCGGGCTGATCCTGCACTTCCAGTTCGCCTACGGCTGGAGCCCGGTGCGGGCCGGGCTGGCCAACCTGCCGATGATCGTGACGATGATCGCCGCGACCCCCTTCACGGAGTGGCTCGTCAAGCGGTTCGGCCACCGCATCGCCACCTTCATCGGCGCGGTCTTCCTGGCCGGCGGCGTCGGTGGCATGTCCTGGGCCGTCGACCACGGGTACGCCGCCATCGCCCTCTTCATGGTGGTGATGACCATCGGCCTGCGCACCGTCATGACGATCTGTGCGGTCGCGCTCGTCGACGCGATGCCGAGCAACCGCACCTCGATCGGCGCCGCGCTCAACGACACCGCCCAGGAGGTCGGCACCAGCATCGGCACCGCCGTGGTCGGCACCGCGATCGCCGCACTGGTCACCACCCAGCTGCCCGCCGGCGTCTGGAGCAGCGACCTCGTTGCCTCGTTCTTCCACGGCGAACGGATCACCTACGGCCTGCTCGCCGTCGTCGTCGGGCTCGTTGCCGGGTACGGCGCTCTCACCCTCACCGACTCGCGCACCGTCGAGGAGCACCCCGAGGAGGCCTGACGCCGGCCGGTCAGGCGGTCAGGCGCCAGCCGGCGACGTCGATGACGAAGTGGGACAGCACGAGCGCACCGAGGTAGAACGTCGACACCGCGAGCGCCGCACCGACGCGGGTGGGCAGGGAGCGGTTCCGGACCAGGGCGTACGCCGTGGCCGCGGCCCACCCGAGCGCCGCCTCGGCCGGGACCACGTAGACGGCGACGCCGAGCAGGCGGTGCGTGTCCCCGGCCGGCTCCCAGAGCCCGAGCGTGGGCGCGAGGATCTCGGCGCCGAGGAACACCACCCCGGAGAGCACGGCAGCCCTGCCGGGGCGCCCGCCGCTGAGGGCGACCGCGGCGAAGAGGGGAGCGACCCACATCGCCGCCATCGCGAGCGGGATCACGTCGTCGACCCGCGGCCCTCCGGTGTCGGGGAAGCGCAACGTGCCCACCAGGTCGGCGAGCACCCAGTCCGGCAGCACCTGGAAGACCGAGACCAGGGCCAGGAAGCCGGCCAGGGAGAGCAGGTCGGCGCGACCCGTCACGCGGCACACCGCGAGCAGCCCCACGACGTACGCCACGACGCACGCGAAGACACACCAGCCCTGTGCGGGCGGGTCGAGAGCCAGCGCGACCGCACCACCGGCGAGCAGCGCGACGTGCACACCGATGACCGGCCCGAGGCCCTGGCGAGACGTGAGGTCCGCCGCGGCGAGGGTCGTGGTCACGGGTGACAAGGTAGCGGCGGCGCGGCCTGTGTCCTCGCGTTTCGCCGACTGAGGCAGACTGACCGGATGCTCGGCGACGTGGGGGACTGGTTCCTGACCCAGCAGGAGCGGGGCAACCCCGCGACCCGCCTCGACGACGTCCATCCGCCGGGGGTGGCGTGGTCCGAGGGCAACCTGGTCCGCCCGCTCGTGCACGGGTCGACGTACTTCTCCGAGCTGTTCGACCGCATCGAGGCGACGCGCGAGGGCGACCTGGTCCTCTTCACCGACTGGCAGGGTGACGCGGACGAGCAGCTCACCGGTCGGCCGGGCAGCGAGGTGGTCGACGTGCTGGGCCGGGCCGACGAGCGCGGCGTCGACGTGCGCGGCCTGGTGTGGCGCTCGCACACCAGCGCCATCGGCTTCAACTCCGACGAGAACCTCCGCCTCGGCCGCGCCCTCCAGCGGCGCGGCGCCGAGGCCATCCTCGACATGCGGGTGCGGACCGGGGGGTCGCACCACCAGAAGTGCGTGGTGATCCGGCACCGCGACGACCCGAGCCGGGACATCGCGTACGTCGGCGGGATCGACCTGTGCCACTCGCGCCGCGACGACCGCGACCACGGTGGCGACCCCCAGGCCCAGGACAACCTGGCGGAGGAGTACGGCGACACCCCGCCCTGGCACGACATCCAGGCCGCCATCACCGGGCCCGCGGTGTACGACGTCGAGACGGTCTTCCGAGAGCGCTGGGAGGACCCGACCACGCTCAGCCGCAGCCCGGTGATCCTGCTGCGCGACCGGCTGCGCGGCCTCGACACCACGCCGGACCCGCTCCCCGAGCAGCAGCCCCCGCCGCCCCCGGTGCCGGGTGGGACCCACGCCGTCCAGCTGCTCCGCACCTACCCCAACCTCCGCCACGGCCGCGACTACGACTTCGCCCGCGGCGGCGAGCGCAGCGTGGCCCGCGGCTACACCAAGGCGGTCGAGCGGGCGCGGCGGCTGATCTACGTCGAGGACCAGTACCTCTGGGGCGACCACGTCGGCAACGTCTTCAGCGACGCGCTGCGCAACCACCCCGACCTGCACGTGATCGTCGTGGTCCCGCTGCACCCCGATGTCGAGGGCTTCAGCCGCACCGCCCAGCTCGTCGGCCGCCGCCGCGCGATGCTCGACATGCAGCGCGCGGCCCCTGACCGGGTCGCCGTCTACGGGATCGAGAACCACGCAGGCACCCCGATCTACGTCCACGCCAAGACCTGCCTCATCGACGACACCTGGGCCAGCATCGGCTCGGACAACTTCAACCGCCGGTCGTGGACCCACGACTCCGAGCTGTCAGCTGTCGTGGTCGACACCGCCGGCGACTACGCGCGGAGCCTGCGCCTGGAGCTGGCCGCCGAGCACCTCGACCGCAGCCCCGACGACGCGATGGCCGACTGCGTGGAGGCGACGGACATGTTCGCGGCGTACGCCGCGAGCGCCGCCGCCCTCGACGACTGGTACGCCGCGGGTCGTCAGGGACCCCGTCCGCCAGGCCGGCTCCGCCGGCTCTCCCCGCCCGAGGTGGGGCCGCTGACGCGACTGGTCGCGCGCCCCTTCTACCAGCTGGTGCACGACCCGGACGGCCGCCCGAAGCCCCTGCGCCGGGCCGACCAGTTCTGACGTCGGGGTGGTATGAGCCGTGTTCCACGTGATGTTCTTCGAGCCCCGGATCCCGCCCAACACCGGCAACGCCATCCGGCTGGTGGCCGGGACCGGAGCGACCCTGCACCTGGTCGAGCCGCTGGGGTTCGACCTGTCGGAGCCCAAGCTGAAGCGCGCCGGGCTGGACTACCACGACCTCGCGTCCGTCGTGGTCCACGCGGACCTCGACGCCGCGTTGGGCAGCGCGGAGCTGGCGGCGTCCAGGGTCTTCGCGTTCACGGCCCACGCGACCCGCTGGTACACCGACGTCGAGTTCCAGCCCGGCGACGTGCTGCTCTTCGGGCCCGAGCCCAGCGGCCTGTCGGACGACGTGCTGAGCCACGCCCGAGTCACCGACCGGCTCCGGATCCCCATGGTGGGCGGCCGCCGGTCCCTCAACCTGTCGAACTCCGCGGCCGTCGTCACGTACGAGGCCTGGCGGCAGCAGGGCTTCCCCGGCGCCGAGTAGACCCCGTCGACCTACGCGTGCGCAGCGGGGTCGACGTGGACGTCGACGGGACGGATGGGCCGGCCCGGCCAGACGTGGGGGATCACGTCGAGGTTGATGCTGTGCGCGAAGCGCCGTACGCGCAGTCCGGCTTGCCGGGCCTGGCGTTCGACCCGGGTGTCCCAGGCGACCACGGCCAGCGGGCGTCCGACGTCGTCCACGACCCAGGTCTCGACAGCGGGGAGCTCGTTGATCACGTCCGGCGCCCACGAGATCTGCGCGAAGGTGACGGACTCGGCGGGGATGGTCGCGAGGAGCTGGCCGTAGCGGCGTACGTGGACGGCCCCGCCGTCGAGGACGGTGCGCGCCGGCAGGAGGTTGGTCACCGACCACCCGGCCGGCTCCGCAGGGCTGCTGTCGAGGTCGTCCCTGTGCAGGAAGTTGGTCAGCCGGTTGGCCGTCTCGAGCTCGGTGCGGGGCGGTCGGTGTACGCCGCCTCCGGGTCCGCATCGACCGGTTGCCAGTGGCCCCGGATCTCGGCGCGGAGCACCTGCTCGACCTGGTCGAGGTCGTCCTCCTCGCCGGGACGCCTGACGAACAGGAACCAGCCGGCCGCCACGAGGAACACACCCATGAGGATGGCGGCGATGCCCTCGCGGGGCGTGGCGAGCGCAACGACGACGCCGCCGATGATCAGGAGGTAGCCGAAGCCGTGGGCCTTCGTCCTGACGGTGACGAGCACCTGGTTGCTGCCCTCCAGGAGGGTCGCCTCCCCAAGGGTCATCACGTACGCGCTGCCCAGGGGCGAGCCGGAGTACTCCTTGACGACGAACGTCGATCCGTTCGTGCGTCGGAAGCTGCGGTTGGGCCCCAGCGGCCAGTGCTTCGCGGCGTCGGTCTTGTTGTCGAACTCCCTGAGTCGGGTCACCTCGGCCTCGGAGAGGGTGACGACGTACTCGCGCCTCACGCGTCCGCCTCGCCGACCCGGTGCTCGGCCACGGCGCCGTGGAGCCCCCCGAGCAGCGCTCGTGCGCGCGCGTCCGGGACGCCGAGCATGAGCAGGGTCGTCATGGTCGGCGCGGTGACGTCGAGGGTCCCGCTGGACAGGTCGTTGTCCGCGATGGCGAAGACCGCCGACCAGGCCACGCGGCTGAGCACGTCCGCGGGCAGGTGATGGGCGAAGCTCCCGGCATCCTGGCCCCGTTGGACCAGGTCGGTGAGTGCTCCCTCGACCGGCCCGAGCAGGGCGTGGATGTCCTCGCCGAACTCGCCGCGACGCAGCACCACCAGCACCCGGTAGCGACGGACGAGAGGCCAGAGGCGTGCGATGAAGTCGACCCAGGCCGCGTCGGCGGCCTCGTGGTCGGCGGCGCTCCCGGCAAGCACGGCGGCGATCTCGCTCACGGCGCGCTCCGTGAGCGCGAGCACGAGGTCGGACCGGGACGGGAAGTAGCCGTAGACGGTCCGTCGGACCACGCCGGCGGCGGTGGCCACCTCACCCATGCCCGCGCCCGGGTTGGACCCGAGGACCTCCATCGCTACGTCGAGGATCCGCTCTCGTGTGTCGCTCCGGGCTTCTCTCGGCATGGTCACAGCATTGCACACGCGTGTGCAGATAGCGTACATTGCACACGCGTGTGCAATTCCCGTCGCGCACTCGGACCGACCTCAGGAGAGCCGCAGATGAACACCTCCCACCTCACCTCCACCGACATCCGCCCCTTCCGCGTCGCGGTCCCGGCGGCCGATGTCGACGACCTCACCCAGCGGCTGGCCCGGACCCGCTGGCCGGCCGCGGAGACCGTCGCCGACTGGTCGCAGGGCGTGCGCCTGGACGATGCCAGGTCGCTCGTCTCCTACTGGGCGGAGGAGTACGACTGGCGCCGCTTCGAGTCCGAGCTCAACTCCTTCCCGCAGTTCGTGACCACGATCGACGAGGTCGACATCCACTTCATCCACGTCAGGTCCGGCAACGCCGGTGCGATGCCGCTGCTCCTCACCCACGGGTGGCCCGGCTCCAACGCCGACTTCCGGAAGCTGATCGGGCCGCTCACCGACCCTGCTGCGCACGGTGGGGATGCGGGTGACGCCTTCGACGTCGTCATCCCGTCGCTGCCCGGGTTCGGCTTCTCCGGGAAGCCGACCGGGACCGGCTGGGACGTGGACCGCATCGCCGCAGCCTGGGCGGAGCTCATGGGCCGGCTCGGCTACCGGCGTTGGACGGCGCACGGCGGCGACTGGGGAGGGGCAGTGACGACGGCTCTCGGCGCGCTGCGGCCCGCAGGCCTGCTCGGGATCCACCTGAACACGCCGTACGCCTTCCCGGACGAGATCCCCGACGTGCTGACACCCGAGGAGCAGCGCGCGGTGGACGGTCTGGCCTACTACGGCGGACCGCTCGGGGGATCGAACCACCTCCAGGGCACGAAGCCGCAGACCGTCGGCATCGCGCTCGCGGACTCGCCGGCCGGGCAGGCGGCCTGGATCTACGAGAAGTACCAGTCCAAGACGGACAACCGCGGACTGGCGGAGGACGCCCTCAGCGTCGACGCCATCCTGGACGTCATCTCGGTCTCGTGGTTCACCAACAGCGCCGCCTCGTCCGCCCGCATCTACTGGGACAACCGGTCGGCCACCATGGCCGGTCCGAAGCTCGCCCTGCCGGTGGCCGTGACCGTCTTCCCGCGAGACATCCCCCGGTTGCCGCGCACCTGGATCGAAGATGCCTACAGCGACCTGGTCCACTACGGCGAAGCCGACCGCGGCGGCCACTTCGCTCCGCTCGAACAGCCGGGGATCCTCGTCCACGAGATCCGCGCCGGACTGCGGACGCTGCGCGACCGGCCCGATGCGCGGTGACGGGCGGTCGGCCTCAGCCGATCTCGATGCGGTGCAGGTCGTCGCCGAGCTCGACCCGGCCGGAGAAGTGCTGGGCGGCGATGGCCCGCCACTCGTCCTCGGTGCCGGGCACGAGCGCTGGGACGTAGTGGGTGAGCACGAGCGCCGAGACGCCGGCCCGGGCCGCGGTCGTCGCCGCGTCCTCGACGCTCGAGTGGTAGTCGAGGATGTCCTGGAGGCGGGGGAGCGGGATCGGCTCCAGCAGGTCCCGGCGGAGCGCGGTGATGACCAGGGCGTCGGCGCCGGCGCAGAGCAGGTCGAGGGGCTCGCAGGGCACGGTGTCGCCGGCGATCACGACCGAGGCGCCGGCGTACTCGATCCGGAAGGCGAGAGTGGGCTCCACCGGGCGGTGGTCGGTGGCGCCGGCGCGGATGATCACGTCGCCGTCGTCCCAGACGACGCCGGGCCCGACCTCGCGGACGTGGAGCGGCGGCGGGCCGTCCAGGTCGACGTGGTGGGCCGTCCGGTAGCCGATGTCGGCCGAGAGCGACTGCAGGACCCCGTCCGCGACGACGCGGGTGCCGGGCGGGCCGACGACCAGGAGCGGCGACGGCGTGAAGGTGGTGATCCACCGGGTGGTCACCAGGTCGCCGAGGTCGGTGAGGTGGTCGCTGTGCAGGTGCGTGAGGAGCACGGCGGTGAGCTGGTCGGCCCCCGAGCCGGCCGCCGCGGCGCGCATGACGACGCCGCGGCCGGCGTCGACCAGGAACGTCTTCCCCCCGGCGCGCACCAGCGTGGCCGGTCCGGCCCGGTGCGGGTCCGGGAGTGGGCTCCCGGTGCCCAGGAGGGTGATCTCGATCATGGGTTCTGCTCCTCGGGATCGACGTCCGAGGCGTCTTCGACAGGGCGGCCGGACCGGCGACGGCGCCGCCGACGGAGGACGTACGCGACGATCAGCAGGACCAGGAGGAGCGCGAGGATCGGTGCGAACCGCTCGAGGATGGTGTTGACCGTGTCGATGTGGTTGCCGGCCTGCCGCCCGACCGTCGTCCAGATGGCGACCCAGACCACGGCGCCGACCATGTTGGCGACCACGAACCGGTGCCACACCATGCCCGTGATGCCGGCGACGAGCCCGTTGGCGCGTCGCAGGAGCGGGATGAACCGGCCGACGACCACGGTCACCGTGCCGCGACGGGCGTAGAACCCCTCGGCCCGGTCGAGCAGGTCGTGGGTCACCCCGAACCGCCGCCCGAGACGGATGGCGAGCGGGCGGCCGCCGTACCGTCCGACCGCGAACGCCGCGCACTCCCCGAGCACGGCCGCCAGCCACGCGACGACCAGCACCGGCAGCAGGCTGAGGTCACCGGACACCGTGTAGATCGAGGAGACGACCAGGGTCGCCTCGGCAGGCACGGGCAGCGAGAGGTTCGCGAGGAAGATGATCAGCGCGACGGCGACGTAGCCGTAGTCGTCGATGTACGGCGCCACGGTGCCGAACACCCCGGGCAGGTCGGTCATAGACGGTCCTCCGGGAGCCGTGGTCGAGCATCGTTGGCCGTCGACCCGGGCCGACACGTCCTGGTGATGCTCGCCGGACGTGCGCCCCCATGTCAACGACCTTTTGGCACTAGGTTGCCAAAAGATGCTCAAGAGTACGTCTCGCTCCGACGCCTCCTACGCCGTACCCTCTCGCACATGACCAAGCAAGGGGACGGGCGCACGGCACGGCGGGGTCGCAACAGCGACGCCGTGCTGGACACCGTCCACGAGATGTTCGTCGAAGGGAACTTCTCACCGTCCGTCGAGGACGTGGCCGCCCGCTCCGGGGTGTCCCTGCGCTCGGTCTACCGCTACTTCGAGGACACCGAGGCGCTGCTGCACCTCGCGATCGAGCGCCGGATCGCGCTCGTCGGCGAGCTCTACGCGCTGGGCAACCTCGGTGAGGGCACGCGGGAGGAGCGCGTGCTCGCGCTGGTCAACCAGCGTCTGGTGATCCACAGCAAGCTCGCCCCGACGGTCCGGGCGGCCATGCTGCGGGCGCCGTTCTCGCCGCAGATCGCCGACCAGGTCGACCAACGGCGCAAGCTGCTCGCGGCCCAGGTCGCGGCGCAGTTCGAGCCGGAGGTCGCCGTGCTCAGCAAGTCGCGTGCCGAGGCGCTGCTCGTCTGCATCGACGCCCTGTGCTCCTTCGACACGATGGAGGACCTGCGGGTACGCCGCGGGATGTCGATCAGCCGGGCCCGCCGGGTGATGGTCGGTGGCGTGACCGCGCTGCTTGCTGACGCGGCCCTCAACAACTGACACCCTGTCTGCCATGAGCATCCTGCAGATCGCGGACGACCTGTGGACCGGCGTACGCCGCATCGAGGACACCCACCCGTTCTCGCTGTCCGGTGAGGCGGAGGAGGTCGCCGACGGGGTCGCGTTCGTCCCCGCCTTCGCCAACGTCTCGGCGCTCGCCACCGACGACGGGCTCGCGCTGGTCGACACCGGCAGCCCGCCGTTCGCCCAGCACGTCCACACCACCCTGCGCCGGTGGAACACCACGCGCCTCCACACGGCCGTCTTCTCGCACGGCCACATCGACCACGTCTTCGGCGTGGGGCCGTTCGAGGAGGAGGCCCGGCAGCAGGGCTGGGCGGCGCCCCGGGTCGTCGCGCACGAGGCGATGCCCGCCCGGTTCGACCGCTACGTCCTCACCGCGGGCTACAACGAGGTGATCAACCAGCGCCAGTTCGGGCTGCCCGACCTGCGCTGGCCACGGGAGTACCGCTACCCCGACGAGACGTACGCCGTCGCGACCCGGCTCCAGGTCGGCGGCCTCGACCTCGAGCTCACGCACTGCCGCGGCGAGACCGACGACCACACCTACACCTGGGTGCCCGAGCGCAAGGTGCTCTGCTGCGGCGACCTCTTCATCTGGGCCTCGCCCAACGCCGGCAACCCGCAGAAGGTGCAGCGCTACCCGCGGGAGTGGGCGGCGGGCCTGCGCACGATGGCCGGGCTCGGCGCCGAGATCATGCTGCCCGGGCACGGCGTCCCCGTCATGGGCGCGGACCGGATCCGGCAGGCACTGACCGACAGCGCCGACCTGCTCGACCACCTCCACGACGAGACCGTCGCGATGATGAACGCGGGCGCTCGCCTCGACGAGATCGTGCACGCCGTCCGCGGTCCGCAGCACCTGCTGGACCGGCCCTACCTGCGGCCCGTGTACGACGAGCCGGAGTTCGTCGTCCGCAACGTGTGGCGGTTGTACGGCGGCTGGTGGGACGGCGACCCGGCGCACCTCAAGCCGTCACCTGCGGCCGACCTGGCGACGGAGATCGCGTCGCTCTCCGGCGGTGCGGGTCGTCTCGCGGAGCGCGCGCTCGAGGTGCTCGCGGCCGGCGACGACCGCCTGGCCGGTCACCTGGCCGAGCTCGCCTCCCAGGCCGCGCCGGGCGACCCGGCCATCGCCGGGGTCCGGGCCCAGGTCTTCTCGACCCGTGCCGCCCACGAGGCGTCGACGATGTCGCAGGGCGTCTTCAGCTGGGCCGCGCGCGAGTCCGCCGCGCAGGCACCGGCCGACTAGGACACGAGCAGGAAGAGCACGCCGAAGGTGACGCCGGCGGCGGCGACCAGCGCCGTCGCGAACGGACGCCACGGTGCCGAGCTCGCAAAGAGGACGGCCACGAGTCCGGCGAAGACGGCCGACACGGCGAGTGCGACGTCCCACGCGCCGTACAGCCAGATCAGCCCGAGCAGCAGGCCGGCGGCGACGCCGAGCGCCCCGCCCGGTAACGCGCCGGGCGGTGGATGGTCGGGGGCCAGCGGCTGGTCGAACACGGTTCGATCATGCCCGGGTGCCGGTCAGTCGATGTAGTCCTCCTTGCGCAGCCAGCGCAAGGAGTAGATGCCGAAGAGCGACGGCAGGTACGTCGTGCACATCCGCTGCGAGACCGCGATCGCGAAGGCCGGACCGGAGGGTACGCCGACCGCGACCAGGCCGGCCGCGATCGCCGCCTCACCGACGCCCACGTTGCCCGGCACCGGGACCAGGCTCGCGAAGAGCGAGGCGCCGGCCGCCACGAACAGCATCGACGCGTAGGACCCCGTCGGGTGCATGCCCTGGACGAGCAGCGTCAGGCAGAGCGCGGTGATCATCAGCGACAGCAGGTTGGTGCCGAAGAGACCCAGTGCGCGGGCGGGGCTCTCGGTGACGACCTTCAGCGAGGTCGCCAGGCTGCGCACCATGGTGACGACCTGGCGGCGGAGCTTCGGGACCAGCGTGAACGCGATCGCCGACAGCGCCAGGACGACGCCGAGCAGGGCGACGATCCGGTCGAGGTTGTCGGGACCGGACAACGAGACGCCCTCGGGCAGGCTCTGCGCGAGCAGCACGGCGACTCCCACCACGAGCACGTTGGCGACCGACGCGGCGAACGAGTCCAGCCCGGTGGCGGTCACGGCGGCGGCCGGTCCCTCGCCGTACCGGCGGAAGAACGTCGTGTAGAGCGCGACCCGGCCCAGCGTGGCCGAGATCGCCAGTCCGACCGTCTTGACGGCGTACTGGAGGTGCACCAGCGGCGCCAACGGGAGCCGGGTGCGGACCGTCGAGATCGCAGTCCCTGCGTCGGCGACGGAGGTGAGCTGGCAGACCACGAGGCCGATCACCACCCACGCCCACCCGGCGTTCTGCCAGGTCGACCAGACGGTCGACCAGTCGAGGTTGATGAGGGTGGTGAGCAGGATGTACGCCGCGAAGAGCATGAACCCGGTCTGCAGCAGGTCGCGCGGGCGGACCCGTACGATCTCGGCCGGCGGGAGCGGCTCGGTCCCGGTGCGCTCCGGGATGATCGCCAGGACCGCCGCGATCGCGGCCTTGACGCCCTTGTCGGCCCGGAGAGACCGCGGCATGGCCGCGCGCTGCAGGTAGGGCTGCGCGGCCGCCAACGCCTCGGCGCCGAGCCCTGCCAGCGCGGCGTCGACGGCCCGGTCCGGTCCCACCACGAGGGCCTGGCTGGTGAGCAGCACGGCGACCTCCTGCGAGCGCTGGGCGTCGTCGGCGGCGATCGAGCCGTCCGCGAAGTCGGACAGGACCACGTCGGTCGGGCCCTGCGCCACCTGGGCGAGCGTGAGGCCGCCGTGGCACAGGCCGGCCTCGTGCAGCCGGCCGACGGCGGCCCAGGTCTGCCGGAGCACCTCGTCGGCGAGCTCGGGTTGCGTCGACAGCGGTGGAGCAGGGGCGCCCAGGACCAGGATGGCGTCGCCGGAGCTCTCCGCGGCCGCCAGCACGCGGTCGACCCCGACCCCCGCACGGTCGGCCATGATCGTCACCAGGGCCTCGTGCTCCACCAGCTGGAGCCGGGTCGAGCCGGGAGCCGTCTGGTCGCGGTAGAGCAGCCGACGCCACCAACGTGCGGCCAGGTGGGCGTCGGTGGCGTCGCGCCCGTAGACCTTCACGAGCAGCGGGTCGCCGGCACGCGAGGTCGCGGTGAGGATGCGCGCGCCCCACGGCTGCTCGTCGGCGAAGCGCAGGTCGGCCACGTCCAGCCGCAACGCCTTCAGGCTGGCGGCGACCTGGCCCAGCTCGGGGTGGCCGGCGGGGGAGCCGAGGACCACGAGCGCGAGGCTGGCGCCCGCGATGCCGATGGCCAGGGCGCCGAGCACGTCGGTCGGACCGGCGATCCCGATGGCCCAGGCCGCGGCGCACTGCACGAGCACGATCGCCACGTGGAAGCGCCGATAGGCCAGCACGACCCACGGGCGCAGCGCCAGCAGCGCCGCGGTGATCACGGCGACTCGCAGGGTCGGGAAGCCGTGCGGCGACCCGGACCGCACCGGCCCGGGATCGATCTCGGGCAGGCCCGCGCCGGCGAGCCACGACGCGAGCACGACACCAGCGAAGGTCGCCGCGACGGCGACCAGCAGCGTCAGCGGCAGCAGCCCGCGTCGCCGTAGGGTCACGACGACGGCGACGATCACGACCAGGCAGTACATCGTGCCCAGCCAGTACGTCGCGTCGAACAGGCTGGTGACCCACCTCGGCAGGTCATCGGCGACATGGCGGACGGCGCTGTCGAGCGCGCCACGGTGGACGGCGGCCCGAACGCAGGCGAGCGTCACCAGCACGCCGCCGACCAGGAGGGCGAGGTCGACGGGGCGGCGGGTCCGGTTGGCTCCGGCCAGGAAGAAGCGTGAGCTCCGCCGACCGGTCGGGCCCGGGGCAGGCAGCACCTCAGACACGGGTCTCCTTCGTTGTGAGGTCGGTGCGGTGGCCGGATTCCTCCAGCCAGCTGACCAGGACTCGGTGGAGGGCGTCGGCTCCGACCACCATCTGCTCCGGCATCTCGAAATCGACGGGGTGGACGACCATGCCCCGGTCCTGCCAGCCGCCGAGGCCACCGTGGCAGGCGACCAGCCCCTCGAAGGCCGCGACCTCGTCGAGGTCGTCGACCAGGCTGTTGACGTAGATGTCCGGCGCCTCGGGCATCGTGGCGGCGCGCAGCACGAACGCGGGCGCGTGCGGCCCGAACGTCGCCAACGGGTCCACCCCGACCACGACGTCGTCCCGCACCCGGTGCTCGCCACCCGGTCCCAGCGCGACCGGTCCGTGCTCGTCGGTGTGGACGACGACGAAGCCGATGCCGGGGTGCTCCACCAGGCCGGGCACCAGAGCGGGGAAGCGGGCGGCGAGATCGTCGAGGGTGAGCTTGCGCTTCTCACCGGCGACGTAGATGAGGCCGAGGTTGCCGGACCCGAAGACCAGGAACTGCTCCTCCGGCTTCGCGCTCGTTGGCTCGCGGGTCTCGAAGGTGTCGGCCGTGATCCGGGTCGACGCGCGGTCGAGGGCCCGGCCCAGGACCGAGTCCTGGTCAGCGTTGCCGGCGACCATCGAGTTCAGCGCACCGCTGCCCTCTGCGTTCTCGACCGACGCGATCGCGGTCGCGTCGGACAGCCGGGAGACGAGCGCGGCCAGGTCCTCGCCGTACCTGTCCGCGAAGATCGCGCCCTGCGACTGGCCGTGGTCCGAGAGCACGACGACGTGGTACTTCCGCGGCGCGACGGCAGCGACGGCCTCGATCTGTGCCAGCACGGCGTCGATGCCGGCGAGCGCGTCGAGCGACTCCGGCTGGAGGATGCCGGCGTGGTGCGCGACGGCGTCGTAGTCGACGTAGTCGACGTACACGCTCCGGCGACCCTTGAGCATCGCGTCGGCGACCAGGGTCGTGTTCAGGTCGCGGACGACGCCGTTGAGCGCCGCGCGCTCCATCGCGAACGCCCACCCACGGTGCACCCGCGGTCGGATGTCGCGGCGTCGGGCGCGGGACGCCTGGAACCGCTCACGGGCGATCTCGCTGAGCGCGCGGGTCATGCTGCGGGTGAAGCCGGCCGGACGGCTCAGGAAGGTGGAGATCGTCCGCCGGGACTCCCGGGTCTCGTGGCCCCGGCCGACCGCGCTCATCGTCGCGTACGCCGTGGGCGCGTCGCCGGTGAAGAGGTTGCTCACCGAGACGCCGTCGTCGGCGAGCAGCCCGAGGCCGTCGGAGTGCATGGCCTCGATCAGCGCGGCGTCCGCGGGGCGGTTGGCGACGTAGACCTTGCCCGAGGAGCGGTCGACCCAGCGGAAGGCCGGGATGCCCTCGATGGTGCCGTGCAGGATCCCCATCTGGCTGGCCGGCGTGGTGGCGGGCAGCTTGGGCCGCCACTCGACGGCGTGGTGCGAGCCGCTGCGGATCCACCGCGACAGCGTCGGCAGGGTGCCGGCGCGCACGCACCAGTCGAGCACCGGGTAGGGCACACCGTCGGCCTGCACGAAGACGATGCCGGGCACGTCGGGGTCGTCCAGCGTCACGCGCTGCCGCCGGGCCCGGCGCAGCAGGGATGCCGTCACCGCGTCGTCGGTGCCGGCGGTCGCGACCCAGACGAAGAACGTCGAGACGAACGCGACGATCCACGACGCGAGCAGCGCCCAGCCGAGGTCGGCGGCGGACAGTCCTTTGGGTGCGTAGACGACCAGCCACACCGCGAGCGCCTGGCCGAGCAGCCCGAGCAGGATGCTCCCGACCCAGCCGAGGCGGACCGCGCCCTCGACGAGGAGCACCCGGAGGACGGCGCCGATGACCGCCACCAGGATCGCCGTACGAAGGGCGTCCTCCCAGCCGCTGAGGTCGAATCCGGGCAGCACCCAGGACGCGAGCACCAGGCCGACGGTCGCTCCGACGATGCCCAGCGCTGCCCGGCCGAGGTCGCCCCAGCGCAGGTGCCACCGGGACTGCGTGCCCGCGGCAGGTCCGGCCATGTCGCGACCGTAGCGGAATCGGCACCCCGCGCCATGGCCCGTTGCGGGTGACCCTGGGACGTCTCGTGGGAGGCTGCGGTGGTGGTCGACGCCGAGATCGTGCCGGGGGACCGGCTCGGCACGTTCGTGCTGCGGATGTCGGGCATGGACCAGTCCTGCGTCGACCTGGAGGACCCGACCCGGATCGTCTTCGACTACGTGCGCCGGCTCGCGGACGTCGTCGACGCTGTCGCTCCCAGCGGTACGCCGTTGCGGGTGGTGCACGTCGGCGGCGCCGGGATGACGCTGCCGCGGTACGTCGCGGCGACCCGCCCGCGGTCCGCGCAGGTGGTGCTCGAACCGGCGGCGGCCGTCACCGACCTGGTCCGGCGTGACCTGCCGCTGCCGCGCAACAGCGGCATCAAGGTGCGCGACGTGGACGGTGCTGCCGGGGTGGCGGCGCTGCGGGACGCGTTCGCCGACCTCGTGGTGGTCGACGCCTTCGCCGACGCGCGGGTGCCGGGGTCCCTGGTGACGGCGGCGTTCGCCGCCGACCTGCTGCGGGTCGTCGGTCCTGGTGGCGTCGTGGCGTTCAACCTGACCGACCGGGCGCCCTTCGGCTGGACCCGGCGGGCGGTCGCGGCCATCCGGCTGTCGTTCCCCGCCGTGCTGCTGACCGCGGAGCCGGCGACCCTGCGGGCCAAGCGGCTCGGCAACCTGGTCGTCGTCGCCTCGGCCGGCACCGTGCCGCTCGACGCGCTGCGCTCGCGGGCCGCGAGCTCCGCCGCGCCGTACCGGGTCCTCGACGCCCGCGCCGTCTCCGACTCCTTCGGCGGCGGCACGCCGTTCACCGAGGCCGACACCGCCGACTCGCCGGCGCCGGTGTGAGGCGGGTTTCACCGGTCAGCCGCCGAAACCCGCACGACACGCCGAGGCCCCACGGCGTGTCGCGCGGGCTCCGGCTGACAACCGCTCAGCCGCGCCAGGGCGTGAGCCGAGGCAGCCACCCCGGCACGGCAGCGCGATAGCGGTCGTACGACGCGCCGAACTGCTCGTGCAGCGCCGGCTCCTCGTAGCCCTTCACGAAGGCGACGACGGCGGCGAGGAAGACGAGCAGCCACCACAGCAGGTCGGTGCTGCGCAGCACGAGCGCCTGGCCGAGGATCACCGCCGCGACGCCGACGTACATCGGGTTGCGCACGTGCCGGTAGAGCCCGCCCTGCACCAGGAACTCGGTCGGCGCGATCGGCGCGGGAGTGCCGACGCCCTCCCGCACGAAGCGCACGAAGCAGTCGAGCACCATCGCGACCCCGAGGCCGACCAGCAGCACACCGACCACGTCGAGCACGCCGTACGACGCCGACGAGCGCGCCCAGCCGGTGATCCACCACGGCACCAGACCCGCCATCACCCCGGGCGCGGCGAGGAGGAAGACGAAGGTCCCGACGGCCGCCCGGCGCATGGCCCGAGCATAAATCAACGTCTGATGAATTAACAGGTGTACGCCGTGCCTCGCGGCTCGCGCGTCCACAGCACGCCGTCGCCCGGTGTCGGTCCCTCGGCCGCCAGCTCCCGCTTGAGCACCTTGTTGGTCGCGGTCCGCGGCAGGGTGTCGACGACCCGCACGTACGCCGGCCAACCCTTGGGCGACAGGTCGGCCTGGTCGGCCAGGAACGACTCGAGGGACGCGGGCGACAGCGCCCCCCGGAGCACGAGGGCGGCCATCACCTGGTCGCCGACCGACGGGTCCGGCACGGCGTACACCGCGGCCTCGTCGACCGCGGGGTGCCGCAGCAGGACCCGCTCGATCGTGGCCGCACCGAGGTTCTCGCCGTCGACCCGCAGCCAGTCGGCGGTCCGGCCGGCGAAGTAGACGAAGCCGTCGGCGTCCCGGTAGGCGAGGTCGCCGGACCAGTACATCCCGCCGCGCATCCGCTCGGCCTCGGCGTCGGGGTCCTTGTAGTAGCCGGCGAACGCGCCGGACCCCGTGGTGTTGACCAGCTCGCCGGTCGCGGCCTCGCCGTTGAGGAGCTCGCCGGAGGGCCCGAAGACGGCGTCGGGCACCTCCGCCATCGTCTCGGGGTCGAGGACCTTCACCCCGTCCAGCGGCCGCCCGAGCGAGCCCGGCGGCATCTCCGGCACCCGCTGCACGATGACGGCGTTCTCGGTGGACGAGTACGAGTCGACGACGACGCACCCGAACCGCTGACCGAAGCCCGCGATGTCGCGGTCGTTGGCCTCGTTGCCGAAGACCAGCCGCAGCGGGTTGTCCGCGTCGTCGGGCTGCTCGGGCGTCGCCATGATGTAGGTCAGCGGCTTGCCGACGTAGTTGGCGTACGTCGCGCCGTGGCGGCGTACGTCGGGCAGGAACCCGGACGCGGAGAAGCGACGGGCCAGCGCGATCGTCGAGCCCGCGGCCAGCGCCGGCCCCCAGCCGGCCATGATCGCGTTGGAGTGGAACATCGGCATCGACAGGTACGCCACGTCGGCCGGGCTCAGGCCGAACCGCTCGGACAGGAACTGCCCGGGATACGCCACCTTCGCCTGCGTCACGTTGACGGCCTTCGGGTCGCCCGACGTGCCCGACGTGAAGATCAGCATCATCAGGTCGTCCGGTCCGACCTCGGCGTCCGGCACGGCGGCCGCGGCGTGCTCGTCGAGCAGCGCCGACCAGTCCGGGCTCTCGACCGGCAGCACGGGCACGTCGACGTCGGACAGCAGGTCGGCGTGGGCCGCGTCGGTGACGACGACCTGCACGTCGGCCCGGCGTACGTCGGCCGCGAGCGCCTCGCCCCGGCGGGTCGGGTTGAGCCCGACGACCACGTGACCGCCGAGTGCGGCACCGCCGAGCAGGAACGCGAACTCCGGCACGTTCTCCAGCAGCACGCCCACGTGGGGAGGCTCTCCGGAGGGCAGCAGGGTCGACAGCACGGCGGCCCGCACGCTCGACTCGCGCACGACCTCGGCCCAGCTCCACGACTCGTCCTCGAAGAGCAGCCCCGGGCCGTCGTCACCCGCCCGCGCGAGCAGCTGCTCGCGCACGGTGGGCATCCCCGTCATGCCGGCTCGGCCGCCAGGATCCGGCCGATGTTGAGCGCCTGCTCGGTCGCGCCGCCGTGCAGGAACTCGAAGCGCTTGGCCGACGTGAAGTAGCGGTGCGTCTCGCCGTCGAGGTCGATGCCGACCCCGCCGTGCACGTGGACCGCCGTGTGCGCGAGCCGGTGGCCGGCGTCGGCCGCCCACAGCTTCGCGATCGCGACCTCGCTCTCGGCGGGCAGGCCCTCGTCGAGGCGCCACGCGGCCTGCCACAGCGTGAGCCGCTGGGCGAGCACGTCGATGTAGCCGTCGGCCAGCCGCTGCGACACGGCCTGGAAGGTGCCGATCGGGCGGCCGAACTGCTCGCGCGTCTTCGCGTAGGTCGAGGTGAGCTTCAGCGCGCCCTCGGTGATGCCCAGCTGCTCGGCGGAGCCGGCCAGCACGAGCAGCTGACGCAGCCGCTGGTCGGCGGCACCGTCGGCCGCGCCGACGAGGCGGTCTCCGGACAGCACGGCACCGTCGAGGTCGAGCCGGGCCACGCCGTCGCGGTCGGAGAAGGTCTGCGCGACCACGGTGACGCCGGCGTCACCGGGCTCGACCAGGAAGACGCCGACACCGGTCGGCGTCTCGGCGGGCACGAGGAAGAGGTCGGCGTACGGGCCGGCCGGCACGATCGCCTTGCTCCCGGTCAGAACGTACGACGAGCCGTCGGGTGTCGCAACGGTGGTCGGCCGGACCGGGGAGTAGGCGCGCTCCTCGGCCACGGCTGCGGTCAGCACGTTGGCGCCCGACGCGGCGCCGGGCAGCCACTGCTGCTGATGCGCGTCCGAGCCGAGCTCGGCGATCAGCCGCGACGCCGGACCGTGGGCCGCGAGCGGGACCGGCGCGACCGTGCGGCCGACCTCGACCAGCACCCGGCAGAGCTCGATGATGCCGAGCCCGGCGCCGTCGTGCTCCTCCGGGAGCGCGAGCCCGAGCAGCCCGGCCGAGCCGAGCTCCGCCCAGAGATCGCGGTCGAAGCGGTCGCCGCCGGCGTCCACGGCCTTGAGCCGGTCGTTGGTGGTGCGGTCCTTGAGGATGCTGGCCGCCAGCTCGGCGGCCTCGTCCTGCTCCTGCGTGAAACGGAAGTCCATCTCGTCAGCTCCTCTTCGCTGCGGGGAGGCCGAGGCCGACGTACCCGATGATGTCGCGCTGGATCTCGTTGGTGCCGCCCCCGAAGGTCATCACGAGGGCCGAGCGGTAGAAGCGCTCGAGACGGCCCGCGAGGACCGCGCCCTCGGAGTCGCCGGTGATGCCGGCGTTGGGGCCGACGATCTCCATCAGGGACCGGTAGACCTCGGTGGCGAGCTCGGAGCCGTAGATCTTGGTGGCGGACGCCTCGGCGGGCGAGAGGTCGACACCGGCGTCGGCGTCGGCCGCGAGCTTCCAGTTGATCAGCGCGAGCGCCGTGGTGCGGGCGTGCGCCCGGCCGAGCGCGATCTGCACCCACTCGGAGTCGATCACCCGCTGGCCGTCGGGGTTCTTGGTCTCCTGCGCCCAGCGCCGGACCATGTCGATCGAGTAGGTCAGCGGCGCGGCCGACGTGAGCGCGACCCGCTCGTGGTTGAGCTGGTTGGTCATCAGCGACCAGCCGCCGTTGAGCTCGCCGACCAGGTTGGACGCCGGGACGCGCACGTCCTCGTAGTACGTCGCGCTGGTGCTGACGCCCGCGACCGTGTGCACCGGCGTGTACGAGAAGCCGGGGGAGTCGGCCGGCACCAGGATCATCGACAGACCCTTGTGGCGTGGCAGGTCGGGGTCGGTGCGGACGGCCATCCACAGCCAGTCGGCGTACTGGATGAGCGACGTCCACATCTTCTGGCCGTTGATGACCCATTCGTCGCCCTCGCGGACCGCTTTGGTCTTGAGCGACGCCAGGTCGGTGCCGGAGCCGGGCTCGGAATAGCCGATCGAGAAGTGCAGCTCGCCCTTGAGGATGCGGGGGAGGAAGTAGTCCTTCTGCTCGTCCGTGCCGTAGCGCATGATCGTCGGCCCGACGGTGTTGAGCGTCAGGTAGGGGATCGGGACGCCGGCAATGGCGGCCACGTCGGTGAAGATCAGCTGCTCGATCATCGAGCGGGCCTGGCCGCCGTACTCCTTGGGCCAGCCGATGCCCAGCCAGCCGTCGCTGCCGAGCTGGCGGATCACCTTCTTGTAGACGGCGTCGTCGCCGAACTCCCCGGTGGCGGCCGCGAGACCGGCCTTCACCTCGGGCGTGACCAGCGCGGCGAAGTACTCGCGGAGCTCGTCGCGCAGCCTCTCCTGGTCGGGCGTGAGGGCGATGTGCATCAGCAGCTCCCAAAAGAGGTCGGGCAGCGGGAAGGGCGGGGTGGCGCTGGATTCGGCGTCCCAAAAACTATAACCTGTTCTTGTTTTGGTCCACACCGTCTGGAGGAACGCCATGAGCGACACCACCACGAGTGTCCGAGCGCTCGACCACGGCACCCCGCCCGAGCGGTTCGCTCGCGGCTGGCACTGCATCGGTCTCGCCGACACGTTCCGCGACGGCAAGCCGCACCGGGTCGGCGCGTTCGGCGGCCAGCTGGTCGTCTGGGCGGACACGAAGGGCGACCTCCAGGTGCTCGACGGCTACTGCCGCCACATGGGCGGCGACCTGACGCAGGGCGAGGTCAAGGGCGACGAGATCGCGTGCCCCTTCCACGACTGGCGGTGGGGCGGCGACGGCAAGTGCAAGGCGATCCCGTACGCCCGCCGGGTCCCGCTGCGCGCGCGCACCCAGAAGTACGAGACCGCGATCGTCAACGACCAGCTGCTGATCTGGCACGACGTCGAGGGCTCCAAGGCCGACTACGACATCCTCCCGCCGCAGCTGCCGGGCCTCGCCGAGGGCGAGTACACCGACTGGGTCTGGGTCGCCGAGGAGATCGACGGCTCGCACTGCCGCGAGCTGATCGACAACGTCGTCGACATGGCGCACTTCTACTACGTCCACTTCGCGTTCCCCACGAGCTTCCGCAACGTCTTCGAGGGTCACGTCGCGACGCAGTTCATGGAGTCCAAGGGCCGCCCCGACAAGACCGAGGGGTACGGCGACGCCGAGCTCTTCCTCAAGTCCGAGGCGACCTACTACGGACCGTCGTACATGATCAACTGGCTCGACACCGACTACAAGGGCTTCAACACCGAGGTCGTGCTGGTCAACTGCCACGTCCCGACCGGCCCCGACTCCTTCCGGCTGCAGTACGGCATCACCGTCAAGAAGCCCGAGGGCCTCGACGACAAGACGACCGACTTCATCGCCAAGAAGTACGCCGAGATGTTCGGCAGCGGCTTCCTCCAGGACGTGCACATCTGGAAGAACAAGGTCCCGGTCCAGAACCCGCTGCTGTGCGAGGAAGACGGGCCCGTCTACCAGCTGCGTCGCTGGTACGAGCAGTTCTACGTCGACCAGGCCGACATCGCGCCCGAGATGGTCGACCGGTTCGAGTTCGAGGTCGACACCACGAAGGCCAACGAGTACTGGCAGGTCGAGGTCGCGGACAACCTGCGCAAGAAGGCCGAGGAGGACGGCGACCCGCACGGTGCCCCCGGCTCCGAGGCGGAGTCCCCGCAGATCATGTCGGGCACCTGAGCCATGCCCTCCTTCGTCCCCACCAGCGCCGACACGGTCGAGGACCAGCGCCTCTACACGGCGGCCCGGCTGGTCGAGGTCGAGTGCCTCGACTGCCTGGCGCGGGTGGGCGTGAAGAAGAACAGCGAGCACCACACGTCCATCCAGTGGACGACCGAGGCCCGCAGCCACTGCCCGGTGCTCGCCCGGCACACTGACCCCCGCGACATCAAGGAAGGCTGCCCGCGCCTGCTGTCGAGCATCGACGCTGCTGTCCGCGACGGGCAGGTCCCCATCGGAGCCGAGGACGGTTACTAACTCTCATGGTCGACGACGCCTTCGAGCTGAAGGTCGTGGACGTGGTCGAGGAGACCGCCGACGCGCACTCCATCTCCTTCGAGGTCCCCGCCGGTGCTGAGGAGCAGTTCGCCTACAAGCCGGGCCAGTTCCTGACCCTGGCGGTGCCGAGCGACCAGACCGGTGTCGCCGCGCGCTGCTACTCGCTGTCCAGCAGCCCGGTCGGCGGGGGACCGCTCACCATCACGGTGAAGCGCACCGTCGACGGCTACGCGTCCAACTGGGTCTGCGACCATCTCCGCGAGGGCGACAGCATCCACGTGCTGCCCCCGAGCGGCATCTTCACGCCGGCGTCGCTGAGCGCCGACCTGCTGCTCTTCGCCGGCGGCAGCGGCATCACCCCCGTCATCTCGATCACCCGGACGGCCCTCGAGCAGGGCACGGGCCGGATCGTGCTCTTCTACGCCAACCGCGACGAGGCGTCGGTGATCTTCGGTCGCGAGCTCACCGCGCTGGCCGCCGCGCACCCCGACCGCCTGCAGGTCGTGCACTGGCTCGAGTCGGTGCAGGGGCTGCCCAGCCAGGACCAGATGCGGGCGTTCGCCTCGGCGTACCCGTCGTACGACGCCTTCGTCTGCGGCCCGGCGCCGTTCATGAAGATGACGATCGCCGCGCTGAAGGAGCTGGAGTTCCCGCGTGAGCGCCGGCACCAGGAGAAGTTCGTCTCCCTGGGCGGCAACCCGTTCGGCGACCTGCACGACAAGGAGGTCGCCGAGCACGAGATCGAGGACGCGGAGAGCGATCCCGATGACGTGACCGAGGCGGCTCCGGGCGACCCGGGTCCCGAGGGACCGGTCAGGCTCGAGGTCGAGCTCGACGGCGAGAACTACTCCTTCGACGACTGGGCTCCCGGCACCAAGCTGCTGGACCACCTCGAGGCCAAGGGCGTGAAGGCGCCGTACTCCTGCCGCGAGGGGGAGTGCTCGGCGTGCGCCATCCGGCTGCTCGAGGGCGAGGTCAAGATGCTGCACAACGACGTCCTGGACGACGACGACCTGGCGGAGGGCATCCGGCTCGGCTGCCAGTCGGTCCCGGTGACGGACACCGTGAAGGTGACCTACCACTGAGTTCGGAGCGGCCCTTCTGCAAGATTGCCGCAAAAATTTCTGGTCTAGTCCCCTCCAGTTTTCCGCCCTCATGAGGGTCAGGCTGACCCCCTCAGGGGAACTTGCTGGTCCAACGGACCCACGACCAGAGGGAAAGCGATATGTATCTCGGACTCGGCCTGATCACCATGATCGCTGTGGTGTGGGCAATCACCGCACTTCCTACTCGGCCGAAGGCCGAGACCCCCCGGCCCCGCGACATGGAGCGCCGCGACGCGCAGCTCCGGGTCTGCCCCGAGCGGGTGACCCAGCTCGACGTCGAGCGCGTGCTCCGTGCCCACCCGCTCCGGGAGGACGCGATCGCCCGCGTGCTCGGGATCGCCGCCGAGCGCCGCATCAGCTCGCGCACCCTGTGGTCCTGGGCGGACCGCTTCGGTGCCGACAAGCTGGTGCTCGCGCTGGACGCCGACGTCGCCGAGCGCCGGCTGCGGCGCCACCTCGACGCCGGTACGACGCCGGACTGGGCCGCCATGATGGTCTTCGCTGACCTCAACAACGACACCGGCCCGGGCGCCATGCCGGTCCAGGAGATGCTCGACCTGGACTCCGTGCCGACGACCGACGAGCTGCAGTTCGACCTCTCGGGCTGGGAGACGCCCGACGCCCCGGCCATCGCCGTGCCCGACGTCGACCTCAGCCAGTTCGGCCCGCTGCCGCCGATCTACAACCCGGGCCTCCCGGTCACGCAGTCGACGGCCCCGCCGTCCGACGCGGGCAACGGCCGCGACAAGGGCTGGCCGCAGGTCGCCTGACCCGCCGTACGCCGGAGCTCGGGGTTTCTGCGGTCAGCGGTGCGTGGGCACCCGTTCGTCTGGGCAGATCGGCCGCATTCGGTTGCTGGCTCACCGCTGACCCGCGCCAGCCGCCCCGGTCACCAGCCGCGCTCGCGCCACTCCGGCAGGGACGCCCGCTCGGCGCCGAGGGTCGAGTCGCCGCCGTGGCCGGGGTAGAACCAGGTGTCGTCGGGCAGCCGGTCGAAGATCTTCGTCGACACCTCGTCGATGAGCTGGGCGAAGGCGTCCTTGTCGCCGAACGTGTTGCCGACCCCGCCCGGGAAGAGCGAGTCGCCCGTGAAGAGGTGCGGGTGCCCGTCCGGGTCCCGGTAGAGCAGCGCGACCGAGCCGGGGGTGTGGCCGGCGATGGCGATGACCTCGAGGGTGCACTCGCCGACGGCCACGGTGTCGCCGTGGGCCACGGAGCGGGTGACGGGCACGCCGGTCTGCTCCGTCACGGCCGCGGCGTCGGGCGCACCGACCACCACCGACGCCCCGGTCGCCGCGACGACGTCGGCGAGCGCCCGGTGGTGGTCCCAGTGCTGGTGCGTGGTGACGACGGACTGCAGCCCGGCGTCGCCGACCAGCGGCAGCAGGGTGGCGGCCTCGTCGGCCGCGTCGATGAGCACCTGGTCGCCGGTGTGGTGGCAGCGCAGCAGGTAGCAGTTGTTGGACATCTTCGGGTCCACCGCGACCTTCGTGATCGTCAGGTGGGTGAGCTCGCGGACGTCGGCGCTGCCGCCGGGAGTCACGTCGCCGGTGTAGTCAGCCATGGGTCACCACGTTCCGATCTGCGGCAGGGAGCCGCTGTCGCTGGTCAGTCCGTCGCCGGTCCCGCGCCCGGTGAGCCACCAGCCGAGGTCGGCGGCCGTGCCGGTGACGGTGGGGCCGCCCTCGCCGAAGGTCCACGTGCGGTCCAGGTCGCTCGCGTGGGCGTGGAAGGAGAGGTCGGCCGAGACGCCCTTCATGCTCAGCCCGTCGAGGAGCAGCACCGGGAACGCAGCGGGCCAGTCCGTCCGGGAGTAGCCCGCGGCCAGGTCGGCGTGGTGGATCTCGACCTCCTGGAGCCGCATCCGGGGGAGGTCACCCGCGGGGAAGGTGCGCCCGCCCGGGACCCGGTCGATGGTGGTGTCCCACTGGTCGTCGGGTACGGCGTCGAGCGCGTCCGCCAGGTCGGTCGTCGCGCCGAGGAGCCGCGCGCGGATCACGGTCGGCGACGCCACGGCGAGCTCGGCGATGTCGGCGTCCCGGGCCTCCTGCGAGGCGTACATCGGCGTCCGCTCGCCCTCGAGGATCCCGCCGATCGCCCCGGCCATGCCCTCGGCGTTGAGCGTGAGGTGGGCCAGCACGTGACCGCGGGTCCAGTCCGGGAGGCCGCTCGGACCGGCGTACTCCTCGTCAGCGAGGCCGTCCGTGGTCCGGATCAGCCGTCGCGTGGCCTCCGTCAGGAGGTCGTCCACGATGGCCTGGCTGCTCTGGTCGGGCATGGGTACATCCTGCCTGACGGGCCGGGCCCGGAGGACTGTCGGCGCCCCGTGAGATCCTGGGGAACACCGGCGCGTCCCGGGTGGTTGTCCCCACCGTGCGGCGGCTAGGATAGCGAACACATGTTCGAAGACGAGGGGTAGCAGTGATCGATCAGCTCATCATCCGAGGGGCTCGGGAGCACAACCTCAAGGACGTGTCGATCGACCTTCCCCGCGACTCGCTGATCGTGTTCACCGGGCTGTCCGGCTCGGGCAAGTCGTCGCTGGCGTTCGACACGATCTTCGCCGAGGGCCAGCGGCGGTACGTCGAGTCGCTGTCGGCGTACGCCCGCCAGTTCCTCGGCCAGATGGACAAGCCCGACGTCGACTTCATCGAGGGTCTGTCGCCCGCGGTCTCCATCGACCAGAAGTCGACGTCGAAGAACCCTCGCTCGACCGTCGGCACCATCACCGAGGTCTACGACTACCTCCGGCTGCTCTACGCACGCGCGGGCCGGCCGCACTGCCCCACCTGCGGCGCGCCGATCGAGCGGCAGACCCCGCAGCAGATCGTCGACAAGATCCTGTCGCTGGAGGAGGGCCGACGGTTCCAGGTGCTGGCCCCGGTGATCCGCGGCCGCAAGGGCGAGTACATCGAGCTCTTCAAGCAGCTCCAGACCCAGGGCTTCTCGCGTGCCCGCGTCAACGGCGAGACCTACTCGCTCGACGAGCCGCCCAAGCTCGACAAGCAGAAGAAGCACTCGATCGAGGTCGTCGTCGACCGGCTCGCGGTCAAGGAGTCGTCCAAGCGCCGGCTGACCGACTCGGTCGAGACCGCCCTGCAGCTCGCCGGTGGCCTGGTCATCTTCGACTTCGTCGACCTGCCGGCGAAGGACGCCGGCCGGGAGATGCGGTTCAGCGAGAAGATGGCGTGCCCCAACGAGCACCCGATCGACACGGACGAGCTCGAGCCGCGGTCGTTCTCCTTCAACTCGCCGTTCGGCGCCTGCCCGAAGTGCAGCGGCCTCGGCACCCGGATGGAGGTCGACCCCGAGCTGGTCGTCCCCAACCCGCAGGCGACCCTGGGCGAAGGTGCCATCCAGCCCTGGAGCCAGGCGCATGTCGCCGACTACTTCCTGCGGCTGATGGGCGCGCTCGGCGACGAGCTCGGCTTCGACCTCAACACCCCGTGGCAGGAGCTCAGCACCAAGTCGCAGCAGTCGATCCTGGACGGGCACTCCACCAAGGTCCACGTCGTCACGCGCAACCGCTACGGCCGCCAGCGCGCCTACTACGCCGAGTTCGAGGGCGTCCGGCCCTACATCGAGCGCCGGCACCGCGAGGCCGAGTCCGACACGAGCCGCGAGCGGTTCGAGGGGTTCATGCGCGAGGTGCCCTGCCCGGCCTGTGGCGGGAGCCGGCTCAAGCCGGTCTCGATGTCGGTGACGCTCGGCGGATCGATCCAGGACGGCGGCAAGAACATCGCCGAGGTCTGCCGGATGCCGATCAACGAGACCGCCGACTACCTGCGCAACCTCGAGCTGACCGCCCGCGAGCGCCAGATCGGCGAGCGGGTGCTCAAGGAGATCCAGGAGCGCCTCAACTTCCTGCTCGACGTCGGGCTCGACTACCTGTCGCTGGACCGTCCGTCGGGCTCGCTGTCGGGCGGCGAGGCCCAGCGGATCCGGCTCGCCACCCAGATCGGTGCGGGCCTCGTCGGGGTGCTCTACGTCCTCGACGAGCCGTCCATCGGCCTGCACCAGCGCGACAACCACCGGCTGATCGAGACGCTGATCCGGCTCAAGGACCTCGGCAACACGCTGATCGTCGTCGAGCACGACGAGGACACCATCCGGGTCGCCGACTGGGTCGTCGACATCGGGCCCGGCGCCGGCGAGCACGGAGGCCAGGTGGTGCACAGCGGCAGCGTCGCCGACCTGCTGACGCACCCCGACTCGATGACCGGCCAGTACCTCTCCGGTCGGCGCGAGATCCCCGTCCCCGCCGTACGCCGTCCGCGCACGACGGGCCGCGAGCTCACCGTTCACGGCGCCCGCGAGCACAACCTGCAGGACGTCGACGTCTCGTTCCCGCTCGGGCTGTTCGTCGCGGTGACCGGGGTCTCCGGCTCCGGCAAGTCCACCCTGGTCAACGACATCCTCTACACGTCGCTGGCCAAGCAGATCTACAACGCGCGGGCGGTGCCCGGCCGGCACCAGAAGATCACCGGCCTCGAGCACGTCGACAAGGTGATCCACGTCGACCAGTCGCCGATCGGCCGCACGCCGCGGTCCAACCCGGCGACGTACACCGGGGTCTTCGATCACGTCCGCAAGCTCTTCGCGTCGACGCCCGAGGCGAAGATGCGCGGCTACCTGCAGGGCCGGTTCTCCTTCAACGTCAAGGGCGGGCGCTGCGAGGCGTGCGCCGGCGACGGCACCATCAAGATCGAGATGAACTTCCTGCCGGACGTCTACGTCCCGTGCGAGGTCTGCCACGGTGCCCGCTACAACCGCGAGACGCTCGAGGTGCACTACAAGGGCAAGACCATCGCCGAGGTCCTCGACATGCCGATCGAGGAGGCCGCCGAGTTCTTCGCCGCGGTGCCCGCGATCGCGCGGCACATGAAGACCCTGGTCGAGGTCGGTCTCGGCTACGTCCGGCTCGGGCAGCCGGCCACGACGCTCTCGGGCGGCGAGGCGCAGCGCGTCAAGCTGTCGTCGGAGCTGCAGAAGCGCTCGACCGGTCGCACGGTCTACGTGCTCGACGAGCCGACGACCGGCCTCCACTTCGAGGACATCCGCAAGCTGCTGCTGGTGCTCGGGCGATTGGTCGACCAGGGCAACTCCGTGCTGGTGATCGAGCACAACCTCGACGTCATCAAGACCGCCGACTGGCTGATCGACATGGGTCCCGAGGGCGGTTCGCGCGGCGGCATGGTCGTCGCCGAGGGCACTCCCGAGGCCGTGGCCGCGACGCCGGCGAGCTACACCGGCCAGTTCCTCGCGCCGCTGCTCGAGGGCCGGGCCGCCAAGCAGCCGACCCGCAAGGTAGCGCCGAAGAAGGCACCGGTGCCGCTGCCGACCACCAAGGCCGCCAAGAAGGCGGCGGAGAAGGCCGTGGCCAAGAAGGCCGCCGCCAAGAAGACGGCTGCCAAGAAGACGGCCGCGGCGAAGAAGACGCCCGCCAAGGCGACCGCCGCCAAGCGTCGGGCGAGCTGACCCGAGCGGTTCTCACAGAACTCTCATCGCCCGGAGACAGGTATGCCCAGGTCCGCTGGCTAGGGTGAAACTTCAACGAGAGCCTGCCGAGAGGACCACCGTGAGCATCGACGGGATCACCCGCCGCACAACGTTGACCGGAGCCGCTGCCCTGGGCGTGGGCGTGCCCTTGCTCGCCGCGTGCGGCGGTGACTCGGGCGGCGGTACGGCGTCGGAGGCTCCGGCCGCCGGAGCGGAGCTCGGCTCGACCTCGGAGGTGCCGGTCGGTGGCGGCAAGGTGTTCGGCGACCAGAAGATCGTCGTGACCCAGCCGACCGAGGGCGACTTCAAGGCGTTCTCGGCGGTCTGCACCCACCAGTCCTGCCTGGTCTCGCAGGTCGCCGACGGCACGATCGACTGCCTGTGCCACGGCAGCAAGTTCTCCGACCAGGACGGCTCGGTCGTCAACGGACCGGCGACCTCCGCGCTGTCCGAGGTCACCATCGCCGTCGACGGCGACACCATCAGCACCGCCTGACCGGCGGTCGTCCCGAGAGGTTCCACCATGACGGACCCAGGCCTCACCCGGCGCCGCGCCCTGACCGGCGCGACGGTCGTGGGCGTCGGCGTGCCGCTGCTCGCCGCGTGCGGCGGTGACTCCGACAGCGGTACGGCGACCGACCCGGCCGCCTCGTCGAGCAGCCCCGGCGCGACACCGACGACCTCGGAGAGCACCTCCGCGAGCCCGTCGGAGTCGGCGGCGGCCGATGCCCTGACCACCACCGCCGACGTACCCCAGGGCGGGGGCACGATCTTCGCCGACCAGAAGGTCGTGGTCACCCAGCCGACGGCGGGGGAGTTCAAGTGCTTCTCCGCGATCTGCACCCACCAGGGCTGCGTCGTGTCGGGCGTCGCCGACGGCACCATCAACTGCGCGTGCCACGGCAGCTCGTTCTCGATCGAGGACGGGTCGGTCCAGGGCGGCCCCGCCAGCTCGGCCCTCGACGAGGTCCCGATCTCCGTCGACGGAGACGCGATCAGCCTCAGCTGACGGTCGAGGCCGACTCCGATCGCGCCGCTGCCGCACGCCACCGCCGGTCGCGCGGCGACTCCCGCCGGTCGAGGCGGCCGTCGAGCACCAGCCGCGCCTCGTCGAGCCGGCCGGACCGGAGCAGCGCGGAGATCCGCGCCTCCTCGATGATCTCCCGCTGGGCGTCGGACCCGCCGAGCCTCCAGAGGTGCGTGTCCAGGGCCGCGAGCCGGTCGGCAGCGGCCGAGCAGCTGCCCAGCGCCATGCTGCGCAGCGCCCCGGCCAGCGGAGCGACGACTTCGCGGTGGGTGGGGTGGTCGTGACGGGCGGCCCAGGCCTCGAGGTCGCCGAGCGCGGCCGCGTCGTCCTGCGCGAGGTGCAGCACGGCCGAGTGCATGGCGAGGAACGGCGTCGCCGGGTGCCGCAGCGTGGTCTCGGGCGTCGCTGCGGCGACGGCCGCCATCGGGGGTACGTCGTGCGCGTCCGGCGTCAGGGCCCAGCGGAAGAGCAGGGAACCGGTGTCGACCAGGGCGCGGCATCCGAGCGCGCCGTCCGGTCGCAGCTGCGACTCGTAGCGGCGGCGTACGGCGTCCATGTCGCCGAGCGAGAGCTCGTGCAGGGCCGCGTGCCAGGCGAAGTGGCTCAGGCTGTCCGTGCCGGCCCCGTCGCCGCGGACCCAGTCGTCCATCCAGGCGAGACCGGCGTCGTGGTCGCCGGTCTCGTAGTGCGCGTGTGCCCGCGCGTGGGCGGAGTGCCCGGCCGACGGCTCCTCCGCCAGCGAGCGGCAGGAGAGGTCCATCGCCTCGTCGAAGCGCCGCTGCTCCTGGCGGATGAAGGCGAGCAGGCCGGTGAACCACCAGTCGTCGCCGTACGCCGGGATCGCCCGCTCGACGATCTGCCACGCCTGCGCCGGGACCTCGGTCACGCCGGCGAAGGCGATCGTCGGCACCGCGGTCGACAGGAGGACCGCGTCGCGGGGGTAGGTCTCGAGGTGCTGGATCAGCGGGCGAGAGTCGCCGGAGAGGTGGGAGGCGATGGCGTGGACGTGGCTGCGCTCGCGCTCGGTGGCGCGCGGTGCCAGCGTCAGGGCGTCCCTCATCCGCGAGTCGACGTCGACCGCGACGCACATCTCGTGACCCAGCAGGGCGAGCGTCGCGTGCCCCACGGCGAAGGTGGGGTCCAGCGCGAGTGCGGTGGCGACTCCCTGCTCGGCTCCGCCGTGGAGCCGGAGCAGACCCTGGACGCCGCGGTTGAAGGCGGAGGCGGCCTCGGGAGAGCACGTGAGCTCATAACCGTAGGGGTCCCGACATCGCATGAAAGGATAGTAAACCACTGCACATATCAACGGTGGATCCCCGCGCCGGGGGCGGTGTCGGTGCCGGCCCGTAGGGTTGTCGCGTGCCTCCTGCTCCGCCCCCGCGCTCGACCCGAGGCCCGCTGTCCTACCGCCCCGAGCCCGGGTCGATCCCGACGCTGCCCGGGGTCTACCGGTTCCGTGACTCCAAGGGCCGGGTGATCTACGTCGGCAAGGCGAAGAGCCTGCGCCCGCGGCTCTCGTCGTACTTCCAGGACGTCGGCAACCTGCACCCCCGCACCGCCACCATGGTCACCACCGCCGCGAGCGTCGAGTGGACGACGGTCAAGACCGAGGTCGAGGCGCTGCAGCTGGAGTACTCCTGGATCAAGGAGTTCGACCCGCGGTTCAACGTGAAGTACCGCGACGACAAGTCCTACCCGTGGCTCGCGGTGACCGTCGGCGAGGAGTTCCCCCGCGTGATGGTCGGCCGCGGGGCCAAGCGCAAGGGCACCCGCTACTTCGGGCCCTACGGCCACGCCTGGGCGATCCGCGAGACCGTCGACCTCCTGCTGCGGGTCTTCCCGATGCGGTCGTGTAGCAACGGCGTTTTCAAGCGGTCCAGCCAGATCGGCCGGCCGTGCCTGCTCGGCTACATCGACAAGTGCGCGGCCCCGTGCGTCGGCAACGTCAGCGCCGAGGAGCACCGCGCCATCGTCGACGACTTCTGCGACTTCCTCGCCGGGCAGACCACGTCGTTCGTGCGCCGGGTCGAGAAGGAGATGTACGCCGCCTCCGACGCGCTCGACTTCGAGAAGGCGGCCCGCCTCCGCGACGACCTCGGCGCGCTCAACAAGGCGCTCGAGAAGCAGGCCGTCGTGCTCGGCGACGGCACCGACGCCGACGTGATCGCCCTCGCCGAGGACCCGCTCGAGGTCGCGGTCCAGATCTTCTACGTGCGCGGTGGCCGGATCCGCGGCCAGCGCGGCTGGGTCGCCGACCGCGTCGACGAGGGCGGCACCGACAAGCTGGTCGACGACTTCCTGCTCCAGCTCTACGCCGGCGCGACCGCCGACGAGATACCGCGCGAGATCCTGGTGCCCGCGCTGCCGCCCGACGTGGCGACGTACGAGACCCTCCTCAGCGACCTGCGCGGCTCCAAGGTCGCGATCCGGATCCCGCAGCGCGGCGACAAGCGGGCCCTGCAGCAGACCGTCGCGCAGAACGCCGCGCAGTCGCTGATGCTGCACAAGACCAGGCGCGCGAGCGACCTGACCACCCGCAACCGGGCGCTCGAGGAGATCCAGGACGCGCTCGGTCTGGACGAGGTGCCGCTCCGGATCGAGTGCTACGACGTCTCCAACCTCCAGGGCACCGAGGTCGTCGCCTCGATGGTGGTCTTCGAGGACGGCCTAGCCCGCAAGAGCGAGTACCGCCGCTTCGTGATCAAGGGCGTCGACGGGCAGAACGACGTCGCGTCCATGGATGAGGTGATCACCCGGCGGTTCCGTCGGCTGCTGGACGAGCAGTCCACCAGCACCGAGGTCGCGGGTGACAACGGGCCGATGCTGGTCGACCCGGAGACCGGACGCGCGCGCAAGTTCGCCTACGCGCCCGGCCTCGTCGTGGTCGACGGCGGGCCGCCGCAGGTCGCCGCGGCCCAACGGGCACTGACGGAGCTGGGGATCGTCGACATCCCGGTGTGCGGCCTGGCGAAGCGTCTCGAGGAGGTCTGGCTCCCCGACCAGGAGGACCCGGTCATCCTCGCCCGCTCCAGCGAGGGTCTCTACCTGCTGCAGCGGATCCGCGACGAGGCGCACCGCTTCGCGATCACCCACCACCGGTCGCGTCGGTCGAAGACGATGGTCGAGAGCCTGCTCGACGACGTGCCCGGCCTCGGTGAGGTGCGCCGCAAGACCCTGATGAAGTACTTCGGCTCGCTGAAGAAGCTCCGTGAGGCGACCGTCGAGGAGATCGCGATGGTCCCGGGCATCGGCGAGCGCACGGCGGGCGCCATCAAGGAGGCGGTCGAGCAGCGGAGCGGCAAGACTGTCTCCGTCAACACGGCCACCGGCGAGATCGAGGAGGGCTAGGCCATGTCTGCCGACCCGCAGGACCAGCACGGCGAGCTCGTCGTCGTCACCGGGATGACCGGTGCGGGCCGCAGCACCGCGGCCAAGGAGCTCGAGGACCTCGGCTACTACGTCGTCGACAACATGCCGCCGAGCCTGCTGCGCGACGTGGTGCGCCTCGTCGACGAGAGCCGTGGCATCCAGCAGCCCGTGGCGGTCGTCGTCGACGTCCGCTCCGGCTCGTTCTTCGAGACCCTGCAGGCCAACCTCGCGCTCGGAGCGACCGGGCGGCACGCCACGCTGGTCTTCCTCGAGGCGACCGACGACGTGCTCGTGCGCCGCCAGGAGGCCGCCCGGCGGCCGCACCCGCTCCAGGGGACCGGCCGGCTGCTCGACGGACTGCAGCGCGAGCGGGACGTGCTGGCCGAGCTGCGCAGCGACGCGGACCTGGTCATCGACACCTCCGCGCTCAACGTGCACCAGCTCACCGACCGGATCGCGGAGGCCTTCGGCACGCCCGACACGCGCCGGCTCAAGGTGACCGTGACGAGCTTCGGCTTCAAGTACGGCATCCCGGTCGACGCCGACTTCGTCGCCGACATGCGCTTCCTGCCCAACCCCTACTGGATCCCCGAGCTCCGCGACGGGACCGGCCGGGACCCCGAGGTGGCGTCGTACGTGATGTCCCAGGCGGGCGCCGCGGAGTTCCTCGACGGCTACGTGCCCGTGCTCGAGCGCGTGGCCGAGGGCTACCGGCGGGAGGGGAAGCGCTTCATGACCGTCGCGATCGGCTGCACCGGCGGCAAGCACCGCAGTGTGGCGATGACCGAGGAGATCGCCCGGCGGCTGAGCGCCGCGGGCTTCGAGGCGCGACCGACCCATCGCGACCTCGGCCGGGAGTGACGTCCGGGGTGCTGCCGTCCAGCGAGCGGGCGCAGTCCGTGGTCGCCTTCGGCGGCGGACACGGGCTGTCGGCGTCCCTGCACGCCCTGCGCCTGCTGGTCGCCGACCTCGTCGTCGACGACCTGACGGCCGTCGTCACGGTCGCGGACAACGGCGGGTCGTCCGGTCGGCTGCGCGGAGAGTTCGGGGTGCTCCCGCCCGGCGACCTGCGGATGGCGCTGGCGGCGCTCTGCGGCGACCACCCGTGGGGCGACACCTGGGCCCGGGTGCTCCAGCACCGGTTCGCCGGTCAGGGGGAGATGAACGGCCACGTCATCGGCAACCTGCTGATCGTCGGCCTCTGGGAGCAGCTCGGCGACCCCGTCGCCGCCCTCGACTGGGTGGGCCGCCTGCTCGGTACGACGGGCCGCGTGCTGCCGATGGCGCTGACCCCGCTCGACATCACGGCGCAGGTGCGCGGCACCGAGCCGGCGGACCCCGCCGCCCTGGCGACGGTGCGCGGCCAGGTCGAGGTCGCGACCACCTCCGGGGAGATCGTGTCGATCGCGCTGGACCCGCCCGACCCCGTGCCGTGCCCAGAGGCGCTGGCCGCGGTGGACGCGGCCGACTGGGTGGTGCTCGGACCGGGCTCGTGGTTCACGTCCGTGATGCCGCACCTGATGGTGCCGCAGATCCGCGACGCGCTGGTGCAGACCGACGCCCGCCTCGTCGTGGTGCTCAACCTCGTCGACGAGGCTGGCGAGACCGACGGCTTCGGGCCGGCCGACCACCTGGCGGCGCTGGTCGAGCACGCTCCGGACCTGCGCATCCACACGGTCCTCGCCGACGCCGACAGCGTCGGCGAGGGTGCTGCCGATCTCCACGCCGCGGTCGCGTCCTACGGCGCCGTCCTGCACCTCGCCGACGTCGCCCTCCACGACGGCAGCCCGCACCACGACCCGGCTCGCCTGGCCGCGGCGTACACCCGGATCATGACCGGCACCTGACGTCAGGGTCATGACGAGGGTCGTTGACTCGCGTGGCAGGATCGGGCCATGGCGATGACGGCACAGGTGAAAGCAGAGCTGTCGAGCACTCCGGTGACGAAGACCTGTTGCCGCAAGGCGGAAGTGGCCTCGATGCTGCGCTTCGCCGGCGGTCTGCACATCGTCAGCGGGCGCATCGTGGTCGAGGCCGAGTTCGACACCGGCGCCGCGGCCAGGCGGCTGCGCACCAACATCGCCGAGGTCTACGGGCACCAGTCGGACGTCGTCATGGTGCAGGGCAACGGGATCCGCAAGGGCAGCCGCTACATCGTGCGCGTGGTGAAGGACGGCGAGGCGCTCGCCCGCCAGACCGGCCTGCTCGACCAGCGCGGCCGCCCCGTCCGGGGCCTGCCGCCAGCGGTCGTCTCCGGTGGCGGCTGCGACGCCGTCGCCGCCTGGCGCGGCGCCTTCCTCGCCCACGGCTCCCTGACCGAGCCGGGCCGGTCCTCGGCCCTCGAGGTGACCTGCCCCGGACCCGAGGCGGCGCTCGCGCTCGTCGGTGTCGCGCGACGCCTCGGCATCCACGCGAAGGCCCGGGAGGTCCGCGGCGTCGACCGGGTCGTGATTCGCGACGGCGACGCCATCGGCCAGCTGCTCACCCGCCTCGGCGCGCACGAGTCCCTGATGGCCTGGGAGGAGCGCCGGATGCGCCGCGAGGTGCGCGCGACGGCCAACCGTCTCGCCAACTTCGACGACGCCAACCTGCGCCGCTCGGCGCGCGCCGCCGTGGCCGCGGGGGCCCGCGTCGACCGGGCCATGGAGATCCTCGGCGACGAGGTCCCCGACCACCTCAAGCTCGCCGGGCAGCTCCGGCTCGAGCACAAGCAGGCCTCCCTCGAGGAGCTCGGCCAGCTGCACGACCCGGTGCTCACCAAGGACGCGATCGCCGGCCGGATCCGCCGCCTCCTGGCGATGGCCGACAAGCGCGCCGAGGAGCTCGGGATCCCCGACACCGAGGCCTCGCTGACGCCGGAGATGCTCGCGGACGAGGGCTGACGGCTCGCGTCCTCGGGACCTTCGTCGGTTACCGGCACGTACGTCGGACGGGCAGGCTGGAGCCGTCGACCCAAGCGATAGGGTCGGGACGTCCCCTTGCATGAGCCGACTGACAACGCAGGAGCACCGCAGTGACTGTTCGAGTAGGTATCAACGGATTCGGCCGGATCGGCCGCAACTTCTTCCGTGCCGTCGTCGCCTCTGGCGCTGACATCCAGATCGTCGCCGTCAACGACCTGACGGACAACAAGACGCTGGCGACGCTGCTCAAGTACGACTCCACCCTGGGTCGGCTCGAGGGCGACGTGTCGCACACCGACACCGACATCACCGCCGCCGGCCAGACCTTCAAGGTCTTCGCGGACCGCGACCCCGCTGCCCTGGACTGGGCCGGCGTCGGCGCGGACATCGTGATCGAGTCGACCGGCTTCTTCACCGACGCGACCAAGGCGAAGGCGCACATCGACGGTGGCGCCAAGAAGGTCATCATCTCGGCCCCCGCCAAGAACGAGGACGTCACGATCGTGATGGGCGTCAACGAGGCCGACTACGACCCGGCCGCGCACACCGTGATCTCCAACGCCTCCTGCACCACCAACTGCCTCGCCCCGATGGCGAAGGTCCTCAACGACGAGCTCGGCATCGTCAAGGGCCTGATGACGACCATCCACGCCTACACCGGCGACCAGAACCTGCTCGACGGCCCGCACAGCGACCTGCGCCGGGCCCGCGCGGCCGCGCTCAACATCGTGCCGACCTCGACCGGCGCCGCCAAGGCGATCGCCCTGGTGCTGCCCGAGCTCAAGGGCAAGCTCGACGGTTACGCGCTGCGCGTCCCGGTCCCGACCGGCTCGGTCACCGACCTCACCTTCGAGGCCGGCCGCGAGACCACGGTCGAGGAGGTCAACGCGATCATGAAGGCGGCCGCCGACGGCCGCATCCTCAAGTACAACGAGGACCCGATCGTCTCGGCCGACATCACCACCGACCCGGCGTCGTGCATCTTCGACGCGCCGCTGACGAAGGTCATCGGCAACCAGGTCAAGGTCGTCGGCTGGTACGACAACGAGTGGGGCTACTCCAACCGCCTCGTCGACCTCGTCAACCACGTCGGCGCCTCGCTCTGATCGTGGGCGACTACTCCTCCTTGGGTGACATCGCCGGCAAGCGGGTGCTCGTCAGGTCCGACCTGAACGTCCCGCTCGACGGCACCACGATCACCGACGACGGTCGGATCCGGGCCAGCGTCCCGACGATCCGGGAGCTGGCCGCGGCCGGCGCCCGGGTCGTCGTGACCGCCCACCTCGGTCGCCCCAAGGGCGCACCGGAGGACCGCTACTCGCTCCGTCCGGTCGCCGCCCGCCTCGGTGAGCTGCTCGGCCAGGAGGTCGCGTTCGCGACCGACACGGTGGGGGAGAGCGCGCGGGCCACGGTCGCCGCGCTCTCCGATGGCCAGGTCGCGGTGCTGGAGAACGTCCGGTTCAACCCGGGCGAGACCAGCAAGGACGAGGCCGAGCGCGGCGCCTTCGCGGACCAGCTCGCCGGGCTCGCCGACGCGTTCGTCTCCGACGGCTTCGGCGTCGTGCACCGCAAGCAGGCGTCCGTGTACGACGTGGCGCAGCGGCTGCCGCACGCGATGGGCCAGCTGGTCGCCACGGAGATCGGCGTGCTGCGCCGGCTCACCGAGGACCCGGCGCGCCCGTACGTCGTCGTGCTCGGCGGCTCGAAGGTCTCCGACAAGCTCGGCGTGATCGACAACCTGCTCGGCAAGGCCGACAAGCTGCTCATCGGCGGCGGCATGGTCTTCACCTTCCTCAAGGCCCAGGGCCACGAGGTCGGCAAGAGCCTGCTCGAGGACGACCAGCTCGACGTGTGCCGTGCCTACCTGGAGCGGGCCGGGCAGACCGGCGTCGAGATCCTCCTGCCGACCGACATCGTGGTCGACACCGCGTTCCCCAGCGGGGACCGCACGCCCGAGCCCCGCGTCGTACCGTCCGGCGAGATCCCGGCGGACGCCCTCGGCCTCGACATCGGCCCGGACTCCGCGGCGGCGTTCGCGGCCGCCCTGGCAGACGCGCACACGGTCTTCTGGAACGGCCCGATGGGGGTCTTCGAGGTGGACGCGTTCGCCGCGGGCACCCGGGCCGTCGCCGAGGCGCTGACGAAGGTCGACGGCCTCTCGGTCGTCGGCGGCGGCGACTCCGCGGCCGCCGTACGCACGCTCGGCTTCGACGAGGCCGCGTTCGGACACATCTCCACCGGTGGTGGCGCCAGCCTCGAGTACCTCGAGGGCAAGACGCTCCCCGGCATCCAGGTCCTGGAGGACTGATGGCCAAGAACGCCCGCACCCCGCTGATGGCGGGGAACTGGAAGATGAACCTCAACCACCAGGAGGCTCTCGTCCTGGTGCAGAAGCTCGCGGTGACGCTGGCGGACAAGAAGCACGACTACAGCAAGGCCGAGGTGGTCGTCCTGCCGCCGTTCACCGATCTGCGGTCGGTGCAGACGCTGGTCGACGGCGACCGGCTGCAGATCCGGTACGGCGCGCAGGACGTGTCGACGCACGACTCCGGTGCCTACACGGGCGAGATCTCCGCGGCCATGCTGGCCAAGCTCGGCTGCTCGTACGTCGTGGTCGGCCACAGCGAGCGGCGCGAGTACCACGCTGAGACCGACGCCGTCGTCAACGCCAAGGCGCACAAGGCCCTGGCCGCGGGCATGGTGCCGATCGTGTGCGTGGGCGAGGGTCTTGGCGTCCGGCAGGCCGGTGAGCACGTCCCGCACTGCCTCGCGCAGGTCGACGGCTCGCTCGAGGGGTTCACCGCCGAGCAGGTCGCGGGGCTGGTCGTCGCCTACGAGCCCGTCTGGGCCATCGGCACCGGTGAGGTGGCGACGCCCGAGGACGCCCAGGAGGTCTGCGCGGCCATCCGGGCGCGGATCCGTGAGGTCCACGGGGACGGCGCGGCCGACGCCGTACGCGTGCTCTACGGCGGTTCGGTGAAGGCCGGCAACGTCGGCGGGATCATGGTCCAGCCCGACGTCGACGGCTGCCTGGTCGGCGGCGCGAGCCTGCAGGTCGACGAGTTCGGTGGGATCTGCCGCTATTACGACATGCCGGTCCTGTGATCTCCGGCGACCTGACGTAGGCTCTGCGCCGTGGAACTGATCTTCACTATCGTGCTCATGATCGCCAGCGGGCTGATGATCCTGCTGGTGCTCCTTCACAAGGGTCGTGGCGGCGGCATGTCGGACATGTTCGGCGGCGGCGTCTCCAGCTCCTTGGGAGGGTCTTCTGTCGCAGAGCGGAACCTCGACCGGCTCACCGTCGGCATCGGCGTCATCTGGTTCGCCTGCATCATCGCTCTCGGATTGCTGAAGGCTTACTGACTCACCCGTTCAGACCTGTCCTAGAGCTTCGAAAGGGATTACGCCGGTGGCTGGTGGAGGAAACGCGATTCGCGGTAGTCGGGTCGGTGCTGGCCCGATGGGCGAGGCGGAGCGTGGCGAGGCCGCGCCGCGCCAGACCGTCACGTACTTCTGCGCCCGCGAGCACCGCTCCGTCGTGGCGTTCTCGACCGAGGCGACGGTCCCGGAGTCGTGGGACTGCCCGAAGTGTGGTCTGCCCGCGAGCCTGGACTCGGACAACCCGCCCCCGGCGCCCAAGATCGAGCCCTACAAGACGCACCTCGCCTACGTGAAGGAGCGGCGCTCCGACAAGGAGGCCGAGGACATCCTCGACGAGGCCCTCAGCCTGCTGCGCACCCGCCGGAAGTCCGGCGACATCATCTTCTAGCCGCCAAGAGGTCGAGTCGGGACTTCTGACGCTTCAATCGGGACTTCCCCAGGTTGAGTCGGGATTTCTGGTCGCTCCCACGCACTGGAACTCCCGACTCAACGGTCAGAACTCCCGACTCGACTCGCTAGAGCTCGGAGGCCGCCTCGCGGTCGAGGAACCAGATCGTCTCCTCGCGACCGACCACGCCGGCTGCGGGGGTCTCGTGGAGGTCGGCGCCGCCGAGGGCGGAGGCGACCGCGGCGGCCTTGCCGGCACCGCTGACCAGGAACCACACCGACCGGGCGCGGTTGAGCGCCGGGAAGGTGAGGCTGATCCGCTCCGGCGGTGGCTTCGGCGAGCCGGTGACGCCGACGGCGATCGCGTCGGAGTCGAGCTGGGGGAAGCCCGGGAAGAGCGAGGCGATGTGGCCGTCGGGACCGATCCCGAGCATCACGATGTCGAACTCGCCGGCGCCGTGCGTCCGCAGCGTCTCGGCGTACGCCGTCGCGCCGGCCTCGACGTCGGTCGCGTCCGCCGTCGACGGCATCGCGTGGACCTTGGCCGGGTCGGCACCGACCGCGTCGAGGAACGCGGCCTGGGCCTGGCCGCTGTTGCGGTCGGGGGAGTCTGGGGCGACGAAGCGCTCGTCGCCCCACCAGATCACGACCTGCGACCAGTCCACCTCGGAGCCCGGGGAGAGCCGGGCGAGCTCGCGGTGGATGTCCTCGGCGATGGTGCCGCCGGTCAGGGCGATCTGCGGGATCCCGCCGGCCGCCTGGGCGTCGGCCAGCCGGCTGAGCAGCTCGCCGGCGACGGCGGTGGCGAGCGCCGCGGAGTCGTCGTGGACCTCGATGAGGGGCTCGGCCATCAGCTGCGTCCGATCTTGACCAGCCGGCGCGCCGTCTCGGCGTACACGTCGTCCTCGTCGAGGCGCCGGAGCTCCTCGGCCAGGAGCTCGGGCAGCTCGCGCCGCTTGAGGGCGATCGGGCGGTCGGGGTGGCCGGGCGAGCGGTAGGTCGCCAGCCTGCCGTCGGAGCGCGAGATGCTGATCGGCCCCTCCTTGGTCTCGAGCACCACCTCGGTGATGCCGGGGCCGGACGAGCTCTTGCGGACGACCGGGACCTTCAGCCGGTCGTGGAGCCAGGCGCCGAGCAGGTCGGCGCTCGGGCTGATCCGCTCGGCCGTGACGGACGCGCCGGTGACCTTGAGGTGGTGCTGGTCCAGGGCCGCGGCGAGCAGGGCGCGCCACGGCGTGATCCGGGTCCAGGCCAGGTCGGTGTTGCCCTTCGTGTACGACGCGCACTGGGTGTGGATCGCCTTGCCCTTGCCGCGCTTGGCGCCGGCCGCGTCGGTGATCCGCCGCTGGGCGAGCGCCCCCAGCGGGTCCTGCGCGGTGTCCTCGGGCGGGTCCGCGGGCCAGTAGATCGCGACGGGGGAGTCCGGGAGCAGCAGGGGCAGCACCACCGACTCGGGGTGCTTGACGACCTCGCCCTTGAGGCGGATCAGCGCGGTCTCGCCGGACCAGCCGGCCCCGGCGCCCACCTGGGCGTTGACCTGCGAGGCGCCGCGACCGTCGCCGAGGATCACGCCGAGGACCCGCGCGGGGTGCTCGTGGGACGCCTCGCGGGCGACGGCCATCACGTCGGTGGCGATGTCCTCGTCGACGACGACGACCATGGTCATCACCATGCCCATCGCCGGGCTGCCGGCCCGCTTGCGGGCGCGGACGAACTCGCTCGCGATGGCGGCGGAGTTGGTGTCGGTGAGCTCGATCATTACGGCCTCCTCCAGGTGCGGCCGTCGCGGGCGAGCATCGCGTCGGCGGACTTCGGACCCCAGGTCCCGGACTCGTACGTGTCCGGCTTCCCCTTGCCGGCGGCGTCCTGCTTGGCCCAGTGCTCGAGGATCGGGTCCAGGATCTTCCAGGACAGCTCGACCTCCTCGTGCCGGGGGAAGAGCGGCGGATCACCGAGCAGTACGTCGAGGATCAGCCGCTCGTACGCCTCGGGCGACGACTCGGTGAAGGACCCGCCGTAGGCGAAGTCCATGTTGACGTCGCGGATCTCCATGGCGGTGCCGGGGACCTTGGAGCCGAACCGCAGGGTCACGCCCTCGTCGGGCTGGATCCGGATGACCAGGGCGTTCTCGGTGAGGTCCTCGGTCGAGGAGGCGCTGAACGGCTGGTGCGGCGCCTTCTTGAAGACGATCGCGACCTCGGTGACCCGCCGGCCGAGCCGCTTGCCGGTGCGCAGGTAGAACGGCACCCCGGCCCAGCGCCGGGTGTCGATGTTGAGGGTGACGGCAGCGTACGTCTCGGTGGTGGAGGACTTCTTGATGCCCTCCTCCTGCAGGAAGCCGGCGACCTTCTCGCCGCCGGCCCAGCCCTCGGCGTACTGCGCCCGGGCGGTCGTCAGGTCGAGACGGCGGGGGAGCACCACGCTCGAGAGCACCTTCTGCTTCTCGATGCGCAGGCTCTCCGCGTCGAACGACGTCGGCTCCTCCATCGCGACCAGCGACATCAGCTGCAGCAGGTGGTTCTGGATCACGTCGCGGGCGGCGCCGATGCCGTCGTAGTAGCCGGCGCGGCCGCCGATGCCGCCGTCCTCGGCCATCGTGATCTGCACGTGGTCGACGTAGTTGGCGTTCCAGATCGGCTCGAACATGGTGTTGGCGAAGCGCATCGCCAGGATGTTCTGGACCGTTTCCTTGCCGAGGTAGTGGTCGATCCGGAAGATCGAGCCCGACGGGAAGACGTCGGCCAGCACGGCGTTGAGCTCGCGCGCCGACTCGAGGTCGTGGCCGAACGGCTTCTCCACCACGACGCGACGCCACGAGTCGGGGCCACCGCCGTCGGCGAGGCCGTGCTCCTTGAGCTGGCCGACGACGTTGCCGAAGAAGCCGGGCGGGATGGCCAGGTAGAACGCGTGGTTGCCGTCCGTGCCGCGGGCCAGGTCGAGCTCCTCGATCGTGCGGCGCAGCTGGTCGAACGCGACGTCGTCGTCGAAGTCGCCGGGCACGAACCGGAAGCCCTCGGCGAGCTGCTGCCAGACCTCCTCGCGGAACTCCGTGCGCGCGTAGGACTTCACCGAGTCGTGGACGACCTGGGCGAAGTCCTGGTCGGCCCAGTCGCGCCGGGCGAAGCCCACCAGGCTGAAGCCCGGCGGCAGCAGGCCGCGGTTGGCGAGGTCGTAGATCGCCGGCATGATCTTCTTGCGCGACAGGTCACCGGTGACGCCGAAGAGCACCAGGCCGCACGGCCCGGCGATCTGGGGCAGGCGCCGGTCCTGCGGATCACGCAGCGGGTTCGTGTAGGTCATTCGGGGTCCCCGCGGAAGTGTGGGCTGGAGGAGCGAAGCGGGGGAAGCCCGCAGTTTCGTGGGGTGATCACTTGGTCCGGTGCTTCCTGTAGTAGGCGATGAGGGCCTGGGTCGAGGCGTCCTGCTCGGCCAGCGCGTCGGTGTCGCCGGCGATGGCCGGTCCGACCTTCTGGGCGAGCTGCTTGCCCAGCTCGACGCCCCACTGGTCGAAGCTGTCGATGCCCCACACGACGCCCTCGGTGAACGTGAGGTGCTCGTAGAGGGCGACCAGCTGGCCGAGCACGGACGGGGTCAGCGCCGGCGCCATGATCGACGTGGTGGGCCGGTTGCCGGTGAAGACGCGGGCCGGTACGACGGCCTCGGCCGTCCCCTCGGCGCGCACCTCGTCGGCGGTCTTGCCGAAGGCGAGCGCGGCGGTCTGCGCGAGGAAGTTGGCGAGGAACAGCTCGTGGACGTCCTGGGCACCGTCGACGAGCGGGTACGACGGCTCCGCGAACGCGATGAAGTCCGCCGGGATCAGCCGCGTGCCCTGGTGGATCAGCTGGTAGAACGCGTGCTGACCGTTGGTGCCCGGCTCGCCCCAGTAGATCTCGCCGGTGTCGGTCGTGACAGGGCTGCCGTCCCAGCGCACGCCCTTGCCGTTGGACTCCATGGTCAGCTGCTGGAGGTAGGCAGGGAACCGGTGCAGGAGCTGTGCGTAGGGGAGCACGGCGTGGGTCTCGGCGTCGAGGAAGTTGGTGTACCAGACGTTGAGCAGGCCCAGCAGCAGCGGGACGTTGCGCTCCGGGGGCGCCGTACGGAAGTGCTCGTCCATCGTGTGAAAGCCGGCGAGCAGCTCTGCGAACCGCTCCGGCCCGATCGCGACGGCCAGCGAGGTCCCGATCGCCGAGTCGACCGAGTAGCGCCCGCCGACCCAGTCCCAGAAGCCGAAGGCGTTGGCCGGGTCGATCCCGAAGTCGGCGACCTTGTCGAGCGCGGTGGAGACGGCGACGAAGTGCTTCGCGACCGCGTCGGTCGGGTCGGCGGACGCGAGCCCGTCGAGCAGCCAGGCCTTGCACAGCCGCGCGTTGGTGAGCGTCTCGAGGGTGCCGAAGGTCTTGCTCGACACGATGAAGAGCGTGGTCGCCGGGTCGAGCCCGGCCAGGGTGGTCGCCGCGTCGGTCGGGTCGATGTTGCTGATGAAGCGGCACTCCAGGCCATCCTGGCGGTACGCCGCCAGCGCCTCGTACGCCATCACCGGGCCGAGGTCGGAGCCGCCGATGCCGATGTTGACGACCGTGCGGATCCGCTCCCCGGTGACGCCCGTCCAGGCACCGCTGCGCACCTGGTCGGCGAACGCGTAGACCCGGTCCAGGACCTCGTGGACGTCCGCGACGACGTCCTGCCCGTCGACCTCCAGCGTCGCGTCGGCGGGCAGGCGCAGCGCCGTGTGCAGCACCGCCCGGTCCTCGGTGACGTTGATGTGCTCACCGGCGAACATCGCGTCGCGGCGCGCGGCGACGCCGACCTCGTCCGCCAGCGCGAGCAGGGCGGGGAGGACGGCGTCGTCGAGCAGCGCCTTGGACAGGTCGACGTGGAGGTCGCCTGCGTCGTACGTGAGCCGGTCGACCCGGTGCGGGTCCTCCTCGAACCACCGGCGCAGGTCAGGTGTGAAGTCCGCAGCCAGGGCGGTCAACCGTCCCCACGCCGCGGTCGAGGTCGGGTCGACGGGCGCGTCGGTCACGCGGCCGCCTTCTCCATCTGGCCCTGGACGGTCTCGGTCAGCTCGGTCCACGACTTCTTGAACTTGTCGACACCCTCGTGCTCGACGGTGACCAGCACGTCCTCGAAGTCGATGCCGACCGCGGCCAGCTGGTCGAAGACCGCCTGGGCCTCGTCGGCCTTGCCGGTGACCTGGTCGCCCTGGACCTCACCGTGGTCGGCGAACGCGTCCATGGTCTTCTCGGGCATCGTGTTGACCGTGTTCGCGACGACGAGCTCGGTGATGTACATCGTGTCGGAGTAGTCGGGGTTCTTGACGCCGGTGGAGGCCCACAGCGGACGCTGCGGGTTGGCGCCCGCCGCCTCGAGCTGCTTCCAGCGGTCGCTGGCGAAGACCTCCTCGTACGCGGCGTACGCGATCCGGGCGTTGGCCACGGCGGCCTTGCCGCGCAGGGCGAGCGCCTCGTCCGAGCCGATCTTCTCCAGGCGGGCGTCGACCTCGGTGTCGATGCGGGACACGAAGAACGACGCCACGGACTGGATGCGGCTGAGGTCCAGGCCGGCGTCACGCGCGGCCTCGAGCCCGGTCAGGTAGGCGTCCATGACCTCCTGGTAGCGGACCTTCCCGAAGATCAGCGTCACGTTGACGCTGATGCCCTCGGCGATCGCGGCCGTGATGGCCGGCAACCCCTCCTTGGTGGCGGGGATCTTGATCAGCACGTTGGAGCGGTCCACGGCCGACCACAGGGCGCGCGCGGACGCGATGGTGCCCTCGGTGTCGTTGGCCAGGGTCGGCTCGACCTCGATCGAGACCCGGCCGTCCGCCGACTCCTCGCCGGCCAGCGGCTCGAAGATGTCGCAGGCGTTGCGGACGTCCTCGGTGGTGAGCTCGAAGATCACCCGGTCCACCGGCTCGCCCTGCTCCACGAGCTTGCGGACCTGTCCGTCGTAGCGCTCCCCGTTGGCGATGGCCGCCGCGAAGATCGTGGGGTTGGTGGTCACTCCGACCACCGACTTCTCCTTGATTAGGTCGGCGAGGTTGCCGGTCTCGATCCGTTCGCGGGACAGGTCGTCGAGCCAGATCGACACCCCCGCGTCTGCGAGCTTCTTCAAACGATCACTCATGGTGCGTTCCTCCCTTGGAAGACTGTGGGGTACCCGGGCCGGCGGACGTTCAGACGCTCGCCGCCAGGATCGAGTCGTGCGCTGCGGAGACGACGGCCTCGGCCGTCACCCCGAACTCCTGGTAGATCCGTGCGTAGTCGGCCGAGGCGCCGTAGTGGTCGATCGAGACGATCCGGCCGTGGTCGCCGACGTACTCGCGCCAGCCCTGCTTGACGCCGGCCTCGACGGAGACGCGCGCCTTGACGATCGGCGGGATCACGGTGTCGCGGTAGGACTGGTCCTGGGCCTCGAACCACTCCTGGCACGGCATCGACACGACCCGGGCCTGGACACCCTTCTCCGCGAGCTGGGTGCGTGCCTCGACCGCGAGCTGCACCTCGGACCCGGTGGCGATCAGCACCACGTCGGGAGCTCCGCCCTCCGCGTCGATCAGGACGTAGCCGCCGCGGTGGACGTCGCTGGTCTCCGCGAACCCGTCCTCGCCCCGCGGGAAGACCGGCACGTTCTGGCGGGTCAGCGCCAGGGCCGCCGGCCGGTCGGTGTGGCCGAGGATCGTGTGCCACGCGGCGGCCGTCTCGTTGGCGTCCGCCGGGCGTACGACGTCGAGGCCGGGCATGGCGCGCAGGGCCGCCAGGTGCTCGATCGGCTGGTGGGTCGGGCCGTCCTCGCCGAGACCGATCGAGTCGTGGGTCCAGACGTAGGTGACCGGCAGCTGGCTCAGGGCCGCGACCCGGACCGCTCCGCGCATGTAGTCGGAGAAGGTCAGGAACGTGCCACCGAAGACGCGGGTCAGCGCGTCCGCCGCGATGCCGTTCATGATCGCGCCCATGCCGTGCTCGCGAATGCCGAAGTGCAGCACCCGGCCCTGGTAGGGGTCGGCCGTCCACTCCTCGACGCTGCGGCTCTTGGGCAGGAACGACGGGGCCGACTTGATCGTCGTGTTGTTGGAGCCCGCGAGGTCGGCGGAGCCGCCCCACAGCTCGGGCATCAGCGGCGCGATCGCGTTGATCACGTCGCTGGACGCGGTCCGGGTCGCGACGCCCTTGGCGCTCGCCTCGAACACCGGCAGCGCCTCCTCGAGGCCCTCGGGCAGCGCCCGGGACTTGAGCCGGTGCAGCAGCGTGGCCTTGTCGGGGTTGGCGTCCGCCCAGGCGGCGTACTGCTCGTCCCAGGCAGCGCCCCACTCGGCGCCGCGCTCGCTCAGCTTGCGGGTGTGCGCGATGACGTCCTCCGGCACCTGGAAGGTGAGCGCCGGGTCCCAGCCGAGCACCTCCTTGGTGGCCGCGACCTCGGCGTCGCCGAGCGCGCTGCCGTGGGCCTTCTCGGTCCCCTGCGCGTTGGGCGCGGGCCACGCGATGATCGTGTCGAGCACGATGAGCGAGGGCTTGTTCTTGACCTTGCCCGCAGCGACGACGGCGTCGTAGAGCGCCGGCACGTCCTCGACGTACTTCTTGCCGCCGTTGGTCCAGTCGACGACCTGCACGTCCCAGCCGTAGGCCTCGTAGCGGGCCGCGACGTCCTCGGTGAAGGCGATGTCGGTGTTGCCCTCGATCGAGATCCGGTTGCGGTCGTAGATGACCGTCAGGTTGCCGAGCTCCTGGGTGCCGGCGATCGAGCTGGCCTCGCCGCTGACGCCCTCCTGGAGGTCGCCGTCGGAGCACAGGGCGTAGACGTGGTGGTCGAAGACGCTCTTGCCGGGCGCGGCGTCGGGGTCGAGCAGGCCGTGCACGCGGCGGGCCTCCATGGCCATGCCGACGGCGTTGGCGACGCCCTGGCCGAGCGGGCCGGTGGTGACCTCCACGCCGGCGGTGTGGTGGAGCTCGGGGTGGCCCGGGGTCTTGGAGCCCCAGGTGCGCAGCGCCTTCAGGTCCTCGAGCTCGAGGCCGAAGCCGCCGAGGTAGAGCTGCGTGTAGAGCGTGATGCTCGAGTGCCCGCAGGAGAGGACGAAGCGGTCGCGCGCGATCCAGCGGGAGTCCGCCGGGTCGTGGCGCATCACCTTCTGGAAGAGGAGGTACGCCGCAGGGGCGAGGCTCATGGCGGTGCCGGGGTGGCCGTTGCCGACCTTCTGCACCGCGTCCATCGCCAGGACCCTGGCGGTGTCCACCGCCTTCCTGTCGAGATCGGTCCAGTCGAGGGCAGGGGGGTTGCTCACAAGGTTCCTTTCGGAGGTTCGGCCAATGCCGAGCCTACTCACGTCGGGCGTTAGACTCCCACTCGTCCAAGCACCGTCCCGGTGCCCGCATTCCCGCTCGAGGATCCCTGTGACGTACGTCGGCCAGTCGGCCTCTGCTGCCCAGCAGCCGGAGGCCGAGAGGACGACCGTGAAGGACGTCGTCGCGGCGTACGTCGGGCTCACCAAGCCGCGGGTCATCGAGCTGCTGCTCCTGACCACCGTGCCGGTGATGTTCTACGCCGCCCGCGGCGTCCCTGACCTGGGCCTGGTGGTCGCGACCGTGGTCGGCGGGACGTTCTCGGCCGGCTCCGCGTCGGTCTTCAACTGCGTCTACGACCGGGACATCGACGAGCAGATGCGGCGGACGCGGCGGCGTGCCTTGCCGCGCCACATCGTGACCGCGCGGTCGGCGCTGGTCTTCGGCTTCGTGCTGGGGATCCTCTCCACGGTGATCCTCTACCTCTGGGTCAACCCGCTCTCCGCGCTGCTGTCGGTCACCGCGATCGCGTTCTACGTGTTCGGCTACACGATGCTGCTGAAGCGGCGTACGACGCAGAACATCGTCTGGGGCGGGATCGCCGGCTGCTTCCCGACGCTGATCGGCTGGACCGCCGTCACCGAGTCGCTCTCGTGGACGCCGGTGGTGCTGTTCATGGTCGTCTTCTTCTGGACGCCGCCGCACACCTGGGCCCTGGCGCTGCGCTACCGCGAGGACTACGCCAACGTCGACGTGCCGATGCTGCCGGTGGTCAAGCCGGCCGCCGAGGTGGGCCGCCAGATCGTGCTCTACAGCTGGGTGATGGTCGCGACGTCCCTGGTGCTGTGGCCGGTCGCCGACACGAGCCTCTTCTACCCGCTGGCTGCCGCCGCCCTCGGTGCGGTCTTCCTGGTGCAGGCGCACCGGATGTGGGCTCGCGCCCGCGGCACCGAGAGCCTCTCGGTGATCCAGCCGATGCAGCTCTTCCACACCTCGAACCTCTACCTGTCGCTGCTCTTCGTCGCCGTCGCGATCGACCCGCTGATCTCGCGCTAGCGAGAAGGCAACCGATCCACTCCCCGACGCGTCTGAGGTGGTGGACGGCGGCCGTCCTCATCACGGGGGTACGGGACGGCCGCCGTCACCAGGCGCCGCGGCAGACGTCCGCGGATCGGTCCCCGGCTCGCGGCGCTTTCGTCCGGCTTCGCTAGTACGCTCGTCATAACCAAGGGACGAAAACATGAATATCGTCGACATCGGAATCCCAGGCGTGGACGGGATCCCGCGCGGTACCCATCTGTGTGCCCTCTACTCCGGTTCCGCCGAGCGTGACGATCTGTTGCTCCCCTTCCTGCGCGAGGGGCTCCGTGACGGTGACACCTGCCTGTGCTACGTCGACGGACTCGACCCGTCGGCCATGCGTGCGCGGGTGATCACCGACGCCGGCGTCGGCGATCCTCCGACGGACCGGTTCGACGTGCGTCCGGCGTCGGAGGTCTACCTCCAGTCCGGGAAGTTCTCGGTCGAGCACATGACCTCGGTGCTGTCGGACTGCGTGGACCAGGTGGCCGCCGAGGGCTCCGGTCTGCTGCGGGCCACCGGGGAGATGCCGTGGCCCGGGGTGTTGCTGCAGCCTCATGGAGCCGATGACTTCTTCGTCTACGAGGCTGCCGTCAACGAGGTCGTGGACCAGAAGCCAGCGGTCTTCATGTGCATGTACGACCTGCAGCGTTTCGGGTTGGACATGCTGGTGGCCGTGCTCAAGACCCACCCCATGGTGCTCCTGGACCAGACGGTCCTCGACAACCCTCACTTCGCGACTCGGGCCGAGGGTCACGCTGATGCGGCAGCCCCCGCGGTCAGCCGTCCCCTCGACACCAGATCCCCGCCCGCGCACCAGCCGGACACCTGGCCGTCGCTGACCCCGAGCGAGCTGCGGATAACGGCGTCCGTCGCCAAGGGCCTGACCAACAAGGACATCGCCCAGCAGTTGTTCGTGTCCCCGCACACCGTCGACGCCCACCTGAAGCACATCTACACGAAGCTCGGCATCCACTCCCGCGTCGAGCTGACTGTCCTGGCCATGCAGCACCGCACCCCGCTTTCCTGAGACCGACCCGGATCCCGATGACGTCAGTCGCGCTGGTCCCGGCCGTCGAGCATGGCGGGCACCGAGTCGAGCGCACGTCTGAGACGTTCGCCGGCCCGCGCCATGCATTCCAGCGACTTCACCACCTCCTCCGGCAGCGCGTCCGTGTGGTCCTGGAGGAGCTCGGCGTGGCCGAGGAGCGCAGTGAGCGGGGTGCGCAGCTCGTGCTGCAGTGCATCGAGCCGCTGTCGACGCAGCTCGGCAGGCAGTGACGCGATCGGCTGCTCGTCAGTCGCGTCGGTGGCGACGAGCAGCGCTCCGCGGATCTCCCCAGCGGGGCCACGCAGCGGAGCCGCGGTGCAGCGCAGCAACCGGACGGGGCCGCCCTTCGGCTTCACCGTGACGTACGAGTCCTGGACGCTCTCGCCCGCGCAGGCGCGCACCAACGTGAGCTCGCCCGGGACCAGGGCGCGGAGCCCTGACGCGTCGTGGAGGTTGAAGTACGCCGGGACGCGGTCACACGGGATGGGCTCGAATCGGGTGTCCGCGAGGCTCTCGAGAGCGGGGCTGACATGGACGAGCCAACGGGAGGCGTCCATCACGGCCATCGGCAGGGCGAGCTCGCCCAGCACCGTGTGGAGCAGGTCCCACCCACTCGAGCCCGATTGCAGGTCATCCATATACCCAGGGTCGTCCCGGTAGGACCGCACACGCCGCGTTCCCCGCCTCAGGCGCGCAAATCGGCTCGGGAGCCGCGCAGATCGGCCAGGTCACCCGGGGGTGTTCAGGGTGTCCGACGGGAGCTCCCCGAAGGCATCACGGTAGGCGGCCGCGAAGCGGCCCAGGTGGTTGATGCCGACCTGGGTCGCGACCTGGGCGACCGTGGTCCGGTCGGGGGTCGCCACGCCGAGCAGGTCGCGGGCGCGGTGCAGTCGGACATCACGCACGTAGGACATCGGCGGCATGCCGACCTCGCGGTGGAATCCCTCTTGCAAGGCCCGCACGCTGAGATGGACCTCGTTCGCCAACCGAACGGTCGACCACGGCTCGTCCGACCGGTCGTGCACGAGGTCGATCGCGCGGGCCACGGCCGATGTCGGCGCGGGGGACGTGGCGGCGTCCATCTCGTCGGTGTAGGTGTGGTGCTGCCCGATCAGCAGACCGTCGATGACCAGGCCTCGGACATGACGGCCCACAGACGGGCGGTCGATCAGGCCCGGACCGCCTGCGACCTCCCCGGCCAGTACGCCGAGCAGCCCCCGCCACGCGCGGCTGGTCGGCGAGGCGAGGTCCATGGCGGGGTCGAAGTCCAGGCGGGCCCGGAGGGAGTGGCCCAGCAGGGTCTCGAGCTCGGTCTCGACGTCGGAGCGGGAGATCATCAGGCAGAGCTGGGTGCAGCTCGCCGCCCAGGCGATCTGTGCTGGACGCCCGGGCCCGAACACCGCGGCCGTTCCTGGCGCCGTCTCGATTGCCGGGCCCGGCCAGCCGCCGGACGATCGAGCGCGACCGGACAGCGGGGCGTTGACGTGGAAGTCGTCGGCCTCGGCGGTCGTCACCGTGACCGATCGACCGTAGGACAGCCTCCCCACGGTCAATCCGTCCAGCCGGATGCCGGAGATGTGCATGTCGAGCGGTTCGCGCCCGTGCCCGAGGTCGAGGCGGTTGGGCAGGAACAGCTCGCCGACGACGCTCTCGGCGTGGTCTCGGTCCTGGGCTCGCGCTGTGGTCACCGGCGATCGACGACGGTCGGACGGGGCACTGCTCATCGTCGACCCGCACTCTCGAGGTACTCGTGGACGAGACGGACGGCCATGGCACCCTCGCCGACGGCGGAGGCGACCCGCTTGACCGACCCGCTGCGGACGTCACCCACGGCGAACACGCCGCGGCGGCGCGTCTCGAACGTCCCGTCGGGGCGGCCGGCGGCGGGTCCGGTGAGCACGAATCCCTTGTCGTCCAGGGCGATCTCCCCGTCGAGCCAGCCGGTGTGGGGGGCTGCGCCGATCAGCACGAACAGTGCCGTCGTCGCCACGCGCTCCATCTCGCCTGACCGGAGGTCGCGCAGCACGACCTCGTCGAGCCCGGCGTCCCCGATGAGCTCCGCGACCTCGCGGTGGCGCCAGATCGTGATGCGCGGTGACTGCTCCACGCGGTCGGCGAGGTAGCGGGACATGTCCCTGCCGAGGTCGTCGTGTCGGATGACCAGGTTGACCTCGGGCGCACGGCGGGCCAGGAAGCAGGCAGCCTGGCCGGCCGAGTTGCCGCCGCCCACGACCGTGACGGGGTCCTGTCGACACAGCCGAGCCTCGAACTCCGTCGCGGCGTAGTAGACGCTGCTGCGCTCGAGGCGGTCCATCCCGGGGAGGTCGAGACGTCGGTAGCGCGCACCCGTGGCAACGAGGACGGCGTGTGCGACCAGGTCATCTCCCTCCGCCAGGCCCACCACGTGGTAGCCCTCGACCTGGGTCAGGGAGGTCGCCTCGCCGGGGACGCTGAAGGCCGCCCCGAACTTGCGGGCCTGGACGACGGCCCGGTCTGCCAGCTCGGCGCCGGAGATGCCAGCCGGGAACCCCAGGTAGTTCTCTATCTGGGAGGAGGTTGCCGCCTGCCCACCGGTGGCGAACTCGTCCAGGACCACCGTGGAGAGCCCCTCCGAGGCGGCGTAGACCGCCGCGGCCAGACCGCCCGGGCCCGCGCCCACGACGACGAGGTCGTACGCCGACCGGCTGGGCGCTGCCCGGAGCCCGAGGAGGTCGGCCAGCTCGGTGGTGCTGGGGTTCCGCAGCACGGTCTGCCCCTTCCAGATCACCACGGGCGTCTGGTCGGGTGGGATGTCCAACGCCCGCAGCGTGAGCTCGGCGTCGGGATCCTCCTCCAGGTCCTCCCATCGGCACGGGATGCGGTTGCGGCTCGCGAAGTCCCTCAACCGGCGGGTGTCGGCCGAGTAGCGGGAGCCGATGATGCGGAGGCCCGCGCCGAGGTCGGCATGGATACTGCGTCGGAGGATGAAGGCGCGCAGGATCAGGTCTCCGAGCGCCTGGTCCTGGGTCACTGCCTCCCTGAGCCGGTCATAGCCCACCTCGAGGACCTCGACATCGGTCTGGGCGACGGCGGTGACGTAGACAGCCTGGCCGGTGAGCATCGACAGGTCACCCACGAAGCGCCCTCGTCCATGGACGGCGAGCACTCGCGACGCGCCCTCGGAGGCCTCCTCCTGGACGACCTGGACCTTGCCGTCCAGGACGACGAACAGGCCGCAGTCGCGGTCTCCCGCGCAGAACAGCGTGGTGCCCGTCGTCAGGGTCCTCCGCTCGCCGTACTGCGAGAGCAGCATGATCTGCTCGTCGGTGAGCCGCGGATAGGCCCCCGTGACATCGGGGGTCTCGGGCAGGTCCGGGAGCCGGCGCTCAGACGAACTGCTCGTCGACATAGCACCACCTCCAGCTCTCCCCGGGTTCGATCGACCGCACGATGACGTGGCCCGTCGTGGCGGCATGACCGCGTGCGTGCCGCATCGGCGAGGAGTCGCAGCAGCCGACCTGGCCGCAGGTCAGGCACTGGCGCAGGTGCACCCACGGGGTGCCGAGCTGCACGCACTCGGCGCAGGCGCGCCGGGCGGGTGGCGGGACGGGCTGGATGATCGCGAGGTGCGGGTCCGCGGCGAGCCCGACCGGGTTGGCGGTCATGACGCGCTCGCCGGGAGGCGGGGCTCGAGCCAGGAGCGGAGCTGGTGCTCCGGGAGGGCGCCGATCTGCTTGTCGGCGACCTCGCCGTGGTCGAGGAGGACGAGCGTGGGGATCGCCTGGACCTCGAACCGTCGGCTCACCTCCGGGTTGTCGTCGGCGTTGACCTTGACCAGCTTGAGCCTGCCGGCCAGCTCACCGGCCAGCTTCTCCAGGGCTGGGCTCACCATCCGGCAGGGCCCGCACCACGGAGCCCACACGTCGACCAGCACGGGCAGGCTCGACTCGTCGGCGACGGCGTGGAACTCCTCGTCGTTCGCGTCCACCACCCAGCGCAGCGGCGTGCTGCACTTCGCGCAACGGGGCACCCCCTGGGCGACTGCTGGGACCCGGTTCTTGGTTCCGCAGTTGTCGCACGTGACCTTCGTCGACTTCTGGTCGGTCGCGGTCATGCCACTGCCCGCCTCTCCGGCGCGTCGCCGGTCGCGGTCACGGTGATCTCCCCGTCGACGACGTCGACCGAGATCGTGCCGCCGTCGGCCGCATCGCCGCGCAGCAGCGCCCGGCCGACCTGGGTCTCCACCTCGCGGGAGATGTAGCGCCTCAGCGGCCGGGCGCCGTACGCCGGGTCGAACCCCTGGTCCGCGATGAAGCGGGACGCCTCGGTCGTGACCTCGAGGGTGATCCGCATGTCGGCCAGCCGCTGGCGCAGCTCGTCGAGCTGGAGGTCGACGATGCGCTCGATCTCGGCGAGTGTCAGGGGCTTGAACATGACGATCTCATCGACGCGGTTGAGGAACTCCGGGCGGAAGTGCGACTGCAAGGCGCGCATCACGAGGGAGCGCGCCTCGTCCTTGACCTCGCCGGCCGCGGTGACCCCCTCGAGCAGGTGTTCCGAGCCGATGTTGGAGGTCATGATCAGCACGGTGTTGCGGAAGTCGACCGTCCGGCCGTGGGAGTCGGTGAGGCGGCCGTCGTCGAGCACCTGGAGCAGCGTGTTGAAGACATCGACGTGGGCCTTCTCGATCTCGTCGAGCAGCACCACCGAGTAGGGCTTGCGACGCACGGCCTCGGTGAGCTGACCGCCCTCCTCGTAGCCGACGTAGCCGGGCGGCGCGCCGACCAGGCGGCTGACCGTGTGCCGCTCCTGGTACTCGCTCATGTCGATCCGGACCATGTTCTCCGCGGTGTCGAACAGGGCCGCCGCCAAGGTCTTGGCCAGCTCCGTCTTGCCGACGCCGGTGGGGCCGAGGAAGATGAACGATCCGATGGGCCGCTGGGGGTTCTTGATGCCGGAGCGGGCGCGGACGACGGCGTCCGCCACCAGCTGGACCGCCTCGTCCTGGCCGATGACGCGTTCGTGCAGCACCTCGTCGAGCCGCAGCAGCTTGTCGCGCTCGCCCTCCTGGAGCCGGGTGACCGGGATACCGGTCCAGCGGGCCACGATGTCGGCGATCTCGTCGGCGGTCACGACCTCGCGCAGCAGTCGCCGGCCGCCCTGCTTGCTCGCGAGCCGGGACTCGGCCGCCTCCAGGCGCCGTTGGATCTCCGGGAGCTGACCGTGGCGCAGGGACGCCGCTCGGTTGAGGTCGTACTCGCGCTCGGCGCGCTCGCTCTCCAGCCGGACCTGTTCCAGCTCCTGGCGTAGGGACTGCACCTCACGCAGCGCCGACCGTTCGGCCTCCCACTGCGCCCGCAGGGCATCGGCCTCCGCCCGGGCGTCGGCCAGCTCCTTGCGCAGCTCCTGGAGGCGGGCCCTGCTGGCGGCGTCCTCCTCCTGCGCGAGAGCCGCCTCCTCGATCTCCATGCGGGTCACCCGCCTGGTGAGCTCGTCCAGCTCGGCCGGCATCGAGTCGATCTCGGTACGCAGCATCGCGCAGGCCTCGTCGACGAGGTCGATGGCCTTGTCGGGCAGGAAGCGGTCGGAGATGTAGCGGTGGCTCAGCGTCACCGCCGCCACCAGCGCACCGTCGTGGATCTTCACGCCGTGGAAGACCTCGAACCGTTCGCGCAGCCCCCGCAGGATCGAGAGGGCGTCCTCCTCCGTGGGTTCGCCGACGAGGACCGGCTGGAACCGGCGCTCGAGGGCTGCGTCCTTCTCGATGTGCGTGCGGTACTCATCGAGGGTGGTCGCGCCGATCATGTGCAGCTCGCCGCGCGCCAGGAGCGGCTTGAGCATGTTGCCGGCGTCCATCGCACCCTCGCCTGCACCGGCGCCGACGACGGTGTGCAGCTCGTCGACGAACAGCAGGATGTGGCCCTCGGCGCTCTGCACCTCGTTGAGCACGGCCTTCAGCCGCTCCTCGAACTCGCCGCGGTACTTCGCTCCGGCGATGAGGGCGCCCATGTCCAGGGCGAAGACGGTCTTGTCCAGCAGGCCCTCGGGCACGTCGCCGTCGGCGATCCGCTGGGCGAGACCTTCGACGATCGCGGTCTTGCCGACGCCGGGCTCGCCGATCAGCACCGGGTTGTTCTTGCTCTTGCGCGACAGGATCTGGACGGTCCGACGGATCTCCGAGTCCCGGCCGATCACCGGCTCGAGCTTCCCGGCCGCCGCCGCCGCGACGAGGTCGCGACCGTACTTCTCCAGTGCCTCGTAGGTCCCCTCCGGCGTCGCCGACGTCACCCGCTGGTGACCGCGCACCTCGGTCAGCGCGGCCAGGAAGCTGTCACGGGTCAGTCCCTGCGCCTTGAGGAGCCGCCCGGACGCGGAGCCCGAGCCCTCCTCCAGCAGGGCGATCACGAGGTGCTCGACGGACACGTACTCGTCCTTGAGCCTGCGGGCCTCGCGGTCGGCCGTGTCGAGCAGCCGCGAGAGCCGCTGGGTGATCTGCACCTGCCCGGGCGTCACGCCGGGTCCGGTGACCCGGGGACGGCGGCCGAGGTCGGCCTCCAGGGCCTCGCGCAGGCGGTCCGGATCGCCTCCCGCCCGTGCCAGCAGCGGCGCGACCAGGCCTTCTTCCTGGTCGAGCAGGGCCAGGAGCAGGTGCTCCCCGTCCACCTCGATGTGGCCGAAGCGCAACGCCTTGGTCTGGGCGTCGTGCAGAGCCTCCTGCGACTTCTGGGTCAGTCTGTTCATGTCCATGGAGCGCCTCCTCGTCGTGAGATCCGCCGCTGTGCCTGTTCCAGCTCCGCGATCCGGTCGAGCAGCTCGACGACCAGGCCGATGGCGGAGTAGCTGAGGTTCAGGCCCATCCGCAGTCGCTGGATCCGCGCCATCTCCCGCACCTGGGACGGGTCGAACCACAAGCGCCCCTGCGCGTCGCGGGTGACCTCCAGCAACCCCATGGCGACCAGGCGGCGCACCAGCTCGGGATGCAGGCCGGTGGCCTGCCCATAGCTGTCGAGGCTGAGCCGGTAGGGCCGAGCGAGGGCGTAGTGGGTGACCGTGGTCATGGTCGACTCCTCGGGTCGAAGGTGGAGGTCTTCGCGAGCTCCTCGAAGAGCCGCTGCTCCTCAGCGCTGAGGGTTCCGGGCACGCGGATCTGCAGCTCGGCGTAGAAGTTGCCCGGCTTGCCGTGTCTGTCGGGGAGCCCGCGGCCCCTGAGCCGCAGCCGCCGGTGGCTGGACGAGCCGGCCGGGACCTTCACGGCGGCGACGCCTCCGGGGGTGTCGACGGAGACCGACGCGCCCAGGGCAGCCTCCCACGGAGCGATCGGCACGAGAGCGTGCAGGTCGCGACCGTCGACCCGGTAGCGAGGGTGGTCGGCGATCCGGACCACCAGGTAGAGGTCTCCGGCGGCCGCAGAGCCGCTGCCCTGGCCACCTTGGCCGCGCAGTCGGATCCGCTGCCCGTCGACCACGCCCGCCGGGATGGTGACGTCGAGGGTTCGGGGACCGTCGGGTCCGTTGATCGTCAGGCTGCGCTCGGTTCCGCCGTAGGCCTCCTCGACGGACACCTCCACCTCGGCCTCGTGGTCGGAGCCCGGGACCCGGCCTGGTCCCCAGCCGCCTCGCCCGCGGCCGCCGAAGATTCCCCCGAGCAGGTCCTCGATGTCGACGCCGTCACCGAAGTCGCCTGCGCCGAAACCCCTCGATGAGCCGGATCCGGACGACCAGCCCCCGCGCGCGCCAGCACCGGCATCGGCGTACGCCCGGGCCTGGCGCCAGGCCGCCGGATCGGTCTCGGGAGGGACGCGTCGGAAGTCCTCGCCGAAGGCGTCGTACCTGCGACGCTGCTCGGGATCCGACAGCACGTCGTAGGCCTCGGCGATGTCCTTGAACCGCTCCTCGGCCCCCGAGTCCTTGTTGACGTCGGGGTGGTTCTGCCGGGCCAGCCTGCGGTAGGCCCGTTGGATGTCGTCGGGGTCGGCGTCGCGGGAGACTCCGAGCACCTCGTAGAAGTCTCGGGCCATCAGGATGCCCTCGTGGCCACCACGACCGCCGCCGGTCGCAGGATCCTGTCGTCAGGCCCGTACCCGGGACGCACGACATGAGCGACAGTGCCTGGCACCGACCCCTCTTCGTACACCGTGCCGACCGCCTCGTGCACGGCCGGGTCGAAGGCCCGGCCGGCGTCGTCGCGTTGCGGGTAGCCGAGGTCGGCCAGGACGCCGACCGCCTGCGCGAGCACGGCTCGCACGCCCTCGACCACGGAGTCGGAGTCGGACGACGCGTGCTCGAGCGCCCGCTCCAGGTTGTCCACGACGGGCAACCAGCTGGCTGCCACGGCAGCCCGTTCCTGCTCTCGGCCGCGCAGCACGTCACGCGCGCAACGCTTGCGGACGTTGTCCAGCTCGGCAGCCGTACGCCGCCACGCGTCCTCCAGCTCCGCGACCTGACGCGCCTGGTCGACGTGCTCGGCCGCGTCGTCTACGCCCTCTGGAGCCTCGTTCGTCGGGGCCACCTCGTGGTCGGACATGGCGGTCACTGGGACGTGAACTCGGCGTCGATGACGTCCTCGTCATCGCTGTCAGAGCTCACGTCGTCGCGGGCGCCGGCCGACCCTGTCGAGGATGCCCCGTCGCCTCGGGCCGCAGTGCTCAGCACCTGGCTCATCTGGTGGAGCTCCCCGGTGAGGGCACGGAGACGCTCGACGGGTTCGTCACCCTCGACGGCCTGCCTGGCCTCCTCGACCAGCATCTCGGCACGGGCACGATCGTGCTGGGGCACGGACGCGCCGCCCTCGTCGAGAGCCTTGCGGACCTGGTAGGCCACGGAGTCGAGCTCGTTGCGAGCGTCGACCCTTTCGCGCAGGGCTGCGTCCTCACCGCGGTGAGTCTCGGCGTCCTCGATCATCCGGTCGATCTCCCTCTGGTCGAGCGTGGAGGTCTCGCTGATGGTCACCTCCTGCTCGACACCGGTGTCCTTGTCGCGCGCCGAGACGTGCAGGATGCCGTTGGCGTCGAGGTCGAAGGTCACCTCGACCTGGGGTACGCCGCGAGGCGCCGGACGGATGTCCTCCAGCCGGAACCGGGCCAGCACGCGGTTGTCGGCGGCTCTCTCCCGCTCACCCTGGAGGACGACGACGTCGACCGCGGACTGGTTGTCCTCCGCGGTGCTGAACACCTCGGTCCGCCGAGCGGGAATGGTGGTGTTGCGCTCGATGACCTTGGTCATCACACCGCCCATCGTCTCGAGCCCCAGCGAGAGCGGGGTGACGTCGAGGAGCAACACGTCCTTGACGTCCCCCTTGATGATCGCCGCCTGGACGGCGGCGCCGATGGCGACGACCTCGTCGGGGTTGACGGTCATGTTGGGGTCCTTGCCACCGGTCAGGCGGCGGACCAAGGCCTGCACGGCCGGGATCCGGGTCGAGCCGCCGACGAGGATGACCTCGTCGATGTCGTCAGCGGTGACCTTCGCGTCCTCCATCGCCTGCTTGACCGGATCGAGGCAGCGCTCGACGAGGTCGGCGGTGAGCTGCTCGAACGTCGACCTCATCAGGTTGACGTTGAGGTGCTTGGGCCCGGAGGCGTCGGCCGTGACGAAGGGGAGGTTGACGGCGGTCTGGGTCACCGCCGACAGCTCCACCTTGGCCTTCTCCGCAGCTTCGAACAGGCGTTGCAGGGCCTGCGAGTCCTCGCGGAGATCGATGCCGTTGGACTTCTTGAACTCGTCAGCCAGGTGGTCGACGAGGCGCCGGTCGAAGTCGTCCCCGCCCAGGTGCGTGTCACCGGCGGTCGACCTGACCTCGACCACGCCCTCGCCGACCGTCAGGATGCTCACGTCGAACGTGCCACCGCCGAGGTCGAAGACGAGCACGGTCTCGTTCTCGAGCTTGTCCATCCCGTACGCGAGGGCAGCGGCTGTCGGCTCGTTGATGATCCGGAGGACCTCGAGCCCGGCGATCCGGCCGGCGTCCTTGGTGGCCTGGCGTTGCGCGTCGTTGAAGTGCGCCGGGACGGTGATGACCGCTTCGGTGACCCGCTCGCCGAGGAACTTCCCGGCGTCGTCGACCAGCTTCCGAAGCACCTGTGCGGAGATCTCCTCCGGCGCGTAGAGCTTGCCGTTGACCTCGAGTCGCGCCGTGCCGTCGGGACCGGCGACCACGTCGAACGAGACGGCCGACAGCTCGCTGCTGACCTCGTCGTACCTGCGGCCGATGAAGCGCTTCGCGGAGTAGATCGTCCCCTTGGGGTTCAGGATCGCCTGTCGTCGGGCCATCTGGCCGACGAGTCGCTCGCCGTTCTCCAGGAAGGCGACGACCGACGGCGTGGTCCGGTTGCCCTCCACGTTCGGGATGACCTGCGGCTGACCACCGTCCATCGCCGCGATCACCGAGTTCGTCGTGCCGAGATCGATACCGACTGCCCTGCCCATGGCCCGCTCCTTCGCTCGATGTCTGCCGGATCCCCCATGCTGTGTGGCGGGGGTTCGGCCGGCATCCCGTGTACGGGTTAGTTCCGAGAATCCCGGCTGAGCAACTGGACCGTCGTCGCTCGGTGAGCTGGCAGGGGTACCCGTTCACGGGATGCGGGTGAGCTGCGCGACTGAGAAGCATGGGCGGGGACAGGTGTTCGGGGTGGTGTCCACTCGCGGCCGACCGGCGGCGTCGTCCCCCGAGACGAAGGAGCCCGACCCATGCTGACCAAAGCCCTCCTCGTGCGACTCGAGGCACTGCCGGGAAAAGAGACGGAGCTCGCCGACTTCCTCACCGAAGCGCGGTCGATCGTCATGGACGAGCCCGGCACCGTCGCCTGGTTCGCCATCCGGTTCGGGCCCTCGACCTTCGGCGTGTACGACGTGTTCCCGGACGACGAGGCCCGAGACGCCCACCTCGCCGGCGGTGTGGGCCAGGCCCTCGGGCCCAATACCGGAGTCCTCTTCTCCGAGCCGCACATCGAAAAGATCGACGTCCTCGCTGACAAGCTCCCCGCGTAGCCCACCACACCAAGGCCTCACGAAAACCAGGAGGAACCATGACCACCTACAAGGTCGGCTACTTCGTCGGCAGCCTGTCCTCGACGTCGATCAACCGCATCCTCTCCAGGGCCCTCATCCGGGTCGCTCCGGACGACCTGGAGTTCAGCGAGATCCCCATCGGCAACCTGGCGCTGTACAGCCCGGACTTCGACGACGACTACCCGCCCGAGGCCCGAGCGCTCAAGGCTTCGATCGCTGCCGTCGACGCGGTGCTCTTCGTCGCCCCTGAGTACAACCGCTCGATCCCCGGGGCGTTGAAGAACGCGATCGACTGGGCGTCCCGACCATGGGGACAGAACTCCTTCGACCACATCCCGGCCGCGGTCATCGGAGCCTCCGTCGGACAGATCGGCACCGCCATCGGCCAACAGAGCCTGCGCGCTGTGCTCAGCTTCTGCAACGCCCGCCAGATGACCTCACCCGAGGCCTACATCCACTACTCCGCCGATGTCTTCCAGGCAGACGGCGAGGTCACGGACGACTCCACCGAGGCCTTTCTCCGCGCCTACATGGCCGAGTTCCGCACCTACATCGGCATGGTCCTGACCGTCCTGCCACGCCCGCAAGAGCAGTGAGACGGCCAGGTCGCCTGCAGTCCAGCCTGGGCTCGGATCGCTAGGACGAGTCTCGGTCGTGCGCGAGGCGCTCGCGGCGGTCCTCCTCGCGCTTGGAGTAGGCAGCGGCGCGGATCGCCTCGTCCGTCTCCAGACCGGAGCCGAGTCCACCGCCGACGGTGGCCGCCGACGCCACGAACCAGGCCAGGACGAACAGCTCGCGGTAGCTGACGGCCGCGTTGAGATAGCCGCCCATGAGATCGGGGTCGAGGATGAAGAACGCCCACGCCAGGTTCAGGGCGTAGAGCGCCACGTAGCAGATCAGCACGCCAGCCATCAGGGTCAACAGGGTCGACGCGTTGTAGAGGCGCGATCTCTCCCGTGCCTGCGGCGAGTCGTCGTCGGGGCGGTCCCAGAGCTCGCCGTCGATCACGAGCCAACCCACGACGAGGGCGATCGAGCCGATCGTCGCCACCACGAGGCGCCACCAGGACAGCGAGTCCGCAAGGAGCCAGACCGTCGAGTTGACGGTCGCCACAGCCCCGGTCGCCAGGGCCGCCACGAGAGCAGACTTCAGGCCCGGGACCAGCAGCCACGGACGGTTGGCGAGCACCATGCCCAGGAGCAGGCGCCACCGGCCGCCGAACTGAGGCAGGACGACCCGCTGCTCTCCGTCCTCGGTCCTGGGCTCCGACATCGCGCTGAGCAGTGAACGCAGCGCTCGGCGGGATCGAGCATGTGTCCGGATCCCGCCGAGTGCAGGCAGGGAGAGCACCGCGGTCCGCTGCGCCCGATCGGTTTGGACCAGCAGGTGCCGACCACCGTCGTCGTGAAGCGGGAGCTCGGTCAGGCCGACGACGAGATCCCATTCCCGCTCGCGGGCCCGGTCCTGCAATCGACCCACGGCGGTCCCAACGTCTTCAGACCCGGTCGTGAACGGCTCACTCACGACAGTGATCTCCCACGAGACGTCCCCGTGAGGAGGACTCACATCAGAGATCCTCCGCGCGATCGCGGTCGGTGCGGCTGGATCTGCAACGAGGCCGACCCGGATGTTCTTCATAGAACATGACACCGCATCGGTCGCGGGATCGCGAACCTACGACTCGCGCACCTCGAGCAGCGCCTGGGTGACGGTCGCCGAGATGATCGCGGCGCCGAGCATGTGGAAGCCGACGAGCACGACGGGCAGGTCGGTGAAGTACTGCACGAACCCGATCAGGCCCTGGGCCAGCTCGACGACGAGCAGCACCACGACGGCCCGGCGTACGGCGGCCGGCCGCTTGGCCGCGACCACCGCGAGCAGCAGGCCGATGGTGAGGCCGACCAGCAGGAAGACCAGGTCCGCGTGCACCTGGCTCATCTGCAGCGGGTCGAGCCCGTTGCGCTTCGCGTCCCTGTCGCCGGCGTGCGGGCCGGAGCCGGTGACGACCGTGCCGACGTAGAGCACCGCCCAGGCGGTGGCGAACGTCGACCAGGCGAGGGCCACCAGGGCTCCGCGCGGGGCGACCTCGGGTGCCGGCCGGTCGAGCCGCCAGCGCAGCAGCACCGCGACGCCGATGATCGCCATCGAGCAGAGCAGGTGGAAGGACACGATCCACGGGTTCAGGTCGGTCAGCACGGTGATGCCGCCGATGACCGCCTGCGCGGGGATGCCGAGCGCGATGACCAGGGCGAGCCGGCGCAGGTCGCGGCGTCCTGCCTGCCAGGTCGCGACGAACGTGCCGATCGCGACCACGACGAGCACGTAGGTCAGCATCCGGTTGCCGAACTCGATCGCCGAGTGCACGTCGTACGCCCCGTGCGGGGTGAAGGACCCGGCGTGGCACTCCGGCCACGTGGGGCAGCCGAGCCCGGAGCCGGTCAGCCGGACGACGCCGCCGGTGACGACGATGCCGATGTTGACCACGATCGACGCCCAGGCCCAGCCACGCAGCCAGTCGTCGAGGTGCCGGACGCGATAGCGAAGGCGTTCCATCACTCCCACTTGAAGGTCTTGGCGGTGAGGACGGTGCCGAGCGCCGCCCAGACGAGCAGCACGCCGAGGTCGCGCCACGCGACCGCACCGTCGATGAAGCCGGTGCGCATCGCCTCGCCGAGGGCGGCGGACGGGAGCCACTGCAGGAACGGCCGCGCGTCGCCGTACGCCGTCAGCGGGAGGACGACGCCGCCGCCGGTCATCAGCAGCAGGTAGATCAGGTTGGCCGCGGCGAGCGTCGCCTCGGCCCGGAGCGCGCCGGCGACGAAGAGACCGAGCGCGGCGAAGGCGGCGGTGCCGAGGAGGATCGCGAGCGCGACGCCGAGCACGCCCGGCTTGGGCGTCCACCCCAGCAGCTGGCCGACGCCGCCGATGATGATGACCTGGACGAGCTGCACGAGGAGCAGCGCGCCGACCTTGCCGGCCAGCAACCCGGACCGGGGGAGTGGTGAGCTGCCGAGCCGCTTGATCACGCCGTACCGGCGCTCGAACCCGGTCGCGATCGCGAGCGAGGTGAACGAGGTCGACATCACCGCCAGGGCGATCACCCCGGGGGTGAAGATGTCGACGAGCGGGTGCGAGGACGGCAGGTCGAGGTTGAGGTGCTCACCGGCGGTGACCGCACCGAAGAGGACCAGCACCGGGATGACGACGGCCAGCAGCAGCTGCTCGCCGTTGCGCAGCATCAGCCGCGCCTCCATCCGGGACTGCGCCAGCACCTGCTGGTGCAGCGGCGCCGCGCCGGGCTTCGGGGTGAAGGTGCCGCTCACGGCTCGAGCTCCCGTCCGGTGAGCTCCAGGAAGACGTCCTCGAGGGTGCGCGAGCCGAAGCTGATCGACCGCACCCCCACACCGTGCTCGCCGCTCCACCGGTCCACCGACGCGCGCAGCGCGGCCTCCGCGTCGCCGGGCAGCTCCTGGTCGACGACGAGACGCACGGTCGCCGACGTGCCGCGGGTCAGCTCCTCCGGCGTCCCCGAGGCGATCAGCCGGCCCCGGTCGATGATGTGGATCTGGTCGGCGAGCCGCTCGGCCTCGTCCATGTAGTGGGTGGTGAGCACGACCGTGACCCCGTCGCCGCGCAGCTCCTCGAGCAGCTCCCACGTCGTCCGCCGGGCCTGCGGGTCCATGCCGGCGGTCGGCTCGTCGACGAACACGATCTCGGGGCGCCCGACGATCGCCATCGCCAGGCCGAGGCGCTGCTGCTGACCGCCGGAGAGGCGTCGGTACGGCGTACGCCCGCAGTCGCCGAGCCCGAGCCGCTCCGCGAGCATGTCGGTGTCGAGGGGGTGGGCGTGCAGGCGGGAGACGTGGGTGAGCATCTCCATCGCGCGGACGCCGCTCCACGCACCGCCACCCTGGAGCATCACGCCGATGCGGGGGAGCAGGTCGCGGCGCTCGCGGACCGGGTCGAGGCCGAGCACCCGGACGGTGCCGTGCTGCGGCTTCCGGTAGCCCTCGCAGGTCTCGAGCGTGGTGGTCTTGCCGGCACCGTTGGGGCCTAGCACGGCGGTGATCGTGCCCCGGTCGACCGTCAGCGAGAGACCGTCGACGGCGACCTTCTCGCCGTACCTCATCACCAGGCCGTCGACGGAGACGGCAGGGGAGGTGTCGGGCACGCCCGTCAGTGTAGGGAGAGCCGGCCTGTGGCCCGGCTCACGCCCTCCGCCCGCGAGCGGCAGGTAAGGGTCGCCTTCCTTGAAGCGGCGAAAACAATAAGGGCACACTGGTGTTGTGGAAATCAACGAGGTGCCCGTTCCCGGGCACGACCAGACGACGCGTCAGCGCGTCGCCCGGTCGATCCTCGTCAACGGACCCTCGACCGCCGCGGCGCTCGCCGAGCGGCTCGACCTCACCCCGGCCGCCGTACGCCGTCACCTCGACCAGCTGCTCGAGGAGGGCCTCGTCGAGGCGCGGGAGCCGCGCAGCCAGGCCACCCGCGGGCGCGGCCGGCCGGCGAAGGCCTTCGCGCTGACCGAGTCCGGTCGCGACGGCTTCGACCAGCAGTACGACGACCTCGCGGCGCAGGCGCTCCGCTTCCTGGCGGAGACCGGTGGCGACGAGGCCGTCCGGGAATTCGCCGCCCGCCGCTGGGCGTTCATCCCGGAGAGGTTCGAGGGGATCCGGGCGGAGCACCCCGAGCTGGGGTCCGCCGAGGTCCTGGCCCAGGTGTTCACCGCCGAGGGGTACGCCGCGACGGTTCGCGACAGCCCGGTCGGGGAGCAGCTGTGCCAGCAGCACTGCCCGGTTGCCCACGTAGCCCACGAGTTCCCGCAGCTGTGCGAGGCCGAGACCGAGGCGATCAGCCTGGTCCTCGGCAGCCACGTCCAGCGGCTGGCCACGATCGCCCACGGCGACGGGGTCTGCACCACCTGCATTCCCAGCAGCACCGTTACCGGCACAGCGAAGAGCACACCCACCAAGACGAAGGAGACGGTCAGCTGATGACCACCATCGACGAGCGCAACCCCGAGCTCGAGGGCATCGGACGCTACGACTTCGGTTGGGCCGACTCCGACGTGGCCGGCGCCACCGCCAAGCGCGGGCTGAGCGAAGAGGTCGTCCGCGACATCTCCGCGAAGAAGAGCGAGCCGCAGTGGATGCTCGACCTGCGCCTGAAGGGCCTCAAGCTCTTCGGCCGCAAGCCCATGCCCAACTGGGGCTCGGACCTGTCGGGGATCGACTTCGACAACATCAAGTACTTCGTGCGCTCCAGCGAGAAGCAGGCGGCGACGTGGGACGACCTCCCCGAGGAGATCAAGAACACCTACGACCGGCTCGGCATCCCGGAGGCGGAGAAGCAGCGCCTGGTCTCGGGCGTCGCGGCGCAGTACGAGTCCGAGGTCGTCTACCACTCGATCCGCGAGGACCTCGAGGAGCAGGGCGTCCTCTTCCTGGACACCGACACGGCGCTCAAGGAGCAGCCGGAGCTCTTCCAGGAGTACTTCGGCACCGTGATCCCGGTCGGCGACAACAAGTTCGCCGCGCTCAACACCTCGGTGTGGTCGGGTGGCTCCTTCATCTACGTCCCGCCGGGCGTCCACGTGGACATCCCGCTGCAGGCCTACTTCCGGATCAACACCGAGAACATGGGTCAGTTCGAGCGCACCCTGATCATCGTCGACGAGGGCGCCTACGTGCACTACGTCGAGGGCTGCACCGCGCCGATCTACTCCTCCGACTCGCTGCACTCGGCCGTCGTCGAGATCATCGTGAAGAAGGGCGGCCGCTGCCGCTACACGACCATCCAGAACTGGTCCAACAACGTCTACAACCTCGTCACCAAGCGCGCCGTCTGCGAGGCCGGCGCGACCATGGAGTGGGTCGACGGCAACATCGGCTCCAAGGTGACGATGAAGTACCCGGCCGTCTACCTGATGGGCGAGCACGCCAAGGGCGAGACGCTCTCCATCGCGTTCGCAGGCGAGGGCCAGCACCAGGACGCCGGCGCCAAGATGGTCCACGCGGCGCCCAACACGAGCTCGAGCATCCTGTCGAAGTCGGTGGCGCGTGGCGGCGGACGTACGTCGTACCGCGGCCTGATCCAGATCAACGAGGGCGCGCACGGCTCCAAGTCCAACGTGCTCTGCGACGCGCTCCTGGTCGACCAGATCAGCCGCTCGGACACCTACCCGTACGTCGACATCCGCGAGGACGACGTGTCCATGGGTCACGAGGCCTCGGTCTCGAAGGTCTCCGACGACCAGCTCTTCTACCTGATGTCGCGCGGCATGGAGCAGGACGAGGCCATGGCGATGATCGTCCGCGGCTTCATCGAGCCGATCGCCAAGGAGCTCCCCATGGAGTACGCCCTCGAGCTCAACCGGCTCATCGAGCTGCAGATGGAGGGCGCGGTGGGCTGAGCGCGCAAGCGCGCTGCAGCCCACCGCCCCCCGCTCCTCCTCGCCTAGCGGCTCGTCGTCGTGTGGTTGCGGAGGACTTGGATCTCATCTACCGATACTGAAAGCCGATTCATTGACTGTCACCGATGCTGCCCGCGAGAGCGTGGCGGACTCCCTGGAGCTGGGTGCTGGCTTCAGCCACCTGAACCCGCCCCCGTCGTACGACCTCGCCGACCACCCCGTGCCCACCGGGCGCGAGGAGATCTGGCGCTTCACGCCGCTCAAGCGGCTGCGCGGCATCCTGGACGGCGACGCGTCCGACGCCCGCCTGACCTGGGACACCACGCTGCCCGAGGGCGTCACCCTCACCGAGGTCACTGCCGACCAGGCGCGTGAGCTCGGTGAGCTGGCTCCCAACGACCGGCCGTCCGCGCTCGCCGCGGCCAACGCCGGCGGCGCGATGCTGCTCGACGTCCCGGCCGAGGCCGAGATCGCCGAGCCGATCGTGCTGCGGCTGCACGGCAGCTCGGTCGAGGACCTGGTCTGGGGCCAGCTGGTCATCCGGGTGGGCCGGCACGCCAAGGCGACCGTCCTGGTCCTGCACACCGGCACGGCGCGCTACTCGGCGATCACCACGGTGCTCGCGGGCGACGCGTCCGACGTCAACGTGCTCTCGTTGCAGGACTGGGACGACGACGCGGTGCACCTCGGCCGCGACGCGATCCAGGTCGGCCGCGACGCCAGCGTCAAGCACACGTCGATCTCGTTCGGCGGCGACCTGGTCCGGATGCACGCCAACGTCGAGTACGCCGGGCCCGGCGGCTCGGCCGAGCTCCTCGGCCTCTACTTCGCCGACGAGGGCCAGCACCTCGAGCACCGCCTCTTCGCCGACCACACGGCGCCGCGGACCAAGAGCCACGTGCTCTACAAGGGCGCGCTGCAGGGCCAGGGCGCGCACACGGTCTGGATCGGCAACGTGCTGATCCGCAAGGTCGCCGAGGGCATCGAGACCTACGAGGAGAACCGCAACCTGGTCCTCTCCGACGGCTGCCAGGCCGACTCGGTCCCCAACCTCGAGATCGAGACCGGCGAGATCGAGGGCGCGGGCCACGCGTCCGCGACCGCGCGGTTCGACGACGAGCAGCTCTTCTACCTGCGCTCGCGCGGCGTCTCCGAGAAGGAGTCGCGCCGACTGGTCGTGCACGGCTTCTTCAACGACCTGATCCGCAAGGTCGGCATCCCCTCGATCGAGGCCCAGCTGCTCGAGACCGTCGAGGCCGAGCTGGCCAAGAACGTGCTGAAGGACTTCCAGTGACCTTCGAACGGGCCTGTGCGGTCGCCGACGTCCCCACCGACGAGGCGCTCGGCGTCACGGTCGGTGCGTACGACGTCGCGGTCGCTCGTGACGGCGACGAGTTCTTCGCCATCCAGGACCTGTGCTCGCACGCCGCCGTCGCCCTGAGCGAGGGCGAGGTCGCCGACTGCACGGTCGAGTGCTGGCTGCACGGCTCGCGCTTCGACCTCCGGACCGGCAAGCCCACCGGGCTGCCCGCCACCGAACCCGTCGCGACCTTCCCGATCGAGGTCCGCGACGACTCGATCTTCATCGACACCACCACCACCCTGAACGGAGTCACCCCCTCATGAGCGAGCTGATCATCAAGGACCTGCAGGTGTCCGTCGACACCGAGGACGGTCCCAAGGAGATCCTCAAGGGCGTCACGCTGACCATCAAGGACGGCGAGACCCACGCGATCATGGGTCCCAACGGGTCGGGCAAGTCGACGCTGGCCTACTCGATCGCGGGCCACCCGAAGTACACCGTCACCGGCGGCACCGTCACGCTCGACGGTGACGACGTGCTGGCGATGACCGTCGACGAGCGGGCGCGCGCCGGGCTGTTCCTGGCGATGCAGTACCCCGTCGAGGTCCCCGGCGTCTCGGTGTCCAACTTCCTGCGGACGGCGAAGACCGCCCTCGACGGCGAGGCACCCAAGCTCCGCACCTGGGTCAAGGACGTCAACTCGGCGCTCGAGAAGCTCAACCTGGACCCGACGTTCGGCACCCGCTCGGTCAACGAGGGCTTCTCCGGCGGCGAGAAGAAGCGCCACGAGATCGCCCAGCTCGAGCTGCTGAACCCGAAGGTCGCGATCCTCGACGAGACCGACTCCGGCCTCGACATCGACGCGCTCAAGATCGTGTCCGAGGGCGTCAACCGGTTCCGGGCCCAGGAGGGCAAGGGCGTCCTGCTGATCACGCACTACACGCGGATCCTGCGCTACATCGAGCCCGACTTCGTGCACGTCTTCGTCGACGGCAAGATCGCCGAGCAGGGCGGGCCCGAGCTCGCCGAGCAGCTCGAGGCCGAGGGCTACGAGAAGTACCTCACGGCGGCGGTCTGACATGACGACGACCCAGCTGGCAGGGCTCCTCCCCGAGCTGGAGGTGATCCGCGCCGACTTCCCGATCCTGGATCGCACCGTCGCGGGTGGCCTGCCGCTGGTCTACCTCGACAGCGCCAACACCTCGCAGAAGCCCCAGGTGGTCATCGACACGATGGTCGACCACCTGGAGCGGCACAACGCCAACGTCGCGCGCGCCATGCACACGCTGGGCGCTGAGTCGACCGAGGCGTTCGAGGGTGCGCGCGACAAGGTGGCGGCGTTCCTGAACGCGCGGTCGCGCAACGAGGTGGTCTTCACCAAGAACGCCACCGAGGCGCTCAACCTGCTCGCGCGCACGATCGAGCTCGGCCCCGGCGACAACGTCGTGATCACCGAGATGGAGCACCACTCCAACATCGTGTCGTGGCAGCTGGCGTGCGAGCGCTCCGGTGCCGAGCTGCGCTGGTTCGGGCTGACCGACGACGGTCACCTCGACCTGTCCAACGCCGACGCGCTGATCGACGAGCACACCAAGGTGGTCGCCTTCACCTGGGTCTCCAACATGCTCGGCACGATCAACCCGGTGACCGACCTGGTGGCGCGCGCGAAGGCATTCGGCGCCTACTCGGTCATCGACGCCTCCCAGGCGGCACCGCAGCTGCCGGTCGACGTCGCCGCGACCGGCTGCGACTTCCTGGTGTTCACCGGTCACAAGGTCGTCGGGCCGACCGGCATCGGCGTGCTGTGGGGCCGCGAGGAGCTGCTCAACGCGCTCCCGCCCTTCCACGGCGGCGGCGAGATGATCGAGACCGTGACGATGGCGCGCTCGACGTACGCGCCGGCCCCGCACCGCTTCGAGGCGGGCACCCCGCCGATCGTCGAGGCCGTCGGGCTCGGTGCCGCGGTCGAGTACCTCTCCCACATCGGGATGGACGCGATCCACCGCCACGAGCAGACGATCACGGCGTACGCGCTCGAGGGCCTGGCCACCGTGCCCGGCCTGAAGGTGCTCGGGCCGCTGGACGCCGCCGAGCGCGGGGGAGCGATCTCGTTCGAGATCGACGGCGTGCACCCGCACGACGTCGCCCAGGTGCTCGACTCGCGCGGCGTCGCCGTGCGCGCCGGCCACCACTGCGCGAAGCCGGCACACGCGCGTTTCGGCGTGCAGAGCTCGACCCGGATGTCGTCGTACCTCTACACGACGCCCGCCGAGATCGACGCGCTGGTCGAGGGCCTGGAATACACCCGTTCGTACTTCAAGTTGGGTTGATTGATGGCATCCGAACTCGACACCCTCTACCAGGAGATCATCCTGGACCACTACAAGCACCCCCACCACGCGGGTCTGCGCGACCCGTTCGAGGCCGAGGTGCACCACGTCAACCCGACCTGTGGTGACGAGGTGACGCTGCGCGTCCACGTCGCCGACGGCGTCGTGCAGGACGTGTCGTACGACGCGGTCGGCTGCTCGATCTCGCAGGCCTCCGCGTCGGTGCTGACCGACCTCGTCATCGGCAAGCCGGTCGACGAGGCGATGACGATCCACGAGACGTTCCTGACCCTGATGCAGGGCAAGGGCACCGTCGAGCCCGACGAGGACGTCCTCGAGGACGGCATCGCCTTCGCCGGTGTCGCGAAGTTCCCGGCACGCGTCAAGTGCGCGCTGCTGTCCTGGATGGCCTGGAAAGACGCCACCGCCCGATCCCTGGAGGAATCCCATGGCTGACCACAGCGACCTGCCCGACGTCCCCGAGGCCGCCGGCGGCGGCGTCGGCACCTCCACCGTCTCGGTGGACGACGTCACCGAGGCGATGAAGGACGTCGTCGACCCCGAGCTCGGCATCAACGTCGTCGACCTCGGCCTCGTCTACGGCGTGCACATCGACGAGGACAGCAACGCCGTCATCGACATGACGCTGACGTCTGCGGCCTGCCCGCTCACCGACGTGATCCAGGACCAGACCAACAGCGCCCTCGAGGGGCTCGTCGCCGATGTCCTGATCAACTGGGTCTGGATGCCGCCGTGGGGCCCGGACAAGATCACCCCCGACGGCCGCGAGCAGCTGCGGGCGTTGGGCTTCAACGTCTGACTGGATCAGTAGTCTCGGCGCATGCCGACCTTGCAGGTACCTCGCGAGCGGCTGGTTCGCTGGGTGGCGAACTTCGAGGAACGCCACGGTGTGACCGCTCTCCACGTCGCGGACGGGGCCCTGACCGGGACGGCTGAGGACGGCTCGACGTTCGCAGCACACCCGCCCTTCGCCGCGGCGTACGCCGGGGAGCCGGAGGCGACCGCCTTCGCCGCCGCGACCACGCTGCCCGAGGACTGGGGCGTGCTCCTGGTCCGCAAGGGCGGCTTCGCCATCGCCCGGCTGACGGGGGAGCGGACGGTCGACTCCAAGACCGGGCAGCGCCACGTCCAGGGCCGCACCAAGGCGGGCGGCCAGAGCCAGCAGCGGTTCGCCCGGCGCCGGGACAACCAGGCACGGCAGGCGTACGAGGCGGCGGCCGAGCACGCCGCCCGCATCCTTGCCGGGCTGACCGGCCCGCTCGTGACCGGCGGCGACCGCCCGGCGGTCGACGAGGTGCTCGCGGACCCGCGCCTGCGCGCGCTGACGGTCGTCGAGCCGTGGCTCGCCGTGCCGGATCCACGCCGCGGCGTGCTCGAGCAGGCGGTCCGGGACGCTGCCGCCGTCCGCGTCGCCGTGCGCAACGCGGACCAGGGTCAGCCGCAGTAGGTCGCGTCCTGGGTCCCGGAGATACCGTGCCAGGCGCGCTCCATCGGCGTCTCCCAGCGCTGGGTCACCGAGGTGAACGCGCGCGGGGTGCGGATCGGGTCGCCCGGCGGGTTGGTCGAGCGGGCGTGCACGACCGTGATCCGAAGGGTCGCCTTGTCCGACTCGGTGCCGGCCCAGCACGCCGAGGCCCGCTTCTTCTGCTTGGCGATCGCGTTGGTCACCCGGTCGCCGACGCGCTCGCCGGCGTAGCGGAACGCCACCGTCGGGACGTAGCCGGCGCCGCCGTCCCACGGGGCGATCACGGTGATGCTGAGACCGTGCGTGCGGCTGGTCGGGATGTTCCACGACACGGAGCCGTCCTTGACCGTACGACCCTTGGCCTGCCAGACGTTCCGGCGACCGTTCAGGGCCTGGGTGAGCCCGATGTGGCACCCCTCGCACCCGGTGACCCGCAGCGTCAGATGGGTGCGCGGCGTCGCCGGCCGCGCGTCGGCCGAGGAGGAGAGGCCCGTGAGGGAGCCCCCGAGCAGAGCGGCGGCGAGCAGGGCGGTCAGTACCCGAGAGGTCATGGCAGATCCTTCGTCGATGGGTCGCCCGGCGGTTCCGGGCACTCAAGGGGGGAGACGTGCGCCACGGGCCATCGGTTGCCGCCTTGCCGACATTTCGTGGCAGCCGGGCGACACCGCGTGGTGGCGCTACCTCGCGCGCGACATCGGCTAGCGTCCGACGCATGTGGCAGCCCGAACCCGGGTGGCACGCGCTCCCCGGCGGGAGCGGTGCCTCGACGGTTGGCGTCTGGAGGACCGTCCTGGGCGACCAGCCCGTCGTGGTCAAGCGGGTGGCCCGGCCGGCGGCCGACGACCCGGCGGAGCTGACCAACCCGCGTCACTTCGCCTACTGGCGGCGCGCGGCCGACGTCGTCACCGCCGGCACCGTCGTCGACACGCCCGGCTTGCGCGCGGCCGGGCTCGGCGCCGTCGAGGAGGACGAGGACGGCATCACGATCACCCAGGAGTGGGTCGAGGACGCGTCGAGCAGCGGGCTCTTCTGTGCACACGCGATGGGCCGGTTCGCCGGGGCGCACCTCGCCGCCGCGCCCTGGCTGGCCCGCAACCAGCTGCGCGACCGGCTCGCCCGCGTCGAGAGGCACGGCGGGTGGCAGACCCTCGCGCGGACCACGGTCGCCGACGTGGCGGACCACCTGTGGGGCCGCCGCGTCGAGCTGCTGGCGGCCGCCGACGCACTGGTCCAGGTGCCGCAGCACGGCGACGCCGTACCCGCCAACCTGCTGGGGCGCTCCGGCGACGACGCGATCGCGATCGACTGGTCGACGCTCGGCACCGGCCCGGTCGGCGCCGACCTGGGCTACTTCGCCCTCGCCGCCCGCGAGGAGCTCGAGCCGCTCATCGACGCCTACCTGCTCGGCATGCCCGAGGGGCTCGCGACCCGCGAAGAGGTCACCCTGGGCGCCCGGGTCACCGCCGTCTACACGGTCCTCAACCGGGCGGAGTGGGCATTGGCCCGGGCCGCCCAGGGCGAGGGTGCGCTGGCCGGGAAGTTCCGGCACCCCGCCGTCGCGCCGCACCTGCGGGCGCTGCAGCGGCAGTTCGCCCACATCGAGGCGCTGGTCGAGGGCTGAGCGGTCGTCGAGTGACGCGAGATCGCCCTGAAATCACGCGGCCGGGGGCCAATCGGCGTCACTCGACGAGCTCGGGCAGTGCCTGAGCGAGCTCAGAGAGCCCCGGCAGCGAACGTGTCGCACGCGTCGAGGGTGCCCTTGCTGTAGCCGGTCCGGAACCACTGCACCCGCGACTTCGCCGAGCCGTGGGTCCACTTCTCCGGGTCGACGTCGCCGCCGGACTGCTGCTGGATCCGGTCGTCGCCGACGGTGGTGGCGGCCTCGATCGCGAGCTGGATGTCCTCGTCGGTCAGGGACTCGAAGATCGCGACGCCTTTGGTGTCCTCGGTCGCGGACGCCGCCTTGGCCCACATGCCGGCGTAGCAGTCGGCCTGCAGCTCGAGGCGTACGGCGTCGCTCTTCGGCCCCTGCTGGGTCTTGACCTTGCCCATGGTGCCGAGCAGGTTCTGGATGTGGTGGCCGTACTCGTGCGCGAGCACGTACGCCTCGACGAAGCCGCCGTCGGGACCACCGAGCTGCTGCTCGAGCACGTCGTCGAAGAACGTGGTGTCCAGGTAGATGATCTGGTCGGTCGGGCAGTAGAACGGCCCGACGTCGGCCGTCGCCGAGCCGCAGCCGGTGCTGATGCCGTCGGTGAACGTCTCGATCTTGCGCTCGGGCTGGAACGCCGTGCCGGACTGGTCCGGCAGCGCGTCGGTCCAGTAGTCGGTGAGGGAGTTCTCGATCGCCACCCGTGCGCAGTCCGCGCTGTCGTTGGCGTCCTTGCCGCTCTCGCACTTCCCCTGGTAGCGGCCGGTCTCGCCGGCCGGGGTGTCGCTGCCACCGCCGCCGCCCATCACGAGGCTGGCGACCACCACGATCACGACGATGATCAGGGTCCCGATGCCGCCACCTGCGACTCCGCCGGGGATCGGGATGCCGCCGCCACGGCCGCCGCCCGAACCGCGTCCGGCGTCGCCCATGCGACTGGTGTCCAGCCGGGCTTTCGGGTTGAACCGCATGGGTGCTCCTACAGGGTGGACGGGCGTGACGGGGGACACCGTCGCCGATGCCCGGAAGGACCGTACCCACAACTACGCTTGGCCCGACATGATCACCGCTCACAAGCTCGAGGTCCGCGCCGGAGCACGCCTGCTCATGGAGGACGTCAGCTTCCGCGTCGCCCCGGGTGACAAGGTCGGTCTGGTCGGCCGCAACGGCGCCGGCAAGACGACGCTCACCAAGATCCTCGCCGGCGAGGCACTGCCCGCGGCCGGGTCGGTGCAGTCGACCGGCGAGGTGGGCTACCTCCCGCAGGACCCGCGCATCGGCGACCCCGAGGTGCTGGCCCGCGACCGGATCCTGTCCGCACGCGGCCTCGACGACGTCGTACGCCGGTTGCGCAAGGCGGAGACCGACATGGGCAGTGACGACCCCGCCGTCCGCGACAAGGCGATGCGTCAGTACGAGCGCGCCGACTCCGAGCTGCACGCCGGTGGTGGGTACGCCGCCGAGTCCGAGGCGGCCACGATCGCCAGCAGCCTGGGCATCCAGGAGCGGATCCTCACCCAGCAGCTCAAGACCCTGTCCGGTGGTCAGCGGCGCCGTGTCGAGCTGGCCCGGATCCTCTTCTCCGGTGCGGAGACGCTGCTCCTCGACGAGCCCACCAACCACCTCGACGCCGACTCGATCGTGTGGCTGCGCGAGTTCCTCAAGGCGCACAAGGGCGGGCTGATCGTGATCAGCCACGACAACGCGCTGCTGGAGCAGACCGTCAACAAGGTGCTGCACCTCGACGCCAACCGCGGCGAGATCGACGTCTACAACATGGGCTGGAAGGCCTACCTGACGCAGCGCGAGACCGACGAGAAGCGCCGCAAGCGCGAGCGGTCCAACGCCGAGACCAAGGCCAAGACGCTCACCGACCAGGCCAACAAGATGCGCGCCAAGGCCAGCAAGGCCACCGCCGCGCAGTCGATGCTCAAGCGCGCCGAGAAGATGATGGCCGGCCTCGAGGGCGAGCGGCAGAGCGACAAGGTCGCCCGGATCAAGTTCCCGGCCCCGGCGCCCTGCGGCAAGACCCCACTCACCGCGGCCGAGCTCTCGAAGTCCTACGGCTCCCTCGAGGTCTTCATCGACGTCGACCTGGCGATCGACAAGGGCTCCCGGGTCGTCATCCTCGGCCTCAACGGTGCGGGCAAGACGACGATGCTGCGCATCCTGGCGGGGGTCGACCAGCCCGACACCGGGTCGGTCGTGCCCGGCCACGGGCTCAAGATCGGCTACTACGCCCAGGAGCACGAGACCCTCGACGTCAACCGCACGGTGCTCGAGAACATGCAGAGCGCCGCGCCCCAGCTGACCGACACCGAGGCCCGCTCCGTGCTCGGCTCGTTCCTCTTCTCCGGCGAGGACGCGCACAAGCCGGCCAAGGTGCTCTCGGGTGGCGAGAAGACCCGGCTCGCGCTGGCGTCGCTGGTCGTCTCCAGCGCCAACGTGCTGCTGCTCGACGAGCCCACCAACAACCTGGACCCCGCCTCTCGCGAGGAGGTGCTGGCCGCGATCCGCACCTACGAGGGCGCGATCATCCTGGTCACCCACGACGAGGGCGCCGTGCGCGCGCTCGAGCCGGACCGGGTGCTGCTGCTGCCCGACGGTGACGAGGACCTCTGGAACGACGACTACGCCGACCTGGTGTCCCTGGCCTGATCGACCCGGGTCCGCTGTCGGCGGCGCCGCCTACCGTGGCGTCATGAGCCTGAGCATCGACCTGTCCACCGGCCGGAGCGCGTTCGCCGAGTCGGTGACCACGTTCGTCGACGCCGTCGACGCCGTCGACGAGTGGGACCTCCTCGGGGCCTCCCGCTGCCACGGCTGGACCCGGCTCGACGTCGTCGTGCACGTGCTCGCGGGCTGGCAGGAGATGCTCGGGGGCATGGTCTCGCCGGTCGACGACGCCGTCACGGTCGACGCCGCGTCGTACTGGACGGCCTTCGCGGAGACCGAGGCCGGCGACCCGCTGCTGACGCTGATGGCGCAGCGACGACGTACGGCGGCGTACTCCCGCCCGAGCGCCGCGGTCGAGCAGCTGCGGGACGTCGCCGACGCCGTACGCCGGGGCGCGGCGAGCCTCCCCGACCGCCACGTGGCCTGGCAGGGACAGGTCTTCACCCCCGGTGACTTCCTCGTCATCTGGGCGGTGGAGGACGTCATCCACCAGCTCGACCTCGACCTCGACGAGGACCAGGGCGCCGTGCTTCCGCCGACGGCCCTCGACCTCGGCCGGGCGACGGTCGAGGCGCTGGCCGAGCCGTTCCCCGCCGGCTGGTCGGCCGAGGAGGTCGTGCTGGTCGGCACGGGACGATCGGCGCCGCCCGACGGCCTCGGGGCGCTGGCCGACCGGCTGCCGGTCCTGCGCTGAGCCGCGACTACTGTGCGCACCATGGACCAGAAGACGCTCGAGGACGCCGGCCTGCTCTACGACGTGGCCGGCGCGGTCGCGACGATCACCCTCAACCGGCCCGACGTACGCAACGCCCAGACGCCGACCATGTGGCACGCCCTCGCGGGCATCGGCGACGAGCTGCCCGACGACGTGCGCGTCGTGGTGGTCAAGGGTGCCGGCGCTGCGTTCTCGGCGGGCCTCGACCGGTCGATGCTCGACCCCAGCACGGCCGGCGAGGGCTCGGTCGTCGCACTGATGGGGCAGTCGGACGAGGAGGTCTCGGCCGCGATCGACGGTTTCCAGCGCGGCTTCACCTGGCTCCGTGACCCGCGGTTCGTGTCGATCGCCGCGGTGCACGGCTACGCGATCGGCGCGGGCTTCCAGCTGGCGCTGTCGTGCGACCTCAGAGTGGTGGCCGACGACGCGCAGTTCTGCATGAAGGAGTCCGCCCTCGGCCTCGTGCCCGACCTGACGGGAACAAAGCCGCTCGTCGAGAGCGTTGGCTACGCCAGGGCACTGGAGATCTGCGCCACGGCGCGGATGGTCGGCGCGAGCGAGGCGGTGGACATCGGGCTCGCTCTCACCGCCGTACCGGTCGCGGAGCTCGCCTCCACGGTCGAGCACCTCGTCGGTGCCCTGACCGCACCGATGGCCGGCGCGGTGAGCGAGACCAAGACGTTGCTGCAGGGTGCGGCAGACCGGAGCCTGGACGAGCAGCGTCGCCTGGAGCGCGAGGCGCAGACCCGCCGCTTCCGGGAGCTGGTTGCACTGATGAAGCAGTAGGGGAGAGACGATGTCGGGGATGCAGGGCTCGGGCGCCGCGTGGCGACACCTGCGGTCGGACCGCAGCCTGGTGCACACCCGCATCGAGCGTGGGACGGTCCGCCGGGTCGTCGGCTTCGCGCGGCCGCACCGGCGCCTGATCACGGTCTTCCTGCTGCTGACGGTCATCGACAGCTGCCTGGTCGTCGTGTCACCGCTGCTGGCCAAGCACATCATCGACGACGGCATCGTCGGCGGAGACGCCGGACTGGTGACCGTGCTCGCGCTCGCGATGGCGGGCGTCGCGCTGCTCGGCGCCGTGCTCTCCGTCGGCGAGGGCTGGCTGTCGTCGCGGATCGGCGAGGGACTCATCTTCGACCTGCGCACCCGGGTCTTCGGGCACGTGCAGCGGCAGTCGCTCGCGTTCTTCACCCGCACCCAGACCGGTGCCCTGGTCTCGCGGCTCAACAACGACGTCATCGGCGCCCAGCGCGCCTTCACCTCCACGCTGTCCAGCACGGTGGCGAGCACGATCTCCGTCATCGTGGTCGGCATCGCGATGCTGGCCCTGAGCTGGCAGGTGACGCTGCTCTGCCTCGCGATCTTCCCGCTGATGCTGCTGGTCTCGCGGTGGGTCAGCTCCCGGCTCGCCGGCCTGACGCGCCAGCAGATGGACGGCAACGCCGACATGGGCAACGCGATGACCGAGCGCTTCAACGTCGGCGGCGCCATGCTGCTCAAGCTCTTCGGCCGGCGCGAGGAGGAGGACGAGGTCTTCGCCCACAAGGCCGCCTACGTCCGCGACCTCGGCGTACGGATCTCGCTGCTCACCCGGATCTTCGCGGCGTCGATGATGGCGGTCCCGGCGCTGGCCACCGCGCTCGTGTACGGCGTGGGTGGGCACCTCGCCGTCGACAAGACGCTGACCGTCGGCACCCTGATCGCGCTCGCCACGCTGCTCCTGCGCCTGCTCGGCCCGCTGCAGAGCCTGTCCAACGTCCGCATCGACGTGATGACCGCGCTGGTCAGCTTCGAGCGCGTCTTCGAGGTGCTCGACCTGCCGTCGCTGATCGAGGAGAAGCCCGACGCGGTGGTGCTCCCGCGGTCGGCTGCGCGCCTGGAGTTCGACCACGTCGGCTTCGGCTACCCGCGGGCCGACGAGATCTCGCTGGCGTCGCTGGAGACCGTCGCGCGCAAGGAGTCCCGCGAGGGCGGCCCGGTGCTCAACGACATCTCGCTCGTCGCCGAGCCCGGCCAGATGGTCGCCCTGGTGGGCCCGTCCGGTGCCGGCAAGACCACGATCACCCACCTGGTCGCCCGGCTGTACGACGCCCGGACCGGCGTGGTCCGCGTCGGCGGCCACGACGTGCGCGACGTGACCCTGCAGTCGCTGGAGGACGTCGTCGGCTACGTCACCCAGGACGCGCACATGTTCCACGACACCATCCGGGCCAACCTGCTCTACGCCCGCCCCGGCGCGAGCGACCAGGAGGTCTGGGCGGCCCTCGAGGCGGGCCAGATCGCCACCCTCATCCGGAGCCTGCCCGACGGGCTCGACACGGTGGTCGGCGACCGCGGCTACCGCCTCTCCGGTGGCGAGCGACAGCGGCTCGCGATCGCCCGGCTCCTGCTCAAGGCCCCGGCGATCGTCGTGCTCGACGAGGCGACGGCCCACCTCGACAGCGAGTCGGAGGTCGCCGTACAGCGCGCGCTGGACGCCGCGCTCGACGGCCGCACGTCGCTGGTCATCGCGCACCGGCTCTCGACCGTCCGCAACGCGGACCAGATCCTGGTCGTCGACCGAGGCCGCATCGTGCAGCGCGGCACGCACGCCTCGCTGCTCGCCGAGGGCGGCTTGTACGCCGACCTCTACCGCACCCAGTTCGTCGAGGACCTCCCGCCGGCGACGGTCTGACCGATGAGCCGACGTGCGCTGAGCTTCGGGGCCGCGGCGCGCGAGTATGACCGGTTTCGCCCCGGCTACCCCGACGAGCTGGCCGACCTGGTGCTCGCGCACGCGCGCGGCCCGGTCAGACGAGCCCTCGAGATCGGTGCCGGGACCGGCAAGGCGACCCGGCTCTTCGCCGGACGAGGCGTCCACGTGGTCGCCGTCGAGCCCGACGCGGAGATGCGTGCGGTGCTGCTGGCCCAGACCGTCGACCTGCCCGTCGAGGTGCTGGCCGGCACGTTCGAGGAGGTCGTCCTACCCGACGTGGGCCTGATGGACCTGTGCTTCGCGGGCGCCGCCTTCCACTGGACCGACCCCGAGACCCGGTGGCAGCGGGTGGCGGCGTCGTTGCGGTCGGGTGGCGTCGCGGCGATCTTCGGCGCGCAGACCGTCGTCGCGGACCCCGGGCTGGCCGCGGCGATCACCGCGATCGAGGAGGAGATCACCGGTCCCGGCTCGGCGCTGCTGGCGTCGGCGTACGTCGAGGCCGTGGACCTGCCGGAGCTCGAGCCGCCGGAGCTCGCGATCTTGCCGCGGCGCTCCGAGCACGCGGTCGAGGACTACCTCGGTCACCTGGGAACGGTGTCGGCCTACCTCCTGCTGGAGCCCCGCGAACGGGCGGCGGTGCTCGCCCGGGTCCGCGCGCTGCTGCCGGCCCGGGTCGAGCTGGCGCAGGACGTCTACGTGCAGCTGACCCGCCGCGTCTAGGCTCGGCCCCATGGACCTCGAGCTCGCCGACCGCGTCTTCGTCGTCACCGGGGGAGCGCGGGGGCTCGGACGGGCGACCGCCGACGTGCTGGTGGCGGAGGGCGCGCGGGTGGTCCTGTCCGGGCGCAGTGAGGCGACGCTGGCGGCCGCCCGCGAGGCGCTGGGCGACGCGGCGGAGACCGTCGTGGCCGACAACGCCGACCCCACAACACCGGACCGGCTGATCCGCGCCGCGCTCGACCGCTGGGGCCGCCTGGACGGAGCGCTGGTCAGCGTCGGCGGCCCGCCCCGGGGCTCGGTCGTCACCACCACGGACGAGCAGTGGACGGAGGCGTTCGCGTCGGTCTTCCTCGGTGCGGTCCGGGTCGGCCGTGAGATCGGCAAGGCGCTGCCCCACGGTGGTTCCCTCGCCTTCGTGCTGTCCTCCAGCGTCCGGGCGCCGCTCGCGGGCATGGCGATCTCCAACGGCCTGCGCCCCGGCCTGGCGATGGTGGCGAAGACGCTGGCCGACGAGCTCGGCCCCGCCGGCGTACGCGTCAACGGGCTGCTGCCCGGGCGGGTGGAGACCGAGCGGGTCGCCGAGCTGGACGCCGCCAGCGGTGACCCCGTGGCGGCCAGGGCGGCCGGGGTCGCCTCGATCCCGCTGCGGCGCTACGGCGCGCCGGAGGAGTTCGGTCGGGTGGCGGCCTTCGTGCTGTCGCCGGCGGCGTCCTTCGTGTCCGGGGTGATGCTGCCGGTCGACGGAGGCATGCTCCGGGCCCTGTGAGCCTCGCGGGCGGCGCGCTCCTCGGCGTACGCCTTCTGGTACGCCGCCCGCACCGCCTGCTTGTGGGCGTTCTTGGCGGCCTGCTTGGACTTGCGGCCGGACAGCGCCTCCTCCCGGGCGGACGGTTCGTCGCGGCGCTGCGACCGCCACTCATCCCACGCCAGGTAGCCGAAGCCGAAGAACGCGAGCAGCCCGAAGAACCACCACTGGAGGCCGTAGAAGAAGTGCGGTCCGTTGTCGAGCTCCGGCAGCTCGGCCGGCTCGAGGTCCGCTGCCGGCTGGCCGTCCTCGGTGTCGACCATGACGAACCCGCCGTACACGTCCTGGTCGATGGCCTTGCCGATGGTCTCGCTGGAGATCGACCGGGTCGAGTGGTCCGTCACGTCGGTGCTGTCGCCGCTGGCGTCGGCACGGACCCAGCCCTCGACCGTCACCTCGCCGGCCGGTGGCGCCGGGACGTCGGAGGGACTGGCACCCTCGTTGTCGGCCGCCATCCAGCCCCGGTCGACGAGCAGGGTCGCGCCGTCTGCGGTGACCAGGGGCACGACCACGTCGATGCCCGAGGCGCCGTCGCGGGTGCGGTAGCGCACGATCACGGTCTGGTCGGCGTCGTAGGTGCCGGTGGCGGTCACCTGGCGCCACTCGTCGTCCTCCGCGACCGGGCGGCCCGGGGCGAGCACGTCGCCGACACGCGCGGGATCGCGGTCCTCGTTGGCGCGGACGACGGCGTTGCTGGCCTTGCGGTCGTCGAGCCGGTGGAACTGCCACTCGCCGAGCCACCAGGCGGCGTAGCAGAGCAGCACGACGATGGCTGCGAAGAGCAACCAACGCCGACTGATGAGGAACCCCCAGGACCGCACGGGTCGAGGCTAGTCCGCGCCAGGGCGTCGCCCGGTGGCGGCCTCAGGCGACGTCCCTAGACTGTGGTGGTGACGACACAGCGCCTCGAGGATCGCTTCGGTCGGGTGGCAACGGACCTGCGGGTCTCGTTGACCGACCGATGCAACCTGCGCTGCAGCTACTGCATGCCGGCGGAGGGCCTCGAGTGGCTCCCGAACGACGCCCTCCTGAGCGACGACGAGATCGTCCGGATGGTCCGGATCGGTGTCGAGCAGCTCGGCATCCGTGAGGTCCGCTTCACCGGTGGCGAGCCGCTGGTACGCCGCGGCATCGTCGACATCGTGAGGCGCAGCCACGACCTCGGCGTCGAGACGTCGCTGACCACGAACGCACTGGGCCTCTCGCGGATGGCCGAGGCCCTGGCCGTCGCCGGGCTCGACCGGGTCAACGTCAGCCTCGACAGCATCCGGCGCGAGACCTTCCACGAGATCACCCGCCGCGACCGTCTGCACGACGTGATCGCCGGGCTGGCGGCAGCTCGGGACGCCGGCCTCGGGCCGGTGAAGATCAACGCGGTGCTGATGCGCGGCGTCAACGACGACCAGGCGCCCGAGCTGCTGCGCTGGGCCCTGGGCGAGGGCTACCACCTGCGGTTCATCGAGCAGATGCCGCTCGACGCCCAGCACGGCTGGTCGCGCGACGGGATGATCACCGCGGACGTGATCTTCGCGTCGCTGGAGGCGGAGTTCCTGCTCACGCCGGCCGAGGAGCCGCGGGGGAGCGCGCCTGCCGAGCTCTTCCAGGTCGACGGCGGCAGCGGCACCGTGGGCGTGATCGCCTCGGTGACCCGCCCGTTCTGCGGCGACTGCGACCGGGTCCGGCTCACCGCCGACGGCCAGATCCGCAACTGCCTCTTCGCCCGCGAGGAGTCCGACTTGCGAGCGTCGCTGCGCGCGGGTGCGAGCGACGAGGAGATCGCCGAGCGCTGGGTCATCGCGATGCGGGGCAAGCGCGCCGGTCACGGCATCGACGACCCGACGTTCCTCCAGCCCGACCGCCCGATGTCCGCCATCGGCGGTTGATCAACCGGCGTCGGCGTGGGGTACGACGTCCTTGAGGAACTGGCGGGCGCCCAGGAAGTCGGAGAGCGAGCCCTTGTGCTCGTCGCACGCCAGCCAGACCTTGCGGCGGTCGGGGGTGTGCAGCTTGGGGTTGTTCCACAGCAGCTCCCAGGTCGCAGGTGCCTGGCAGCCCTTGGCCGAGCAGACGTCGCTCACGGTGTGCTCCTCTGAAATGAAGTGATGCCAGACAGCCACGGGGGAAGCCGTCCGGCATCACGACGAGCCAGGACGGGGGAGACCCGGCTCGCGTGGATTCTGTCACCCAGACGGGTGAAGTCAAGGATGAGACGCGCCGTCGCCGGGCGAGTCGTCGGCCGCGCCCAGCTCGCGGACGTAGAGACCGTCACGCAGGTCGAAGTCGTCGCGCTTGTTCATCGTCGCGTTCGCCATCACGACCGCGACGTACGGCAGCACGAGCGCCCCCGCGATGAGGATCGGCCAGAGCCACCCGACGCCCGCGAGCGCCGCCACGATGGCGCCGACGAAGCACAGCGAACGCAGCGTCATCGACAGCAGGTAGCGCTTCTGCCGCACCGCGATGTCGGCGTTGCGACTCGATGCAGCAGTGGTGATGCGGACCGCCGCGTCCTGCGGTCGGCGCAGGTCCCGGGCCATGCCTCCATCGTACGTCGGTAGTGTCGGGCCCCGAGGCCTGCCCCTGGGCCAGCATCGGAGGTCACCATGACGAACCGCACCTACCGCGTCACCGAGATCGTCGGCACCTCGCCCGACGGCATCGAAGCGGCCATCCGCAACGCCGTCGAGCGGGCGGGCAAGACCCTGCGTCACCTCGACTGGTTCGAGATGACCCAGGTCCGCGGCCAGATCAAGGACGGCCAGGTCGAGCACTTCCAGGTCGGGCTCAAGGTCGGTTTCCGGCTCGAGGACGACTGACCAATTCCTCCTTACCAATCGGTAGTCGCTAGCGTCGCCACGTGAGCGAACCACAGGAGACGACAGCCCGTTCCGTGCTCGTCACGGGCGGCAACCGGGGCATCGGACGCGCGATCGCGGAGGCGTTCGTGGCGAACGGCGACCAGGTGGCCGTCACCACGCGCAGCGGCGGCGCGCCCGACGGCACCCTCGACATCCGGTGCGACATCACCGATGCGGGTCAGGTCGAGGCGGCCTTCGCCCAGATCGAGGAGGCGCACGGCCCGGTCGAGGTGCTCGTCGCCAACGCCGGCATCACCGCCGACACGCTGCTGCTGCGGATGTCCGACGAGGACTGGTCGTCGGTGATCGACACCAACCTCACGGGTTCGTTCCGGCTCGCCAAGCGCGCCTCCAAGGGCATGCTGCGGCTGCGCCGGGGCCGGATCGTCTTCATCTCCTCGGTCGTCGGCCTGCTCGGCTCGGCGGGTCAGGTCAACTACGCGGCCTCGAAGGCCGGCCTGGTCGGCATGGCGCGCTCGATCGCGCGCGAGCTCGGCTCCCGGTCGATCACGGCGAACGTCGTGGCCCCGGGCTTCATCGAGACCGACATGACCGGCGTGCTGAGCGACGAGCAGAAGGCGGCCATCAAGGCGCAGGTGCCACTGAGCCGGTTCGGCTCCGTGGACGACATCGCAGAGACCGTGCTGTGGCTGACCGGCCCCGGCGCGGCGTACGTCACCGGGGCCGTCATCCCGGTCGACGGTGGACTCGGAATGGGGCACTGACATGGCAGGCATCCTGGACGGCAAGCGGATCCTCGTCGCGGGCGTGACGATGGACAGCTCGATCGGCTTCGCGACCGCGAAGGTGGCGCAGGAGCAGGGCGCGACCGTGCTGATCTCCAACTTCGGCCGCGCGCTCGGCATCACCCGACGGATCGCGAAGCGGCTGCCCGTCGAGCCGCCCGTGCTCGAGCTCGACGTGACCGACGAGGAGCACCTCGCCGGGCTCGAGGCCCAGGTGCGCGAGCACGTCGACGGCCTCGACGGCGTCGTGCACTCGATCGCGTACGGCAACCCGGAGACGCTGCTCGGCGGCAAGTTCCTCACCGGCCCGTGGCCCGACGTCGCGCAGGCGGTGCAGGTCTCGGCGTACTCCCTCAAGGCGCTCGCGGAGGCCGCCCGCCCGCTGATGGGTCCCGGCGGGTCCGTCGTCGGGCTCACCTTCGATGCGACGGTCGCGTGGCCGGCGTACGACTGGATGGGCGTGGCGAAGGCGGCGCTCGAGTCCACGTCGCGCTATCTCGCGCGCGACCTCGGGCCGTACGGCATCCGGTCCAACCTGGTGTCCGCCGGGCCGCTGAAGACGCTGGCCGCGAAGGCGATCCCGGGCTTCGAGGACCTGGAGTCGATGTGGAGCGACCGGGCGCCGCTGGGCTGGGACAACACCGACCACGCGCCGACCGCGCGGGCCGTCTGCGCGCTTCTCTCCGACTTCTTCCCGGCGACCACCGGCGAGATCATCCACGTGGACGGCGGCCTGCACGCGATGGGTGCCTGAGGTGGCTCGTCGGCTGGTCGTGATGCGGCACGCGAAGGCCGAGCAGGACGGACCGACGGACTTCGAGCGGCCGCTGGCCGACCGCGGCCGCCGGGACGCTGTCGAGGCGGGGTCCTGGCTGTCCGCCCAGGGGGTCGAGCCCGCGCACGCGCTGGTCTCAGCGGCGCTGCGGACGCAGCAGACGTGGGAGGCCGTCGCCTCCGGCGCGGGCTGGTCGCTGGCGCCCGACCTGGACCGCGGCCTCTACGCCGCCGGGCCGGAGACCGCGCTCGACCTGGTCCGGCTCGTGCCGGACGCGGTGACGTCGCTGGTCGTGATCGGACACAACCCGACGGTGGGCGTGCTGGCGCAGGTGCTCGACGACGGGTCCGGCGACGCGGCTGTTGCCGCATCGATGGCGGGGGACTTCCCGACGTGCGCGGTCGCGGTCTTCTCGTACGACGGCGCCTGGGCCGACCTCGGCGAGGGGACCGCGCGGCTCGAGGCGTTCCACGTCGGTCGCGCCTGACGGTTGAGTCGGGAGTTCTGACGCTCCAGTCGGGAGTTCTTGACGCAAGCCGTGGTCAGAACTCCCCAATGAACCGTCAGAGGTCCCGAATCAACCGATCGGCGGTGCGGGGGTGACGAACCCCGCCTCGGCGTCGGCGGCGACGATCTCCTCGCGGGAGATGCCGAGGAGGTACATGATCGCGTCGAGGTACGGCACGTTGACGGACGTGTCCGCGGCGTCCTGGACGAGCGGCTTGGCGTTGTAGGCGATGCCGAGCCCGGCCGCGTTGAGCATGTCGAGGTCGTTGGCGCCGTCGCCGATGGCGATGGTCGCGGCCTCGGAGACCCCGATCTCGGCGGCGAACTCCCGCAGCGCGGCGGCCTTGCCGGCGCGGTCGACCACCGGGCCGATGATCCGGCCGGTGAGCACCCCGTCGACGATCTCGAGCTCGTTGGCGCGGGAGAAGTGGATGCCGAGGTCCTCGGCCAGGCGGTCGACGAGCTGGCTGAACCCGCCCGAGACCAGCGCGAACCGGTAGCCCAGCCGGCGCAGCGTGCGCACTAGCGTCCGGGCACCGGGGGCGAGCACGATCGCGTCGTACACCTCGTCGAGCGCGGTGGCGGGTACGCCGGCGAGCAGGGCGACCCGCGAGCGCAGCGACGCCTCGAAGTCCAGGTCACCCCGCATGGCCGCGGCGGTCACCGCCGCGACCTCGGCCTCGTAGCCGGCGTGCGCGGCCAGCATCTCGATCACCTCGCCCTGGATCAGCGTGGAGTCGACGTCCATCACGATCAGCCGGGTGCCGCGGCGCAGCAGGTTGGCCGGCTGCACGGCGATGTCGATGCCGTGGCCGGCGGCCTCCGGGGCCAGCACAGTGCGGAGCGCGTCGGTGTCGGCGCCGGAGACGTGGAGGTCGATCGCGGTGACGGGGTAGCGCGCCATCCGCTCGATCCGGTCGATGTTGGCACCGGCGTCGGCGATCCGGCCCGCGACGGCGGCCATCGCGGAGGCCCGCAGCGGCGTACCGATGATCGTCACGTGCGAGCGTCCGTCGCGCCGGGACTTGTTGTCGCCGGCGCCGCGGTCGATGTCGACGGTCATGCCCAGCGAGGCGGCGGTCTCCTCGACCGCGGCCCGCACCTTCTTGGCGTTGTGGGGCGCGGTGACGAGGATGCCGAGGATCAGCTGGCGGCGGAGCACGATCTGCTCGATGTCGATCACCTCGACCCCGGCGCCCGAGAGCGCGGTGAACACCGAGGAGGTCACGCCCGGTCGGTCCTTGCCCGACAGCGTGATGAGCAGGGTCTCCGGCTTGTCGCCGGGTAGCAGGTCAGTCATCGGCGGCAACGCTATCGGTGTCGAGCCACCTCAGGCCCCGTCGGGCCACACCTCGGGCGAGGAGGCGGCGACCAGCGCGCGCCTCCCGGCCCGGCCGAGCGGCCGCAGGGCATCCGCACGCGCCGTGATGTCGGCGGCGGTCAGCGCGGCGCCGTCGTCCTCGAGCGCGAGCTCGACGATCGCGACCGCCTGCAGCCCCCGGGCGGCGAGGTCGACGCAGCGATCCGGCACGCCCGCCGGCGCCGTGACCGGGTGACGGTGCCGCAGGTTGAGCAGCTCGTCCGCGACGTCGGGCCGCCAACGCGCGACGTCGAGCCGGGCGAGCGCGTTGGCCGACTCGATCAGCGCGGCGCGGAGCCCACGGTCCGCCTCCCCGACGTCGGGCAGCTGTCGCCGCGCCGCCGGGTGGACCGTCCAGGTCACCGCGGCGCCGGTGCGGTGCGGCACCAGCCCGAGCCCGGCCTCGGCGACGACGACCGCCTCGCCGGCCTCCAGGGCCTCGGCGTTGAACGCTGCCGGCCCGCCCAGCCCGGCCGGGTCGCCCTCGACCGGGAACGCCGCGCCCATGCCCGACGCGCCCGCAGCCCGGAGCCGGCCCAGCGCGACGACGAGGGTCTCGGTGCGGTCGGCGCCGGGCAGCCCTGCCACGGCATGGGTCGCGTCGTCGCCCAGCACGGCGTCGACCACCAGGTCCGTCACGACGTGGCCGCGCAGCCACGCCGTACCCCACCAGGCGAGTCGTACCGAGGCTGGAAGCACAGTCGTCACGGCCGGTGAGGATACGCCGCAACGCTTCACCGACCAGTCGCTAGGGTGTGCCGCGTGAGCACCCCTGTCCTGGACTTCGCCGAGGTCACCGTCCGGCGGGGGCAGGCCACCTTGCTGGACCGGGTCACGTGGCGGGTCAACGGCGACGAGCGCTGGGTCATCCTCGGTCCCAACGGCGCCGGCAAGACCACGCTGCTCCAGGTCGCGAGCGCGCAGATCCACCCGACGGAGGGCGTGGCGGGCATCCTCGACGAGGTCCTCGGCACCGTGGACGTCTTCGAGCTGAGGCCGCGCATCGGCATCACCAGCGCCGCACTCGCCGAGCGCATCCCGCGGGCGGAGCGGGTCCACGACGTCGTCGTCTCCGCGTCGTACGGCGTGGTCGGCCGCTGGCGCGAGATCTACGACGACCTCGACCACAGCCGCGCGACGGAGCTGCTGACCGAGGTCGGCGTGATGCACCTCGTCGACCGCACGTTCGGGACCCTCAGCGAGGGTGAGCGCAAGCGCGTGCAGATCGCGCGGGCCCTGATGGCCGATCCCGAGCTGCTGCTGCTGGACGAGCCTGCCGCCGGGCTCGACCTCGGTGGCCGCGAGGACCTGGTGTCGACCTTGTCGGTCCTGGCCGCCGACCCGGCGTCGCCGGCGACCGTCCTGGTGTCGCACCACGTCGAGGAGATCCCGCCCGGCTTCACCCACGCGCTGCTGCTGCGTCGCGGCCAGGTGGTGACGGCCGGTCCGATCGACGAGGTGATCACGGCCGCCAACCTGTCGTCCACGTTCGGGATGCCGCTCGTGCTCAACCACGAGGACGGGCGCTGGAACGCTCGGCGCCGAACCCGCCACAGGTAGGGTCGCAGCATGGACTGGCTGAGCGAGCACGCGTGGGCGGTCTGGCTCGGCATCGCCGCCCTCCTCGGCATCGCCGAGCTGATGAGCCTCGACCTCGTGCTGGTCATGCTTGCCGTCGGCGCCGGTGGCGGTGCGATCACCGCCGCGCTCGGCGGCCCGGTGGCGCTGCAGATCATCGTCGCCGCGGTCACGGCGATCGCGATGCTCGCCCTGGTCCGTCCGTCACTGGTGGCCCGCCTGCACCAGGGTCCCGACCTCGTCCTCGGCACCAACAAGCTCCTCGGGCAGCGCGCGACCGTGACCCAGCGGATGACCGGCCTCGCGGTCGGCCAGATCAAGCTCGCCGGCGAGACCTGGAGCGCCTCGCCGTACGACGAGCACGTCTCGATCGAGGTCGGCGAGACCGTCGAGGTCTTCGAGATCCGCGGCGCCACTGCCTACGTCCACCCCATCCCTGAGCTCGACAGTCCCTGAGCGCGAAGGAGTCCTCGGTGCCACTCGCCATCCTGATCCTGCTAGCCCTGCTGCTGCTGTTCGTGGTGGTGCTCCTGGCCAAGACGGTCCGGATCGTGCCGCAGGCACGCGCCGGCGTCGTCGAACGCTTCGGCAAGTACCTCAAGACGCTGCCCGCCGGCCTCAACATCGTCGTGCCGTTCGTCGACAAGGTGCGCTACGTCATCGACCTGCGCGAGCAGGTCGTCAGCTTCCCGCCGCAGCCCGTGATCACCGAGGACAACCTGGTGGTCTCGATCGACACGGTCATCTGGTTCCAGGTCACCGACCCGATCGCGGCGACGTACGAGATCGCCAACTACATCCAGGCCGTCGAGCAGCTCACCATGACGACCCTGCGCAACATCGTCGGTGGCATGGACCTCGAGCAGACGCTGACCAGTCGCGAGGAGATCAACACCGGCCTGCGCGGCGTCCTCGACGAGGCGACCGGCAAGTGGGGCATCCGCGTCAACCGCGTCGAGATCAAGGGCATCGACCCGCCGCCGTCCATCAAGGACGCGATGGAGAAGCAGATGCGCGCCGACCGCGACAAGCGGGCCTCGATCCTCACGGCCGAGGGTCAGCGGCAGTCCGCGATCCTCACCGCCGAGGGCAACAAGCAGTCCGCGATCCTGAACGCCGAGGGTGACCGGGAGTCGCAGATCCTGCGCGCCCAGGCCGACCGGGAGTCGCAGATCCTGCGGGCCCAGGGTGAGGGGCAGGCCATCCAGACGGTCTTCCAGGCCATCCACGACGGCAACCCGGACCAGTCGTTGCTGGCCTACCAGTACCTCCAGATGATGCCGAAGATCGCCGAGGGTGGCGCCAACAAGCTCTGGATCGTGCCGAGCGAGATCGGCCGGGCGCTCGAGGGGCTCGGCTCCACGATGACCGACCTCGCGGGCATCCCGCAGCACACGTCGGGTTCGAAGACCCGTGTCGACATGGGCAGCACCGAGCGCGCCGCGATCGGCGGCAGCGGAGCCCTCGGCGACACGGAGCTCAAGAGGGCCAACGCCGCCGTGGAGGCGGCGATCGCGGAGGCGGCCCAGGCCGCCAACCCGCGCGCGGCTGCGGCGGCCACGGAGACCGACCCGTCGATCGACCCCGGTGAGGTGCCCCCCGCCCCGCCGGAGGAGCCGCCCGCTACGTGAGCCTCTTCGAGGTGGCCGCGATCCTGCTCGCCGGGATCGCGGCCGGGACCATCAACACGGTCGTGGGCTCGGGCACGCTGATCACCTTCCCGACCCTCCTCGCGTTCGGCATCCCGCCGGTGACCGCCAACGTCTCCAACACGATCGGGCTGGTCCCGGGGTCGGTCTCCGGCGCCATCGGCTACCGGCGCGAGCTCGCCGGGCAGCGCTCGCGCATCCTCCGGCTCAGCCTCGCGTCGCTGATCGGGGGTACGGCGGGCGCCGTGCTGCTCCTGGTGCTGCCGGACGACGCCTTCGCCGCGATCGTGCCGGCCCTGATCGTGCTGGGGCTCGTCCTGGTCGTCTGCCAGCCCCGCATCTCGGCCTGGGTGGCGGCCCGGCACGAGGCGACCGGCGGGATGCCGCACCACGGCACCTGGTGGGTCTGGCCGGGCGTGCTCGCGACGGGCGTGTACGGCGGCTACTTCGGAGCGGCGCAGGGCGTGCTGCTCATGGCCGTGCTCGGCACCGGCATCGACGACTCGCTGCAGCGGCTCAACGGGGTCAAGAACATCCTCGCGGCCACCGTCAACGCCATCGCCGGCCTGATCTTCGCGGTCGTCGCCGACGTCGACTGGTGGGTCGTCCTGATCATCGGGATCGGCTCGGTCATCGGCGGCCAGATCGGCGCCACCGTCGGCCGACGGCTCCCACCGGTCGGGCTCCGGATCACGATCGTGGTCGTCGGCACCGTGGCCCTCGCCGTGTTCCTGCTGAGCTGACCGCTCAGCGCTTGAGCAGCCCCAGCAGCCCGGATCCGGCGGCACCGACAGCGGGCGCGATCAGCGTCATCGCGGTCTTGCGGGACACCGAGCCGTCCTGCATGGCGAGGTAGCCCGTGGCGGCGTCGGCGCCGTCCACGAGGATGCCGAGGCCGATCAGTCCCCGCTGGGCCTTGCCACGGGCGAGGAGGGTGACCACGCCGAGCGCGACCTCGCGGGAGCCGAAGAGCCGCACGACGTAGGGGACCTGCGGGTTGGTCACCGGGTCCAGCTGGAAGAGCTTGGCCGCGACCTGCGGGTTGGCCAGCGCAGCGGCGCCGACGCTGATGCGTCCGAGGGAGAGGGCGATCACAGGGTTCATGGCTGCACCGTAGCGGTCGCCCGGATCACCGGGCCCGTGACAGGCTCGCTCCATGGACCTGTACGACGTGATGCGGACGACCCCGGCCGTCCGGGAGTTCACCGACGAGCCCCTGCCCGACGAGACCCTGCGCCGGATCCTCGACAACGCCCGGTTCGCGCCGAGCGGCGGCAACCGCCAGGGCGTGCGGATCGTCGTCGTCCGCGACCAGCAGACCCGCGAGCGTCTCGCCGAGCTCAACAAGCCTGCCGTCCGCCGCTACGTCGCGCAGATCAAGGCCGGGCAGAGCCCGTGGAACAGCCTGGAGCCGCCCATCCCGACGCCCGAGGAGATCGAGGCGACCGACGTACCGGAGCAGTTCACCAAGCCCGTGCTCACCGCCGGAGCCGTCCTGGTCGTCTGCGTGGACCTCGGCGTCATCGCGTCCACCGACCAGCTCCTCGACCGGGTCGGTGTCATCAGCGGCGCCTCGGTCTACCCGATGGTCTGGAACATCCTGCTCGCGGCCCGCAACGAGGGCTTCGGCGGCACCATCACCACGATGGCGGCCGCCGAGGAGCCGGCCGTGCGTGGGCTCCTCGGCATCCCGGACGAGTACGCCGTCGCGGCCGTGCTCCCGATCGGTCAGCCGGTCAAGCAGCTCACCAAGCTGCGCCGCAACGAGGTCGAGGAGTTCGTGACCCGGGAGCGGTTCGACGGCCAGCCGTTCAGCTGACGACGCTCAGTCGACGTACGTCGACATCCAGCGGTCGATCTCGGCGTACGCCGCGGCGCGGGGACCGGGCAGCGACAGCACGACGTCATGGCGGGCGCCCTCGATGGCGACGTAGGTGACGTGGCGGCCGATGGCGGTCGCCCACTTCCGGATCTGCGGCACCTCGAGCACGATGTCGAAGTTGTGCACGTCGTCGCCCATCTCCTTGGGCCACCGGGTCCCGCCCGACGAGAGCACGAGCACCGGGCAGCCGACCTCGAGGCCGGCCTGCAGCTCGGCGTGGCCGCGGCGGATGGCGCTCAGCCAGCCGAAGGTGACCGGGAACGAGTCGAGCGGCTTCCAGTCGGTGTTGAACGGCCACTCGCCGGCGTGGTCGACGTGCAGGCTGCGGCCGTAGTGGCCGCCGACGGTGCGGGGGATCTGCCGGGTCGGCTGCCGGGCGCCGACCTGCTTGACGACGGACGTGCCGAGCCCTTGCATCAGCCGGCCGCCCTGCATGTCGAGCCAGGGTGAGTTGAGCACCATGCCGACGACCGACGGCTGCCGCTCGTTGGCCCACAGCGACAGGATCAGGCCGCCGGTGGAGTGGGCGGTGAGCACCACGTGGTCGTGCCCGTCCCGCTCGGCGATCCGGTGGAGGGCGGCGTCGAGCTCGCCGAAGTGCTGCCGCAGGTCGGTGACGTAGTTGGGCGTCTGGTGCGGGCGGAGCGACCGGCCGTACTTGCGCAGGTCGAGGGCGTAGAAGTCGTAGCCGCGCTCGGTCCACCACTCGGCGTACGCCGTCTGGAAGAAGTAGTCGCAGAACCCGTGGACGTAGAGCACCGCGCGCCCGGTGGGCTCGGCTGCGCGGCGTACGACGAGGGTCGCCACGACCGGGCCCTCCTCGTCCGGCGGGAGGGTGATGGTCTCGGCCAGGTAGGGCTCGCCCAGGACGTCGGGGACGAGCCTCTCGAAGGTTGCGGACGTCATGGTCAAATCCTGTCAGGTCGACGGAGACGCAGGGCGACCTCGGGGTTGTTCGTGGTCACCAGCCAGGCGCGGCCGGGCTTGAGCCAGTAGCGCAGCGAGTCCTCGGTGTCGACGGTCCACACGAGCAGCGGGAACCCGCTCCGGCGCGCGAACCTGCGGACGTGCAGGCGTGCGAGCCAGTGGTGCGCCACCGCCAGGTTGGCCCCGGACCGGCGGTAGCGGACGGCGGGGAAGAGCTCGGTGAGCCGCACCCGGATCGCGTGCAGCACCGGGATGTCGCGCAGGCCGCGGCCCAGCGACAGGCCGACCAGGAGGTCGTGCCCCTCGGCGTCCGCCCAGTCGCGGACGGCGCGCACCCCGTCATCGTCGAGGGTCGTGACCAGCAGCGCGTCGGTGCCCAGGCGGTCGACGGCCTGCGCGACGATCGGCGCCTCGCCGCCCTGGACCTTGAGGTCGAGGTGGAGACGGGTGCGCCCGGCGAGCAGCTGGAGCGCGTCGGCGTACGTGAGGGTGCCGGGCGGCGCGACGTCGACGGGGTCGTGCAGCAGGACCAGCGAGCCGTCGCCGCACCGCTGCACGTCGATCTCGACGTAGTCGGCGCCCATGGCGATCGCGGCCTCGATGTCTGCCGCGGTGAGGCACCGGTGCGCGCTGACGAGGGTCATCGGGAGTCAGCGTAGACCGCGGCCGCTCGCACCAGTCCGGCGAGGAGGCCGACGTCGGCCGCGGTCTCGGGATGCCACTGGACCCCGACGCAGAACCGGTCGCCGGGCGCCTCGAACGCCTCGAGGGTGCCGTCCCCGGCGTGCGCGACCGCGGCGTACCCGGGGTGCGTGCGGACGGACTGGTGGTGGTGGCAGTTCACGGTCAGGTGGTCGCCGACGAGGCCCGCGACCCGGGTGCCGGCGAGGGTGACGACCTCGGTCTCGCCGAACGCGTCGCCGCCGGGGGAGTGCCGCTCGTGGTCGACCAGGTCCGGCACGTGCTGCTCGAGCACCCCGCCGGCGTGCACGGCCATCACCTGCATGCCGCGGCACACGCCGAGCACGGGCAGGCCGACGGCCTCCGCGGCATCGAGCAGCGCCACCTCCCACGCGTCCCGGTCGGGTCGCCAGCCGGCCGTGCGAGGGTGTGGCTCCTCGGCGTACCGCGTCGGGTCCACGTCGGCGCCGCCGCTGATGACCAGCCCGTCGAGACGGGCGGCCACGGCGTCGGCGGCGCCGACCTGGGCGAGCGGAGGGAGCAGCACGGGTACGCCGCCGGTGGCCTCCACGGCGTCGGCGTACAGCGTCGGCAGCAGGTCGGCGCGCTGCTGCCAGACCCCCCAGGCCGCGTCCTCGCGGTAGGTGGTCAGCCCGATGACCGGAGCAGGCATCAGAGCGGCGTGACGTAGGCCCCGGAGATGCCGCCGTCGACCAGGAACGTGTTGGCGGTCATGAACGAGGAGTCGTCGGAGGCCAGGAACAGCACGGCGGACGCCATCTCCTCCGGCTCGCCGAAGCGCCCCATCGGCACGTGCACGAGGCGGCGCGCGGCGCGCTCCTCGTCCTTGGCGAAGAGCTCCTGCAGCAGCGGGGTGTTGACCGGCCCGGGGCACAGCGCGTTGACGCGCACGCCCTGGCGGGCGAACTGCACGCCGAGCTCGCGGCTCATCGACAGCACGCCGCCCTTCGAGGCGGAGTAGGAGATCTGGGACGTCGCCGCACCCATCACCGCGACGAACGACGCGGTGTTGATGATCGACCCCTTGCCCTGCTCGAGCATGTAGGGCAGCGCTGCCTTGCAGCACAGGTAGACCGAGGTCAGGTTGACCTCCTGCACCTTGCGCCAGGCGTCGAGGTCGGTGTCGAGGATCGAGTCGTCCTCCGGCGGGCTGATGCCGGCGTTGTTGAACGCGATGTCGACCGAGCCGTAGGTGTCCTTCGCCGTCTTGAACAGCGCGTCCACCTCCTCCTTGGACGTCACGTCGACGTGGACGTACGTCGCCACGTCGGGTCCGCCGAGCTCGGCCACGATCTCCGCGCCGCGCTGGTCGTTGAGGTCGCCGATGACGACCTTCGCGCCCTCCGCGACGAACCGCTGGACCGTGGCCAGGCCGATGCCCGAGCAGCCGCCGGTGACGACCGCGACCCGGTCCTGGATGCGTCCTGCCATGAGTTGTGGTGCTCCTTCTGGTCAGTGGGCGATGAAGACGTTCTTGAGCTCGGTGAACGCGTTGGGCGCGTCCGGGCCGAGCTCGCGGCCGAGGCCGGACTGCTTGTAGCCCCCGAACGGCGTCCAGTAGCGGACCGACGAGTGGGAGTTGACGCTGAGGTTGCCGGCCTCGACCGCCCGCGACACCCGCAGACCGCGGCCGAGGTCGTGGGTGAAGATCGACCCGGACAGGCCGTACTCGGTGTCGTTGGCCTTGGCCACGGCGTCGGCCTCGTCGTCGAACGGCATCACGGCGACCACCGGCCCGAAGACCTCCTCGCGCCAGATCCGGTCGGCCGGGTCGTCGACGGCCACCACGGACGGCGGCACCCAGAAGCCGTCGCCGCCCGGGGTGGTTCCGGCGAAGGCCACGGACACCTCGTCGAGGTAGCCGGTCACGGTCGACTTCTGCTGGGCCGAGATGAGCGGCCCCATCTCGCTGGACTCGTCGCTGGGGTCGAGCACCCGCATCCCGAGCACGGCCGGCTCCAGCTTGGACAGGAACTCGTCGTACGCCGAGCGCTCCACCAGGATCCGCGAGCGGGCGCAGCAGTCCTGACCCGCGTTGTCGAAGACGGCGTACGGCGCGCTGGCGGCCGCCGCCGCGATGTCGGCGTCCGCGAAGACGATGTTGGCGCTCTTGCCGCCGAGCTCGAGGGTCACCCTCTTCACCTGGTCGGCGCAGCCGCGCATGATCTGCTTGCCGACCGACGTGGAGCCGGTGAAGCAGACCTTCCGCACGAGCTCGTGGGTCACGAACCGCTCGCCCACCACGGAGCCCTTGCCCGGGATGACGGTCAGCACGTCGGCGGGCAGCCCGGCCTCCAGCGCGAGCTCGCCGAGGCGGATCGCGGTGAGCGGGGTGAGCTCGGCCGGCTTCAGCACGACCGTGTTGCCGGCGGCGAGGGCCGGGGCGAAGCCCCAGGCCGCGATCGGCATCGGGAAGTTCCAGGGGACGATGATGCCCACCACGCCGAGCGGCTCGTGGAAGGTGATGTCGATGCCGCCGGCGACCGGGATCTGCTGGCCGAAGAGCCGCTCCGGCGCTCCGGCGTAGTAGTTGAGGCAGTCCCGGACGTTGCCGGCCTCCCAGCGCGCGTTGCCCCACGTGTGGCCCGCGTTGCGCACCTCGAGCTCGGCGAGCTCGTCGAGGTGCGCGTCGACGACGGCGGCGAACCGACGCAGCACGGTCGCGCGCTCGCCGGGCGCCATCGCCTTCCAGGCGGGGTACGCCGCGTGCGCGCGCTCGATGGCCGCATCGGCCTCCTCGAGCGACGCCAGAGGTACGTCGACCACCGGCGTCGCGGTCGCCGGGTTGATGACGGTGTAGACGTCGCTCACTTACAGCCTCTCGAATCCACGGAAGAGCTCCCAGTCGGTGACGGCAGCGTTGAAGGCGGCCAGCTCGACGGCCGCCATGTTGGCGTAGTGGTCGACGACGTCGTCACCGAGGGTGGCGCGCGCGATCTCCGAGGTCACGAAGGCCTCCCGGGCCGCGGCGAGCGTCGTCGGGACCTTGGGCAGGTCCGAGGTGTAGGCGTTGCCGACCAGGGCGTCCCCGAGGGGCAGCTCGTGCTCGATCCCGTAGAGCCCGCCGGCGAGCATCGCGGCCAGGGCGAGGTAGGGGTTGGCGTCGGCGCCGGGCACCCGGTTCTCCATCCGGGCGCTGGACCCGTGCCCGACCAGGCGGACGGCGCAGGTGCGGTTGTCCAGCCCCCACGCGATCGTGGTCGGCGCGAACGAGCCGTCGGCGAACCGCTTGTAGGAGTTGATGTTGGGCGCGAAGAGCAGCGTGAAGTCGGCCATCGTCGCGAGCACACCGGCGATGAAGTGGTCGTAGAGCGGCGTGCGGGCGCCGTCCTTCCAGAAGACCAGGTCGCCGTCCTCGCCGCGCAGCGACAGGTGGATGTGGCAGGAGCTGCCCTCACGCTCGTTGAACTTCGCCATGAACGTGATCGCCTTGCCCTGCTGGGACGCGATCTCCTTGGCCACCGTCTTGTAGACGACGTGGTCGTCGGCCGTCTTCAGCGCGTCGGCGTACAGGAAGCCGATCTCGTGCTGGCCGAAGTTGCACTCGCCCTTGGCGCCCTCGACGTCCAGGCCCGCGGCGTACATGGTGTTGCGGATCGCCCGCAGCAACGGCTCGACGCGGGAGGTGCCGAGGATCGAGTAGTCGACGTTGTACTGGTTGACCGGCGTGAGGTCGTGGTAGCGCGCGTCGTGCGCGGCCTCGTACGTCGTGTCGAACGCGATGAACTCGAGCTCGGTGCCGGCCAGCGCGATCCATCCCTGCTCCGCGCACCGGTCGAGCTGCCGCTGGAGGATCGACCGCGGCGACTGGACGACGGGGGAGTGGTCGGGCCAGACGAGGTCGCACTGGACCATGGCGGTCGCGGGCAGGTGGGTCAGCAGGCGGATGGTGCGGTCGTCGAGGACGAACTCCATGTCGCCGTAGCCCTTCTCCCAGGAGGAGATGGTGTAGCCGCCGACCGTGTTCATGTCGACGTCGACGGCCAAGAGGTAGTTGCAGCCCTCGGTGCCGTGCGGCACCACGACGTCGGCGAAGTAGCGCGCGTGCAGCCGCTTGCCCTGCAGCCGTCCCTGCATGTCGGTGAAGGCGACCACGACGGTGTCGATCTCGCCCTCCTGGATCCGGGCGAGCAGGTGCTCCATCGAGAGGTGACGACTGTTGCGCACGCGGTGCCTTCCTTCCGTCGGTTCTAGCCCACGAGCCCGCGCAGGAGCGCAGCCGTGTCGTCGCAGTGCTCTTCCATCACGGTGCGGGCCCGCTCGGCCTCGCCCGCGACGATCGCCTTGACCAGGACCGCGTGCTGCCGGTCCGAGTGCGCGATGTTGGTGCCCAGCACCGGGATCGCGAGCAGCATCTCGTGCAGCGTCGACTGCACCGAGGTGACGGCCTCGATCACGCGGGGCGAGCCCGCGAGCGACGCGACGGTGAGGTGGAAGCGGGAGTCGGCCTGCCGGTGCGCCGCGGGCCTGGCCGCACGGGAGACCTCGGCGTGGGCGCGCTCCAGCTGGCCCCGGCGTACGTCGGTCAGCTCGACGCTCGCCGCGAGCCAGGCGGCCCCGGGCTCGACGATCCGTCGGTAGTCCAGAGCGTCGAGCCAGTCCGCCCGGCGCTCCGGGGAGATCCGCGCGGCGGCCCGGGCGGAGGGGGTGCGTGCCTTGAGGGTGACGACGGTGCCGCCACCGCGGCCGCGGGTGGTCTCGACCAGTCCGGCCTCGCGGAGCGCGGCCATCGCCTCACGCAGCGTGGCGCGGGAGACCCCGAGCATGGTGGCCAGGTCGCGCTCCGGCGGCAGAGCGGTGCCGAGCGGGTAGACGCCGAGCCGGATCGCCGTGCCGAGCTGCTCCACGCAGGCCTCGAACGCGTGGTGCCCGCGCACCGGCCGGAGCACCGCCTCGGGCAGGTGCGCTGCCGAGGGGTCGGGCGACGCGGTCATGGACCCAATCCTTGGAGCGCTCGTCGGCAGTGTCAATGGTCTGAGTTCATACCAATTTTACGGAAGCCTATGGACACCCCGAACAACGCGGGTCTAGCGTCCGGTTCACATTCGCACGATCACCCCCGGAAGGTGCCTGATGCCCGAAGCGCACGAGCCGGTCGTCCCGGCTCATCACGGCCCCGAGCTCACCGAGGACGAGAAGCACCTCGCGAAGCTCGGCTACAAGCAGGAGCTGTCCCGTTCGTGGTCCGGCTTCTCCAACTTCGCGATCTCGTTCTCGATCATCTCCATCCTGGCCGGTTGCTTCACGACCTTCGGCCAGGCGTGGAGCAACGGTGGCCCGATCGCCATCACGTGGGGCTGGCCGGTCATCTCGATCTTCATCCTGATCATCGGCTTCACGATGTCGGAGCTGGTCTCGGCCTACCCGACCTCGGGCGGCATCTACTGGTGGGCGGCCAAGCTCGGCGGCCCGATGGCCGGCTTCTACACCGGGTGGCTGAACCTGATCGGCCTGATCGCGGTCACCGCCTCCGTGGCGTACGGCGCCGCCAACTTCGTCGACATCCTGCTCGGGCTCTTCAGCGACAGCTGGGCGGCTGACTACAGCCTCAAGCGGGTGTTCATCGAGTTCGTGATCATCCTGTTCATCGCGGCCCTCGCCAACATCTTCTCCAGCCACCTGCTGGCCGTCGTCAACAACATCTCGGTGTGGTGGCACGTCGCGGGTGCGGCGCTGATCATCGGCATCCTGATCATCGTCCCGGACAACCACCAGAGCATCGGGTGGGTGATGAGCGAGCGGATCAACAACTCCGGGTACAACGACGGCTCCACCAGCGGGACCATGTTCTGGTTCCTGGTGCTGCCCCTCGGCTTCCTGCTGACGCAGTACACGATCACCGGCTTCGACGCGTCCGCCCACCTGTCGGAGGAGACGGCATCGGCGTCGAACGCCGCGGCCAAGGGCATCTGGCGCTCGATCTTCTACTCCGCCGTCGGCGGCTGGATCCTGCTGCTCGCGCTGCTCTTCGCAGTCCAGGACCAGGGTGCCGTGACCGACAGCATCAACCAGGGCTACTACGGGTCCGACGTGATCCTCGGGCAGGCGCTCGGCACCAACGCCCACATCGTGGTGATCGCGATCTCCGCCTTCGGCCAGCTCTTCTGCACCACCGCCTGCCTGACGAGTGCGTCGCGGATGACGTTCGCCTTCAGCCGGGACGGTGCCATCCCCGGCTCGCGGCTCTGGTCGAAGGTGTCGAAGACCAAGGTCCCCGCCAACGCCGTGATCTTCGTGTCCGTGATCGCGGGCCTGATCACCCTCCCGGCCCTGATCGAGGTCAACATCGGGACCGCCGACGCACCGATCATCCTGCCGACGGCGTTCTACGCCGTGGTCTCGGTGGCGGTGATCGGGCTCTACCTCGCCTTCGCGATCCCGATCTTCCTGCGCTGGAAGATCGGCGACGCCTTCGAGGTCGGCGCCTGGAACAACGGCAAGAAGTACAAGTGGATGAACCTCGTCGCGGTCGCCGAGATCGTGGTCATCTGCATCTACTTCATCCTGCCGCTCTACCCGGTCGGCTGGCCCACCGAGGAGGGCTTCAGCTGGAAATTCGTCAACTACGCCCCGATCCTCACCGGCGGCACGATCCTGCTGGTGACGATCTGGTGGTACGCCTCGGCCCGCAAGTGGTTCACGGGACCGAAGGTCACCATCGACGAGGCCGTGCTCGAGGCGTTCGGCGACTGACCCCTCGCCGCGTGACCGAAGTCCCCCCGCTGGACCGCCTCGCCACCCTGGCGGGGCGGTCCTGGCGCGTCCAGGAGCTGCCGGGCGGCCTGACCAACACCAACTTCCACGTCACCGGCGACGACGGGCTCGACCCTGTGATCGATGTCGTCGTCCGGTGGTCGCAGGGCGACGCCACGCTGCTCGGGATCGACCGCGACGCCGAGGCCTTCAACACGGCGGCCGCGGCCGATGCCGGGGTGGGTGCGGACGTGCTCGAGTACCGGCCCGACCTGTCGATGCTGGTCATCTCGTTCCTGCCGGGCCGGTCGCTCGACAACGCCGACTTCGCCGATCCGGGGGTCCTGGCGAGGGCTGCCTCGGCGACCCGCGAGCTCCACGCCGGACCGCGCTTCCAGGGGGACTTCGACATGTTCACGCGGCGGGCGGCGTACCTCTCGACGGTGCAGGAGCGGGGCTACGGGCTGCCGCCGGGCTACCTCGACCATGCCGACGCCTGGGACGCCGTACGCCGAGCGCTCGCCGTCCGCGCGCAGCCGACCGTGCCCTGCAACAACGACCTGCTCGCCGCCAACTTCATCGACGACGGGACCCGTTGCCGGCTCATCGACTACGAGTACTCCGGCAACAACGACGCCTGCTTCGAGCTCGGCAACACCGCCACGGAGTGCGACCTCACGCCCGAGCAGGTGGAGGCGTACACCGAGGCCTACTTCGGGACGCCGACGCGCGCGGACCTGGCGCGGGTGCGGCTGCAGATGCTGGTGAGCGAGTACGGCTGGTCGCTCTGGGGCTTCATCCAGGCGGCGGCGAGCCCGATCGACTACGACTTCGAGGGGTGGGGGATGGAGCGCTACGAGAAGGCGGTCGCGACCTTGCGCGGTCCAGACCTGCGACGACTGCTGGAGGATGTCGTCTCGTGACCGACCTTCCCTCCCGCGCGCAGGTCGTGATCGTCGGCGGCGGCGTCATCGGGACCTCCGTGGCCTACCACCTGACGAAGCTCGGCTGGACCGACGTGCTGCTGCTCGAGCAGGGCACGCTCTCGTGCGGGACGACCTGGCACGCCGCCGGGCTGGTCGGGCCGCTGCGGGCGTCGGAGAGCGGGACCCGGCTGGTGCAGTACTCCGCCGACCTCTACGAGTCCCTGGAGGCCGAGACCGGGCTGGCGACCGGCTACCGCAACGTCGGGGGCGTGATCGTGGCGCGGACCGAGGACCGGATGGTCCAGCTGCGGCGCACGGCGGCCAACGCGACGGCGTACGACATGGACTGCGAGCTGATCTCGCCGGCGCGGGCGCAGGAGCTGTGGCCGGCGATGCGGGTCGACGACCTGCTCGGCGCGATCTGGCTGCCCGGCGACGGCAAGGTCAACCCGTCCGACGTCACCCAGTCGCTGGCCAAGGGCGCGCGGCAGCGCGGGGCGCGGATCGTCGAGCGGGTGCGGGTCACCGGCTTCGACGTCGAGGACGGACCGGCCGGGCGTCGGGTGACCGGCGTCGTCACCGACCGGGGCACGGTGGAGGCCGAGGTGGTCGTCAACTGCGCCGGCCAGTGGGCGAAGGCGCTCGGCGACCTCGTCGGCGTCCCCGTCCCGCTCCACTCCGCCGAGCACTTCTATGTCGTCACCGAGGCGATCGAGGGCGTGCACCCGGACCTGCCGATCATGCGCGACCCGGACGGCTGGACGTACTTCAAGGAGGAGACCGGCGGGCTGGTCGTCGGTGGCTTCGAGCCCGAGGCCAAGCCGTGGCGCTCGCCCGACGACCTGCCCTACCCCTTCGAGTTCCAGCTGCTGGCCGAGGACTGGGAGCACTTCTCGGTGCTGATGGACGAGGCGCTGCGGCGCATCCCGGCGCTGGAGGAGACCGGGATCCGCAAGTTCTACAACGGACCGGAGTCGTTCACGCCCGACAACCAGTTCCTCCTCGGTGAGGCTCCCGGGCTGCGCGGCTTCTTCGTCGGCGCCGGCTTCAACTCCGTCGGGATCGCGTCCGCCGGCGGTGCCGGGCGGGCGCTGGCCGAGTGGATCGTCGCCGGCGGGGCCCAGGACGACCTGGTGGCGGTCGACGTACGCCGGTTCGCCCCGCTGCACGCCGACAACGGCTGGCTCCGCTCCCGGGTCGCCGAGGTGCTCGGGCTGCACTACGCCGTGCCGTGGCCCAACCGTGAGCTGGAGTCGGCGCGGCCCCAGCGGGTCTCGCCCGTGCACCAGCGCACGGCTGCCGCGGGCGCGCTCTTCGGGACCCGGATGGGCTGGGAGCGGCCCAACGTCTTCGGCCCCTCGCTCGAGTACTCGTGGGGCAAGCCGTCCTGGCTGCCGTGGTCGGCCGCCGAGCAGCGGGCCACCCGCCAGGACGTCGCGGTCTTCGACCAGACCTCCTTCTCCAAGTACGTCGTCGAGGGCCCGGACGCGCTGGCCGGGCTGCAGTGGGTGTGTGCCGCCGACGTCGACGTGCCGGTCGGGGGCTGCGTCTACACGCCGTTCCTCAACGCTCGCGGGACCTACGAGGCCGACCTGACGGTCACCCGCACCGGAGCGGACGAGTTCCTGCTGGTGTCGAGCTCGGCGACGACGGTGCGTGACCTGGACTGGCTGGCCCGGCACGGCGTACCCGCCCGGGACGTCACGGAGTCGTTCTCCGTCCTGGGTGTGATGGGACCGCGCTCGCGCTCGCTGCTCGCGTCGCTGTCGGCCGACGACTGGTCCGACGAGGGGTTCCCGTTCGCGACGTCCCGCGAGGTGACGATCGCCGGCGTCGAGGTCCGGGCCACCCGGATGACCTACGTCGGCGAGGTCGGCTGGGAGCTGATGGTGCCGGTCGCCGACGCGGTGACCGTCTACGACGCCGTCGTCGCCGGCGGTGCGACCGACGCCGGCTACTACGCGATCGAGTCGCTGCGGCTGGAGAAGGGCTACCGCGCCTTCGGCCGGGAGCTGACGCCCGACTACGGCCCGGTCGAGGCGGGGCTGGTCTTCGCCACCGCGCTCAAGGGCGACAAGGACTTCCTCGGCCGGGCCGCCCTGACCGCCCACCGGGAGTCGCTCGCGACCGGTGGACCGCGGCGGCGCCTGGTGTCGCTGGTGGTCGAGTCGCCCGATCCCATGCTGTGGGGCGGCGAGCTGCTGCTGCTCGACGGCGCCCCCGTCGGCCAGGTCACCAGCGCCGCCTGGGGCAAGACGGTCGGCTCCTGCGTCGGCCTCGGCTACCTGCGCCACGACGGGCCGGTGACGTCCGACTGGCTCGCCTCGGGTGCCTTCGAGGTCGACGTCGCAGGGGAGCGGTACGCCGTACGCCCGTCGCTGAAGGCTCCGCTCTAGCCCGCGTCGAGCACCCGGGACAGGAAGCGCTGAGTGCGCTCCTCGCGGGGATCGGTGAGCACCTCGGCACCACCGCGCTCGGCGACGACACCGCCGTCGAGGAAGAGCACCTGGTCGGCGACGTCGCGGGCGAAGCGGACCTCGTGGGTGACGATGACCAGGGTCCAGTTGCGGTCCGCCAGGTCGCGGATGACGGCGAGGACCTCGCCGACGAGCTCGGGATCGAGGGCAGAGGTCGGCTCGTCCAGCAGCAGCACCTCGGGGTTGAGGGCGAGGGCACGGGCGATGCCGACGCGTTGCTGCTGCCCACCGGAGAGCTGCGCCGGGTAGGCGTCCTCGCGGCCGGCGAGGCCGACCTGGTCGAGCAGCGCGCGGGCGGCCTCGGTGGCCTCGTCGGGTGATCGGCCCTGCACCTGGACCGGGCCCTCGACCAGGTTGCCGAGGACGGTCTTGTGCGGGAAGAGGTTGTGGGACTGGAAGACCATGCCGCTGCGGGCGCGAAGCGCCCTCACCTCACGACGGTAGGTCGCCTTGTCCTTCGGCGGGGCGCCGAAGTCGACCGACGAGTCGCTGATGCGCACCAGCCCGGCGTCCGGGGTCTCGAGCACGTTGAGCGACCGCAGGATCGTGGTCTTGCCCGACCCGGAGGGACCGAGCAGGACCGAGACCGTGCCGGCGGTGGCCGTGAAGTCGACTCCCTTCAGCACCTGCTGGTCGCCGAAGGACTTCTCGAGCCCGCGTACCTCAATCAGGTCGGTCATGCCATGTGCCTGCTCAGTCGTCGTTCGAGGGGCGCCTGCGCCAGCGTGACCAGGTAGCAGACCACCCAGTAGTAGAACGCGGCCAGTGCGTAGAGAGGGAGGTACTCCGTGCTGAGTGCTGCCGCGATGTTCGCCTCGTGGAACAGCTCGGGCACCAGGATCAGCGAGGCCAGCGAGGTGTCCTTGATCAGCGAGAGCAACGTGTTGGAGAGCGGCGGTACGGCGATCCGCGCGGCCTGCGGGAGGACGATGCGTCGCATCGACTGCCAGTACTCCATCCCGATCACCGTGGCGGCTTCGTACTGCCCGCGCGGCACCGAGAGGATCGAGGCGCGGACGATCTCGGCGGCGTACCCGCCGACGTTGAGGCTGAAGGCGATCCCGGCGGCGACGTACGGGTCCAGCTTGATGCCGACCTGGCCGAGGCCGAAGAAGACCAGGAAGAGCTGCACCAGGAGCGGGGTGCCGCGGATGACCGAGATGTAGAAGCGGGCGATCCAGTCGAGGGGGCGGATCGACGAGAGCCGGGCGAGCGCGGCCAGCACCGCGAGGGCCAGACCGACCAGGAAGCTGACCACCGTGAGCGGGATCGTGCCCTTGACCAGGCCGGCGAGCATCTTGGGAGCGGTGTCGGTCAGGACCTGCCACCGGGTCCGCGAGTCGGAGCCCTTGACCTTGACGTCCTCTGACCCCTCCTTGACGGTGACGTCGGCGTCGAAGTACTTCTTCGAGATCTTCGCGAGGGTGCCATCGTCGGCCAGGGCCTTCAGCGCGGCGTCAGCCTGCTGCTGCAGCTGCGGGTCCGCCTGGCGGAAGGTCAGGGCCTGCTCGAGGACCTCGTCGCCTGCGTCGCCGGCGATCTTGACGTCCGTGGTGCCGGACGTAGCGAGGTAGTCGAGGACCGCGATGTTGTCGTTGACGATCGCATCGACGCGCCCCTGGGTCAGGAGCTCGACGCCGGGGCCGAAGTCCTGGACGTACTTCACGTCCGCCCCGGCCTTGCGTGCGACCTCGGCCCAGTTGCTGCTGGCCGTCTGGGCCGTCGTGCGGCCCTTCAGGTCGGCGAGCGTGGTGATGTCGTCGTTGTCCTTCTGCGTCACGATCACGCCGTGCGAGTAGGTGTACGGCGTGCTGAAGAGGTAGCGCGCCTCGCGGTCGGGGTTGATCGTCACCTGGTTGGCGATGACGTCGATCCGCTTCGAGTCCAGGGCCGGGAAGAGGGAGTCGAACGGCGCCTCCACGAACCGGACGTCCCAGCCCGCCTCCTCGCCGACCGCCTTCATCACCTCGATGTCGAAGCCGGTGAGCTGGTTGGTCTTCGGGTCGCGGTAGGTGAAGGGCGGGTAGGTGCCCTCCGTCCCCACCCTGACGACCGGCGTGGCCGGGGCGTCACCGGCGTACGACGGGGTCGCGAAGCCGAGCAGCGCGCCCCACACGAGGGCGAGCAGCAGCAACGGTCGGGTCAGGGGCACCTGCTGACCGTACCCGTGCCGCGACTCGTCAACCCGACCGGGTCACTCGACTTAAGGCGGTTTCGCCTAGCCCGCGTGGGTGTCCGTCTCCCCGACCGGGTCGGCGGCGTCCGCCTTGGCCTGGTCGTCCTGGGCTCCCGGGGCGCCCAGGTCGGCGTCGGCTCGGACGAGCTCCTCGATCTGCTTGGCGGTGTCGGCGTCGACGTTGCGCCAGTACTGGAACGCCCGCTCGAGCACGTCACCCTCGACGCCACCGAGCAGGTGGCCGGCGACGGTCTTCACGAAGTTGGCCCGGATCTCGTCGTCCCAGACCTCCCGCACCAGGGTGCCGGCCTGCGCGAAGTCGTCGTCGTCCGCGCGCAGCGTGTACGCCTGGCGGACCATCGCGCCGTCGGTCTCCCAGCCGGGGTCGACCTCTCCGACCTGGTCGGCGTACCCGCGGCCGAAGGAGTTGGGTGCGTAGACCGGGTCGTCGCCGCGGTGCTCGTAGGCCATCGCCCCGTCCTGGGTGTAGGTGTTCACCTCGACCTTGGGGCGGTTGACCGGCAGCTGCAGGTAGTTGGGACCGATCCGGTGGCGGTGCGTGTCGGCGTACGAGAACGCGCGGCCCAGCAGCATCTTGTCGGGCGAGAAGCCGATCCCCGGGACCAGCGCGGATGGCTCGAACGCCGCCTGCTCGATCTGCGCGAAGAAGTTGTCCGGGTTGCGGTTGAGCGTCATCGTGCCGACCTTGATCAGCGGGTAGTCGCTGTGCGGCCAGATCTTGGTGAGGTCGAACGGGTTGATCCGGTAGGTCTTCGCGTCGTCGTACGGCATCGCCTGGATCGACAGCGTCCACGACGGGAAGTCGCCCTTCGCGATCGTCTCGTAGAGGTCGCGGCGGTGGAAGTCGGCGTCCTCGCCGGCGATCCGGGTGGCGTCCTCGTCGGTGAGGCCCTCGACGCCCTGGTCGGTGTGGAAGTGGTACTTCACCCAGTGCTTCTCGCCGGCGGCGTTGATCCACAGGTAGGTGTGCGAGCCGTAGCCGTTCATGTGCCGGTACGACTTCGGGATGCCGCGATCGCCCATCAGGTAGGTCACCTGGTGGGCCGACTCCGGGTTGAGGCTCCAGAAGTCCCACTGCATGTTGTTGTCGCGCAGGCCGGAGCCGCCGCGGCGCTTCTGGGAGCGGATGAAGTGCGGGAACTTCATGGTGTCGCGGATGAAGAAGACCGGGGTGTTGTTGCCGACGAGGTCGTAGTTGCCCTCGGACGTGTAGAACTTCAGCGCGAAGCCGCGCGGGTCGCGCCAGGTGTCGGGCGAGCCCATCTCACCGGCGACGGTCGAGAACCGGGCGAGCATCTCGGTCTTCACGCCGGGCTGGAAGAGCGCGGCCTTCGTGTACGCCGACACGTCCTCGGTCGTCTCGAACTCGCCGAAGGCGCCGGAGCCCTTGGCGTGCACGTTGCGCTCGGGCACGCGCTCGCGGTTGAAGTGCGCCATCTGGTTGAGGAAGTGCACGTCGTGCAGCACGATCGGACCGTCCGGCCCGACCGTCAACGAGTTGCGGTCGCTGGGTGCCGGAGCACCGGTGTCGGTGGTCGATCCGAGCTGCGCCTCGTCCGAGGGAGCCGTCGCGATCGAGGTGCCGTCGTTCGGCTGGGGCAGGTCAGGCATGTCGTGGCTCCTGGGTTCGCGGGTGGATACGTCTACCGCGTACCCACTCTCCGACCTGCTACCCCCGGAATCAACCCTTGACCGCTCCCTCCAGCCCGCCGCGCAGGAAGAGCCGCTGGAAGACCAGGAAGAAGGCGATCGGCAGGGCGCACGAGATCAGCAGGGCGGCCAGGACGACGTCCAGCTCGGTCACGGCGGCGAGGCGGGGGAGCCGGACCGAGAGCGGCTGCTTCGCCGGGTCGGGCAGCACCACGAGCGGCCAGACGAAGTCCTTCCAGGCGGCCAGCACGGCGAAGACGGAGACCACCCCGAGCACCGGGCGCGACATCGGCAGCACGATGTGGAGGAAGAGCCGGAAGTCGCCGCAGCCGTCGACCCGGGCCGCGTCGATCACCTCGCGCGGGAGGTTGTCGAAGAACCGCTTGACCAGGGCCACGTTGAACGCGCTGGCGCCGGCCGGGAGGAACGCGCCCCAGTAGGTGTTGACCAGGTTCCAGTGCGTGAACGGCAGGTCGAGCACCGTCAGGTAGAGCGGCACCAGCAGGACGACCGCGGGCACGAACATCGTGGCGAGCACCAGGCCGTACAGGACGCGGCTGCCTCGCGGACGCAGGATCGACAACGCGTAGCCCGCGGTCACCGCCACGGTCATCTGGGTCGCCCACGACCCGAGCGCGATGACGACCGTGTTCCAGAAGTAGAGCTTGAGGTCGATCTCGACCCAGGCGGTCCGCAGGTTCTCCCAGTCCGTCCCGTGGGGCCACAGCGCCAGCGGGTAGCGCAGCGTGTCCTGGGTCGGGGTGATCGCCGACTTCGCCAGCCACAGGATCGGGCCGAGGCACGCGATGACGAGGAACAGCAGCAGCCCACCGTTGAGCAGGGTGCGGGCGAGGCGGGTGCCCGGCCGTCGGCGCTCGAAGGCCGACGTGATGGTGCGGGACTCGCCGGACGGCGTACGACGTCGCCGGAGGCGCGGCCCGGTGCTCACTCGGCCCACCTCCGGGTCACCCGGAAGTAGACGACCGACAGCACCGCGAGACCGCCCGCGAGCATCAGGCTGAGCGCGGTCGCCTTGCCGTAGTCGCCGCCGGTGGTGTTGGCGAACGCGTAGTCGTAGACGAGCAGGAGCACCGTCAGGGTGGCGTTGTCCGGCCCGCCGTCGGTGAAGAGGTAGGGCTCCAGGAAGACCTGGGACGTCCCGATGATCTGCAGGATCAGGGTGATCAGCATGATGCCGCGCAGGTGCGGGAGCGTCACGTGCCAGACCTTGGCCAGGATGCCGGCGCCGTCCGCCTCGGCCGCGTCGTAGAGCTCGGGCGGCACCGAGACGAGGGCCGCCAGGTAGATGATCACGGTGCCTCCGGCCGCGGCCCAGGTCGCCTCGAGGACGAGCGAGGGCATCGCCCAGCTCGGGTCCTCCAGCCAGGGCACGGGTCCGAGCCCGACCCAGCCGAGGATCGTGTTGAAGACGCCGGTCGGCTCCGCGTCGTAGAAGAACCGCCACAGCAGCACGGCGACGGCGGGCGGCACGACCACCGGCAGGTAGGCGAGGAGGGAGTAGAGGCCGCGGGCGCGGCGTACGTCGCTCATCACCACCGCGAGCACCAGCGGCACCGGGTAGCCGATGACCAGGGCGAGCACGGCGAACCAGGCCGTGTTCTGCACCGCGGTCGCCAGCAGCGGGTCGTCGAGCACCGCCCGGAAGTTGTCGAGGCCGACGAACTCCGCCGGCGTGACGAGGTTGGTCTGCTGCACGCTCATCACGAACGAGCGGACGATCGGCCACCACGAGAAGAGACCGAAGACCAGCAGCATCGGCAGCAGGAAGACGATCGGCCCGAGGGGGACCCGGCGGGGCAGTCTGGCGAGGAGCGCGGTCATGGTCGCTTTCCGAGGTGGGGTCGGACGGGGGTCGGGGCCGGCCGGTCTCGTCGAGGAGGGAGACCGGCCGGCCCGGACCGGTCAGCCGAGGAGGGCCTGGGCCTTCTCGTTGGCGTCGGCCAGCAGGGCGTCGATGTCGGCGTTCTCGTCCGTCAGCACCTTCTGCACGGCGGCGTCGAGGATCGCGTACACCTCCTGGGTGTGCGCCGGGGGCTCGGCGATCAGGCTCTGGTCGAAGACGCCGTCGGTGAAGGACGTCATCTGGTCACGCGGCACGTTGACGTACGGCGCGATCGCGTCCTGGACCTTCTGCCAGGTGGCCTCGTCGAAGATCGGCAGCGTCGGCGTCCCGATCGGCTGGTCGGACTCCTTGAGCACCTCGGCGTCGGCGACGGCCACGTCGGGGTCGTAGTTCTTGCTCTCCCGGTAGAAGTCGTTCCACAGCACCGCGGCCTCCTGCTCGGCGGGCGTGGCCTTGGCGGAGACCGCCGCGACCGAGCCACCGCCGAGGATGCCGGCGTCGGAGGAGTCCGACAGGGGGAGCACGGCGAGGCCGTAGCTGTCCGGGTTGACCTGGTTGGTCGTGACCAGCGCGTTGTAGACGTCGGATCCCGACATGTACATGCCGACCTTGCCGGCCGCGAACGCCTCGTTGACGGTGCCCCACTCGAAGCTGGTGTTCTTGCCCATCGACTCGTCGGTCCACCGCATGTCGTGGAGCATCTGCAGGCCCTCGGCGGTGGCGTCGTTGTCGATGGTCGCCGTGGTGCCGTCGTCGGACTCCATGCGGCCGCCCAGCGCGTAGGTGAGCGTCGTCAGCATCCAGCCGCCCGTGTTGTTGGTGCTCATCTGGACGTAGCCGGCCTGGCCGGTCTTGTCGGCGATCGCCTTGGCGTCGGCGCGTACGTCGGCCCACGTGGTCGGCGGGGAGTCGGGGTCGAGCCCCGCCTTCTCGAACAGGTCGCGGTTGTAGTGCAGGCCGACGCCGTACACGTCGGTCGGCAGGCCGTAGATCTTGCCGTCGGTGCCCTGGGCGGCGGCGAGCACGCTCGGGTTGAAGTCCTCGGCGTAGGGCAGCTTGTCGACGTACTCGGTGACGTCGGCGATCTGCTTGCGCTCGGCGAGCCCCTTGGTGTCGGTGAACGGCACCCGGAAGGTCGTCGGCAGCTGGTTGCCGGCGAGCTGGGTCGAGAACGTCTCGGCGTTCCACTCCCACTCGATCGGCTTGACGACGATGTCGGGGTGCTCCTTGGTGAAGGCCGCGGCCTGCTTCTTGACGGCGTCGATGGTGCCCTGCTCGTCACCCGGGCGCCAGCCCTCGACGGTGATGGTCACCTTGCCGCTGCTCTCGCCGTCGCTGTCGCTGCCGCACGCCGCGGCGAGCACGGAGACGGAGGCGAGGGAGGCGATGGTCGCCAGCGCGGTGAGCCCGCGCCGTCGGTGGATCCTCATGGTTTCTCCTTGGTTGGCTTGATCGGGGTCTAGCTGTCGAGCCGGAGCCAGGCAGTGGCGTCCGTGGGCAGTCGTCCTCCTTCCAGCGGCACGCTGGCGAGCCAGGTCTGCGCCGGCGTCGGCAGGTCGACCGGACCGCCCGAGAAGTTCGTCACCGACGCGAAGTCGTCGCCCCGGCGGAAGGCGATGACGTCGGGGCCGAGGTCGATCCAGGTCAGCCCGCCGTACCCGAGGTCGGGGTCGTCGCGGCGGATCCGCAGCGCCGCTCGGTAGAGGGCGAGCATCGAGCCGGGGTCGGCGGCCTCGGCGGCGGCGGTCAGCCCCGCCCAGGTGCCGGGCTGGGGGAGCCAGGGCTCGACCGGCACCGGGCTGAAGCCGTACGGCGGCGCGTCCCCCGACCACGGGAGCGGCACGCGACAGCCGTCCCGGCCGGGGTCGACGCCACCCGAACGGGCGTGCATCGGGTCGTCGATGCGCTCGGCAGGGATGTCCTCGACCTCGGGGAGGCCGAGCTCCTCGCCCTGGTAGAGGTAGTAGGCGCCGGGCAGCGCCATCGCGAGCAGTGCCGCGGCCCGCGCCCGCCGGTGCCCGAGGGCGAGGTCGGTCGGGGTGTCGAAGCGCTTGGTCTCGAACGCGAAAGAGGTGTCCGCACGGCCGTAGCGCGTCACCGGCCGGGTCACGTCGTGGTTGGACAGGACCCAGGTCGCCGGCGCCCCGACGCTGTCGTGCACGTCGAGGGTCTCCTCGATGGACCGGCGCAGCGCGGCGGCGTCCCAGGGGGAGGTCATGAAGCCGAAGTTGAAGGCCGAGTGCAGCACCCCGGGTCGCAGGTAGCGGGCGAACCGCTCCGCGTCGGGGAGCCAGATCTCGCCGATCAGGATGCGGTCCGGGCCGTAGGTGTCGGCGATCCGGCGCCAGCCCCGGTAGATGTCCTGGAGCTCCTCGCGGTCGACGTACGGGTGCTCGCCGGGGTCGTGGTCCGCGAGCACGTCGGGCAGCGAGGCGTCCTTGGCCAGCAGGGCCGCGGAGTCGATCCGGATGCCGGCGACGCCGCGGTCGAACCAGAAGCGCAGGATCTGCTCGTGCTCGCGGACGACGTCGTGGTGGCCCCAGTTGAGGTCGGGCTGGCCGGGCGCGAAGAGGTGGAGGTACCACTGCTCGGGCGTGCCGTCGGGCGCCGTGACCCGGGACCAGGCCGGCCCGCCGAACTCCGACTCCCAGCCGTTGGGCACGAGCTCGCCGTGCTCGCCGCTTCCGTCGCGGAACCAGAACCGCTCGCGCTCGGGCGAGCCCGGCCCCGCCTCGAGCGCCGCCTGGAACCACGCGTGCCGGTCGGACACGTGGTTGGGGACCACGTCGATGATGGTGCGGATGCCGACGGCGAGGGCGTCGCGGATGAGGCCCTCCGCCTCGGCGAGGTCGCCGAAGAGCGGGTCGATCGAGCGGTAGTCGGCGACGTCGTACCCGCCGTCGGCCATCGGCGAGGGGTACCAGGGCGTGAACCAGATGGCGTCGACCCCGAGCTCGGCCAGGTAGGGGAGCCGGGAGCGGACGCCCGCCAGGTCGCCGGTGCCGTCGCCGTTCGCGTCGGCGAAGCTGCGTGGGTAGACCTGGTAGATCGCCGCCGTCCGCCACCAGTCCGAGGACGTCGCCCTGCCGCCAGCGGTCGCGGCGGTGGGGCGCAGGTCGGTGCTCACGCGTCGCTGCCTCGGCTTTCCCGGTAGTGAAGGCCGTCACAGGGGTGGCGGCGCCGGGAACGCTAGAAGTGCTTGCAGGGCTCTGCAAGAACCTGACAGGACGTAATTAGTTTTCAGATCTTGCAGCGCCGACGGCGCCGCTTGCAGGGCGGGTGGACCGCCGGACCACCAGCTCGGGCTCGAAGAGCAGCTCGTCGGCGGGTGCCTCCTCGCCCCGGATCTGGGCCAGCAGGGCGGCGACCGCCGCCCGCCCCATCGCCTCGATCGGCTGGCGGACGGTCGTGAGCGGCGGCTCGACCGACGACATGAACGCGGAGTCGTCGTACCCGATGACGGAGACGTCCTCGGGGACCCGAAGGCCCGCGCGGCGGACGGCCCGGATGGCGCCGAGCGCCAGCGGGTCGCTCGCACAGACGAGGGCGGTGGCGCCCCGGCCGACCAGGGAGCTCGCCGTCGCCTGGCCGCTCTGCAGGGAGAACTGGCTGTGTCCCACGAGCTCGTCGGGCACGGCCAGGAGCGCGCGCGCTGCGGCGAGCTTGCGCACGGACGGCTCGTGGTCGCGGGGACCGAGGACGAGGCCGATCCGGCTGTGGCCGAGCGACCGCAGGTGCTCGAGCGACTGCTCCATCGCGCTGGCGTCGTCGCACACGATGCTCGGGAAGGGCAACCGCTCGGTGCCGGCGTTGATCAGCACGACGGGGAGCTTGCGCCGCGCCAGCCGGTCGTAGTGCTCGTGGTCGGCGTCGGCCTGGCTGTAGAGCCCGCCCGCGAAGATGATCCCGGCGACCTGCTGCTGCCCGAGCAGCATGTCGACGTACGCCGCCTCCGCGCCGGCCTCGTTGATCTGGGTGCACAGGACCGGCGTCAGGCCGTTCTGCGAGAGCAGTGCGCCCACGACCTCCGCCAGCGCGGGGAAGATCGGGTTGGACAGCTCGGGCAGGACCAGGCCGACCAGCCGTGCGCGCTCGCCGCGCAACTTGCTGGGGCGCTCGTAGCCGAGCACGTCGAGCGCGGTCAGCACGGTCTCGCGGGTGGCGTCCGAGACGCCGGGCTTGCTGTTGAGCACGCGGCTGACCGTCGCCTCGCTGACGCCGGCCCGGGCGGCCACCTCGGCCAGTCGTCGGGTCATGACGGCAATCTAGCGCGCGAGGCGCTGCAAGAACATGACATCTGGTTGCAGGAACCGGTCAGAGCGCCTGCAAGCGGGACGACGACAGGTGCGTCGCCGTTATCGAACCGTGTCCGACCCGCGCAGGCGCCACGTCACGAGCAGGCCTGCGAGCAGCGCGCCCAGGGTGCCGAGGGTCTCGTCGCCCAGGGTGTCCTCGTACGCCGTGTCGATCTCGGTGCCGTGGCGGATGAACGTGTACCACTCGCCGAGCTCCCAGCCGATGGCCAGGATCGCCCCGAGGCCGGCGATCATCAGCACCCGCGCCCAGGCGGGCCGCACGGGTGCGCCGATGATCAGGCCGATGCCGGTCAGCAGGAAGACCCAGTTGACGAAGTGGTTCATGTCGTCCCACCAGGTCAGCGAGTCGTAGAGGTCCAGGCTGTTGCCGGTCACGTCGGCCAGGAAGCCCAGCATGATCAGCGAGAACGCGCCGTACGGCGCAGGCTCCTCCGGCCGGCGGCGCTTGACGACGATCCACCACAGCGCGGGGACCAGCAGCATCATCAGCGGGTAGGCGAGCAGGCGCGCCCCGAACGCCTTGTCGGCGAAGCGGTCGATCCCCGGCACCCACTCCGCGACGGCCAGCTGGCCGACCGTCAGCACGATGATCAGGACGGGGACCCAGGCGGGACAGCGGTACGGCGCGGGTGCGGTCACGCTTGGATGGTGGCAGGAATACCGGGATGCCGTGCGTCGTTGAGCGATTAGTTCGTCATTCAACTACATCGGCGGACCACCACCTACCTCCAGGAGTGAGCGGACATGCAGTTCGGCATCTTCACCGTCGGCGACGTCACGGCGGACCCCACCACGGGTCGGACGCCGACAGAGCACGAGCGGATCAAGGCGACCGTCGCCATCGCCAAGAAGGCGGAGGAGATCGGCCTCGACGTGTTCGCCACGGGCGAGCACCACAACCCGCCGTTCATCGCGTCCAACCCGACCGCGACCCTCGCCTACATCGGCGCCCAGACCGAGAACATCATCCTGTCGACGGCCACGACGCTGATCACCACGACCGACCCGGTGCTGATCGCCGAGGACTACGCCAAGATCCAGCACCTCACCGATGGTCGCGTCGACCTCATGATGGGCCGCGGCAACACCGGCCCGGTCTACCCGTGGTTCGGCAAGGACATCCGCGACGGCATCAACCTGGCGGTCGAGAACTACGCGCTCCTGCGCCGTCTGTGGGACGAGGAGATCGTCACCTGGGAGGGCCGGTTCCGTACGCCTCTCCAGGGCTACACCTCGACCCCGCGCCCCCTGGACGGCGTCGCGCCGTTCGTGTGGCACGGCTCGATCCGCAGCCCCGAGATCGCCGAGCAGGCGGCGTACTACGGCGACGGCTTCTTCCACAACCACATCTTCTGGCCGGCCGGCCACACCAAGCAGATGGTCGAGCTCTACCGCCGCCGGTTCGAGCACTACGGCCACGGCACCGCCGACCAGGCCATCGTCGGCCTCGGCGGGCAGTTCTTCATGAGGAAGAACAGCCAGGAGGCCGTCAACGAGTTCCGTCCGTACTTCGACAACGCGCCCGTCTACGGCCACGGCCCCTCGCTGGAGGACTTCACCGAGGCGACCCCGCTGACGGTCGGTTCCCCCCAGCAGGTGCTCGAGCGGACGCTCGGCTTCCGTGACTACGTCGGGCACTACCAGCGCCAGCTCTTCCTGGTCGACCACGCGGGCCTGCCGCTGAAGACGGTGCTCGAGCAGCTCGACCTGCTCGGCGAGCTCCTGCCGGAGCTGCGCAAGGGCATGGCCGAGGGGCGGCCGGCGCACGTCCCGGACGCGCCCACCCACGCGTCCCTGGTCGCCGCCGCGGGCGGCGCCCACGACTCGACCGTGCACGCGGTCGACGACGTCACCGGCACCACCGACCGCGAGGAGGTCTCCGCATGACGAGGCTCGTCGTCATCAGCGCGGGACTGAGCGTCCCGTCGTCCACCAGGCTGCTCGCCGACCGGCTCACCGCCGCGACGGTCGAGGCGCTGGAGGACGTCGAGGTCACCCACGTCGAGCTGCGCGACCTGGCCCACCAGGTCACCGACCAGCTGCTGACCGGGTTCCCCGGTGCCGAGCTGGCCGCGGCCCAGGACGCCGTCCGCGTGGCCGACGGGCTGATCGTCGTGACGCCGGTCTTCTCGGCGTCGTACTCCGGTCTCTTCAAGTCGTTCTTCGACGTGCTGGAGACCGGGGCGCTGGACGGGAAGCCGGTGCTGGTCGCCGCCACCGCAGGCACGGCCCGGCACTCGCTGGTGCTGGAGCACGCGCTCCGGCCGCTCTTCGCCTACCTGCGCGCGGTGGTCGTGCCGACCGGCGTCTTCGCCGCGACCGAGGACTTCGCCGGCACCGACCTCGACGCCCGGGTGGTCCGAGCCGCGGGCGAGCTGGCCCTGCTCATGGGCAAGGTCAGCCCGGTCGACGGCGCCGGCAGCCGGCGTCGGACGGTGGCGGACGAGTTCGCCGAGCCGACGCCCTTCGACCAGCTGCTGCGCGAGGCCTCCGGCCGCTGACGTCGTACGGCGTCAGCCGTCGCCGACCTCGAGCTCGATCGAGGACCTGGCCGGCACGACGAGGCCCGCTGCCGGCCGGGTGCCGGTGACGTAGTGCGGGAAGTCCACGTCGGGTGCCTCGCCGACGAGCCCGGCCTCCTCGAGCAGTGCGACCGCGTCGTCGTCGGAGGTCCCGAGCGGCACGACCGGCACGGTCGTGGAGCCGGCGGGCAGGGCCGTCAGTGACCGCATCATCCGCTCGACGAACCGTCTCGGGTGCGGTCCGAGGTAGCCGACCTCGAAGGTCAGGTGGACGGTCGGCACCGTGAACGTGAGGGTGCACGGGCCGTTCGCACCGGCGCTGCAGCGCACGCCGCCGTGGCGCACCGTCATCCCGTCGACCTCGGTGCGGTGCCGGAGGGTGTCGGGGGCGGGCAGTGCGCCCAGGTCGTCGGGGGCGACCACCAGCCCCGACGGTCGGCTGCGAGGCAGGGGGCACGGCACCGGGCGGTCGACGGGTCCGTCGATCCGGACGGCGGGCTCCCGGGTCGTCTGACAGGGGTCGGTGAGCGTCGTCCACTCCTCGGGGACGGCCACGACCACGTCGTCGGCTCCCTGCCAGCGCATGCCCGCAGGCGGCGACGCGACGGAGCGCACCGGGGCGGCACAGCAGTCCTCGGCAGGCGTGCAGGCGGTGAGCGCTGTCAGCGCCAGCAGGCCGACCGCGCTCAGGATCCGTCCGGGTCGTCGTGCCATGGGGGTGGGACGGGCCCCGCGGTCGCGGGGTTCCCGCCGGGCTCAGAGCCCGTAGACGCGACGCGCGTTGCCGGCGGCGACCAGGTCGACGATCCGGACGGCGTCGTCCAGACCGCAGTCACCGCGGGCGAGCCAGCCACCGAGGACCTCGCCCATCGCGCGCCGCCACAGCAGCGAGCCCAGGACGTGGAGCTCCGGGACGCCGTACGCGTCCGACGAGTAGAGCTGCTTGGCGTACGGCGCCAGCTCGAGCGACTCGGCGACGAGCTCGACCGAGCGCGCGCCGAGGTGGTTGACCGCCAGCCCGACGTCGAACGAGACGTGGTCGAAGGCCTGCGCCAGGTAGCCCGCCTGGCGGTGGAACGGGTAGCAGTGCAGCAGCAGCACGGGCACCTCGACGGTGCGGAGCAGCGGCAGCAGGTGCAGCGGGTCGGCACGGCGCAGGTCGAGGTCGCGGTCGCCGAGGCCGGTGTGGACCTGGAGCGGGAGCCCGCGGGCAGCGGCCTCGTGCACGACGAACGCGACCAGCAGCGGGTCGACCACCCGAGGACCCGAGGCCAGGGCGGCGGCGACCACGGCGGCGTCGGTGGGGCGCGACCAGTCGATGTCCAGCCCGGTCCGGTACGCCGCGATCGTCTTCGTGCCCACTGCCCGGACCGCCGCGTCGTCGAGGCGGGCCCGGAACGCACCGGGCACGTCGTCGGCGCCGATCACCTCCTCGAGGAGCACCTCCAGCCGCACGACCTCCGACCGCGGCTCGGGCAGGTCGAGCAGGCCGGGCGTGAGCCCGTTGTCCACGACCCAGTGCTCGACACCGGCGGCCTCGACGAACGTCCGCACCAGCTCGTCGTACGGCGTCGCGCTCCGCGCCGCCCAGTAGTCGTCGGCGGAGGCGAGGGCAGGCAGCCCCAGGAGGGGAGCGCACCACCGGCGTACGGCGAGCCCGACGGGCAGGTCGAAGCCCGACATCCAGGCCGGCACGGGGCCGGGGGACCCCTCGTTGAGCGCCGCCTCGAACGACGGACGGTCGCCGGGGGACGTGAACCACCCGTGGACGTGGTGGTCGACCAGCCGCACGGTGCGGAGGTGCTCCGCGAGCTCGTCGGGGACGGCCACTCAGCAGCTCCAGGAGAGCCTGAGCGCCTCGGCGACCTCCGGCGCGGACGGGTCGGGGAAGGTCTCGACCTCGTAGCGACGGACCGCGAGCAGCCCGGCGACGATCGGGTCGCCGAGGAACCGGCGGGCGATCGGCGACGCGGCGAAGGCGTCGAGCGCCGCGGCCTGGCCCGCGGGCAGGGACGGCAGGCCGGTCGTGCCCTTCGGGTCGTCCGGGACCTCGGGCGGCAGCGGCAGGCCGGCCTCGATGCCGTGGAGCGCGCTGCCGAGCAGGGCGGCGACCGCGAGGTAGGGATTGGCGCTCGGGTCGACCACCTTGAGCTCGACGTTGGCGCCGTGGGCGCTGGCCGGCCCGCCGGCGACCAGGCGTACGGCGGCCTCGCGGTTCTCCAGGCCCCAGCAGAGCGCGGCGCCGGACCAGTTGCCGGGCTGCAGCCGTGCGGCGGACAGCACCGAGCCGGCGTACACCCCGACCAGGCCGGGCAGCGCGTCGAGGATCCCCGCGATCGCCGCCTCGCCGGCGGGGGTCAGGCCGTGCGGTCCGCTGCCGCCGCCGAAGACCGGTCCGTCGCTCGTGACGAGCGACAGGTGCAGGTGGGCGCCGTTGCCGACCTCGCCCGTGAACGGCAGCGGGGAGAAGGACACCTGCATCCCGTGCCGGGCAGCGGTCCTGCCGAGCACGAGCCGCGCGAGGATCACGTCGTCGGCGGCGCGCACGGGGTCGGCGGGCGACAGCGAGATCTCGACCTGGTCCTGGCCGTACTCCATGTGCAGCTGCTCGAGGCCGAGCCCGACCCGGTCGGCCGCCTCGGCGAGGTCGGTGAGGAACGCCGCCTGCTCCAGCGAGGTGCGCAGCCCGTACGGCGACCGGGCTCCCGTCGTCGCGTGCCCTCCGTCGGGCCCGAGCAGGGTGCACTCCAGCTCGGCGCCCACGAGCGCTGTCAGGCCGGCCGCCTCCGTCGTGGCGACCGTGCGCCGGAGGGCCGACCGGGCACACATGTCGTTGCTGTCGCCGTCCTGGTCGTGGAGCTCGCCCGGGGCCCAGGCCACGCCGTCCTCCACGACCCGCAGCTCGGCGGGGTCGATCGGGATCCGCAGGTCGCCGACCACGTTGAGCTCCGGCGTGAACGCGATGTTGCCGTCGACGCAGAAGACGCTCCAGCACGGCGAGGCGCCCATGCCGACGCGGTGGAACGCCGCCAGCCGCGCGGTCGGGACGTACTTCGCGCGGGCGACGCCGCCCATGTCCACCACCGACCCGCCGACCAGCCGGACGCCCTGCCCGGTGAGCTCCTCGACGTACGCCGCGAGGTCGGCATCGGTGTGGGTCATGGTGCCCTGTCTAGTGCTGGTAGGTGCCGTGGAGGATGGCGCGGCCGGCGGTCTTGAAGGCCAGGTTGAACGAGACGACCGCGGGCGAGGCGTCGGAGTCGACCCCGAGGGACTCCTCCTTCACGGCGTGCACGACGAAGAAGTAGCGGTGCACCTGGTCACCCTCGGGCGGGGCGGCGCCCATGAACGCCTTGGGGCCGCCGTCGTTGCGGCACATGAAGGCGTTGCCCGGCAGCGCTGCTCCCTCGGCGCCGGCGCCTGCGTCGAGCGACGTGACGTCCGCGGGCAGGTCGACCAGGACCCAGTGCCAGAAGCCGCTGGGCGTGGGCGCGTCCGGGTCGAAGCAGGTGACCGTGTAGCTCTTCGTGCCCTCCGGCGCGCCCTCCCAGGAGAGCTGGGGCGAGGTGTTGCCGGCGTCGGCGACCTGGTCGTCCTTGAGCGGCGCGCCGTCGCTGACGTCGGCGCTGGTGACCGTGAAGGACGGTGCGGCGGGCAGCAGGTCGTAGGGGTTCGGGGTGACCGGACGGTCGAGGGTCATGGTGTTCCTCACACGTGGGTGCATAGGGCCTGGGCAGGACGGGCTCCAACGTAGTCCGGTGGGTGAACCCGCGTCACCGGGCCGCGACGGGCTGCCGGGATGATGGTCCGATGGACGACTTCCCCATCTATCCCTCGGGACTGCTGCTGACGGGGCGTCGCGTGGTCGTCGTCGGCGGCGGGCACGTCGCCCAGCGGCGGGTGCCGCACCTGATCTCGGTGGGGGCCGATGTCCACCTGGTGTCGCCGGAGGTCACGCCCGCGGTCGAGGGCATGGCGTCCGCGGGCGAGATCACCTGGCACCAGCGCGGCTTCGTGGCCACCGACCTCGACCTGAGCTGGTACGTCATCGCGGCCACCGACGACCACGACGTCAACGAGCAGGTGTCCTTCGCGGCCGAGGAGCGGCGGATCTTCTGCGTGCGCGCCGACGATGCGACGCGCGCGACGGCCTGGACGCCGGCCGTGGGGCGGCACGCGGGCGTCACCGTCGCGGTGCTCGGCCAGCGCGAGCCGCAGCGCTCCGCCGCCGTGCGCGACGAGATCCTCGAAGGCCTGCGCGAGGGCACGATCGTGGCCCGGCACCAGCGCGACCGTACGCCGGGCGTGGTGCTCGTCGGCGGCGGGCCGGGCGACCCGGAGCTGATCTCGGTCGCCGGGCGCAAGGCGCTGATGGAGGCCGACCTCGTGGTCGCCGACCGGCTCGCCCCCCGCGAGCTGCTCGGCGAGCTGCCGGCCGACGTCGAGCTGGTCGACGTCACCAAGCTGCCGCGGGGCCGGTCGGCCCAGCAGGAGGAGATCAACCGGATCATCGTCGAGGGGGCGCTGGCCGGCAAGAAGGTCGTCCGCTTCAAGGGCGGCGACAACTTCGTCTTCGGGCGCGGCTACGAGGAGGTCATCGCGTGCCGCGAGGCCGGCGTGCCGGTCACCGTCATCCCGGGCCTGTCCAGCTCGGTGTCCGTCCCGGCCGTCGCCGGGATCCCGGTCACCCACCGTGGGGTGACCCACGAGTTCACGGTGGTGTCCGGCCACCTCCCGCCCGGCCACGTGGAGTCGCTCGTCAACTGGCCCGCGATCGGCCAGCTCACCGGCACGGTCGTGCTGATGATGGCGGTCGAGAACGCCCCGGCCATCGCGACCGCCCTGGTCGCTGGCGGCCGGCCCGTGACCACCCCCGTCGCGGTCATCAGCGACGGGACGATGCCGGGGGAGCGCACGGTGCTGGCCACCCTGGGGACGCTGGAGGCCGAGCTGGCGGCCCACGACGTGCGCCCGCCCGCGATCATCGTGGTCGGCGAGGTGGTGGCGGTCGCCCATCCCGAGGCGTTCCAGGCCTGATGGCCACGATCGTCGAGATCACCGACCCAACCGACCCACGCCTCGCCGACTACCGCGACCTGCGCGACGTCGAGCTGCGCAAGCACCTCGAGACCGAGCACGGCCTCTTCCTCGCCGAGGGGGAGAAGGTGGTCCGGCGGTCGGCGGAGGCGGGGTTCGCCCCGCGGTCGTTCCTGATGGCGCCGCGCTGGGTCGACGGCCTCGCCGACGTGCTCGCGACGACGGACGCCCCCTGCTACGTGCTCGAGGAGGCGCTGGTCGAGCAGGTCGTCGGCTTCCACGTGCACCGCGGCGCCCTGGCGTCGTACGAGCGGAGGCCGCTGCCGAGCGTCGCGTCCGTGCTGACGGGTGCCCGCTCGGTCCTCGTCCTCGAGGACCTCGTCGACCACACCAACGTCGGCGCCATCTTCAGGTCGGGGGCGGCGTTCGGCTTCGACGCCGTGCTGCTGGCACCCCGGTGCGCCGACCCTCTCTACCGGCGCGCGATCAAGGTCGGGATGGGCGCGGTGTTCAGCACGCCGTGGACCCGGCTCCCGGACTGGTACGACGCGCTGCCGGACCTCTCGGCGGCCGGCTTCACCACCGTCGCGTTGACCCTCGCCGACGACGCCACCCCGATCGAGGACGCCGTCGACGGCGTCGAGAAGGTCGCCCTGGTGCTCGGGTCCGAGGGACACGGCCTGTCGGCCCGCTGGGAGGAGGCCGCCGACCGGCGGGCGATCATCCCGATGCGCGCCGGCATCGACTCCCTCAACGTCGCGGCAGCGACGGCCGTCGCCTGCTACATCACGGCGAGAAGGTGACGCGTTTCCGCGTACTGCCCACGCGGACCACGAGGCGCGGCTATCGTCGGATTCCTCGAATACGGGGGGTCTGGTGGGTCGTCCAGCGCGTCGCCTGACGGGCGTCGTCGGCGTCCTCTCGGCAGCGTTGGTGCTCATCGGCGCCCCCTCCACGGGCGGGGCCCTGCAGGCCGTCACGACGGCCGCGGCGGCGACCAAGACCGTGGGCGCTCCGGCGGCCAGGCCGACGTACACCGCCAGGCCGCTCTCGGCCGCGGCCGCGGAGGCGGCACGCGCCGACGTCGCCCTGCCGCGACCCGTCCACGGCGCTCGCGCCGTACGCCTGCTCGGTGACCGGGTCGACGAGGCCGCCGCGCTCAACGAGATGAGCAGCGACGAGCTCGTCCGGCTGCTGAGCTCCGACCCCTCCGCCTGGGTCGACTCCGAGGGCGCCGTCTTCTACCGGGACCCCGTCGTGCGAAACGCTCCGACCCGGCGGGCGCGGGCGGCTGCTCCGCTCGACCAGACCTTCGCCCTGCACAGCCTGCCGGGCTCCGCGCACACGATCTTCCTCGACGTCGACGGCGCGTCCGTGAGCGGCACGCGCTGGCAGGCCGAGCACCCCGGCGTACCCCCGACGCAGCCGGCGTGGGACCCGTCCGGCGACGGTCCGGCCTTCGCCGACAGCGAGCTGACGAGCATCCAGGCGATCTGGGCGTCGGTGGCGGAGGACTACGCGCCGTTCGACGTCGACGTCACCACCGCCGACCCCGGCGCCGCGGCGATCGACCGGTCCGGCCCGGGCGACCACGTCTACGGCGCGCACGTCGTCATCTCGCCCAGCCTCGCCACCAGCGCGGCGATCTGCGACAGCGACTGCGGCGCCGCGTCGTACCTCGGCGCCTTCGGCGCGACCTCCGGTGGTGCGGGCGGCGACGGCTACGGCTACCAGCAGCCCGCGTGGGTCTTCCCCGACCTGCTCGGCCCGGACTCGCCGAAGCGGACCGCGGAAGCCGTCAGCCACGAGGTGGGGCACCAGCTCGGTCTCGTCGACGACGGGGGCTCGACCGCGACCGTCGACCCCGGGCACGGTGCGTGGGCGCCGATCATGGGCTCGGCCGACCTCCACCCGATCAGCCAGTGGAGCCAGGGTGACTACCCGGGAGCGACCAACCACGAGGACGACGTCGCGACCATCCGGTCCGTCATCGGCTCCCGACCCGACGACGCCGGGGGCAACGTCGGGCAGGCCGCGGCGTTCCCGGCCGGCGCGAGCTACATCACGAGCCGCTCCGACGTCGACGTCTACCGGCTCGGCACGTGCACCGGCACCTTCACCGTCTCCGCCAGCCCGGTCGACGCCCAGGCCGACCTCGACATCAAGCTCACCCTCCTCTCGCCCACCGGGACCGCGCTGACCACGGCGGACCCGGCCTCCGCCCAGACCGGCGCGACGACGGCGTCCGGGCTGGACGCGTCGATCACCCAGACCAACGCCTCCGGCAGCTACTACGTCGCCGTCGACGGCACCGGCAACGGACCGTGGAGCACCGGGTACGACGACTACGGCTCCCTGGGCGCCTACACGATGGCGCGGACCGGCAGCTGCACGGGCGCGGCCGCCACGGGCGTGCCCTCCCAGGCCAACAATCTGGCCGCCACGCCGGACCCGCTGGCCCCGGACGTCGCCCTCAGCTGGACCGCCCCCACGACCCCGGGCGCCGGCGGCGCGGTCACCGGCTACCTCCTGACCCGCAGCGGCAGCGACGACTACGTGCAGGTGCCGGCCTCGACGACCGGCTACACCTGGACCGGCCTCGCCTTCGGCACCGGCTACACGTTCACGGTGACCCCGCTCAACGCCAACGGCCCCGGGGTGGCGCGGTCCGTCACCGCCACGACCTCGAGCGGGACCGTCGTGCCGGGAGCGCCCAAGAACTTCACCGCCGCCTGGAACCCGGTCCCGCAGACCGCCGTGCTCGCCTGGTCGGCGCCGCCGAGCGCCGGCAGCGCCTCGGTCCAGACGTACGCCCTCTTCATCGACGGCACCCTCTACACCTACTACGACGCGTCGACCACCGCGCTCGGGTTCGCCGGGCTCTCCCCGGGCGCGACCTACACGTTCGGGGTCGCCGCCGTCAGCAGCGTCGGCACCGGGCCGACGGCGACCGCGACCGTCACGGTCCCGGCGCGCGCCGGCAACGACGCCTTCGGCCAGCGCGTCACGATCAGCGGCGTGTCGGGCAGCGTCACCGGCAACAACACCGAGTCGTCCGAGGAGTCGGGGGAGCCGGCCCCGACCGCCACCCGTGCCGGCGCCGGCAAGGCCTCGGTCTGGTACTCCTGGACCGCGCCGGCCTCGGGGCCGGTCACGCTGGCCACGACCTCGTCGACCACCGACCGGGACACCACCCTCGACGTCTACACCGGCAGCACGGTCGGGACGCTGAGCAGGGTGGACGGCAACGACGAGCCGGCGGGTGGCGGTCATCTCGCCGCGGTCACGTTCAACGCCACCGCAGGCACGACGTACGCCATCGGCGTCAACGGCTACCGGACGGCGACCGGCGTCGGCCCGTTCGGCCTGACCTGGGCGGGCAGCGCGATCGGTGCGAAGAGCACCACGACCACCCTCAGTGCCGTCGGGGGCAGTGACCGCTCCGTCAAGCTCACGGCCACGGTCACCGCCACCTTCGGCGCACCGGTGGGGCACGTCTACTTCTACGACGGCAGCACCCAGGTCGGCGACGACCTCCTCGACGGCTCGACGCCCACCCCCACGCTGACCGTGACCGACCAGGCACGGGGCGACCACGTCTTCACCGCGAAGTTCGTCCCGACCCGGAGCGACCTGTTCGCCGAGTCCACCTCGGCGGGGAAGACGGTCACGGTCGCCGCGTCCACCACGGCCACCACCCTGACCGGGTCCTCCGACGCCCAGCAGGTGACGCTGACGGCGAACGTCGCCCCGTCGGCCGGGACCGCTGCCGGCACGGTGCAGTTCCGCGACGGCACGACCCTGGTCGGCACCGGCACGGTCGCGTACGGCGCGTCCACGGTGGTGCTGACCTCCGTGGCGCCGGGCGCCCACTCCTACACCGCGACCTTCGTCCCGTCCGACCTCGAGCGGTACGTCGGCTCGACGTCCGCCGCCGCGGCCGTCACCGTGGCGGCGTACCCGGCCGCGGCATCGACGACCACGACCCTCTCCGGCCAGGTCTCCGGACGTACGGCGCGGCTGGTCGCGACCGTCACCGCCACCGGTGCGACCCCGGCCGGCAGCGTCCAGGTCAAGGACGGGTCCACCGTCGTCGGCAGCGCGACCCTGGTCGCCGGCTCCGCCTCGCTGCCGCTTGCGGACCTGACCCGCGGCACCCACCAGCTGACCGCGACCTTCGTCCCCGCCGACGCGACGGCGTACGCAGCGTCGACGTCGACCGCCACGTCGCTCGCCGTCGTCGCGACGCCGACGACGACCACGCTCACGCCCAGCCTCAGCGGCCGCACGGTCACGCTGCAGACGAGCGTCAGCCCGTCGTCGGCGGGCACGGTCGAGCTCCGCGAGGGCAGCACGCTCCTCGGCACGGTGACCCTCAGCAGCGGCGCCGGCCAGCAGGCCCTCACCAACGTCGCCGTCGGCGTCCACCACTACACGGCCACCTTCGTCCCGACCGACGACCTGCGCGACGCGGGCTCGACGTCGCCGACGCAGGACGTGACCATCGACCCGTCGGTGACGTCGACCGCGCTCGGCTCCGCCGTGAGCGGCCACCAGGTGACCCTGACCGCGACGGTGACGAGCTCTATCGGGGCGGCGGCCGGGTCCGTCACCTTCCGGGAGGGTGACGACGTCGTCGGGACCGGCACGGTCTCGGGAGGCGTGGCGAGCACGGTGCTGACGGCGGTCAGCACCGGCGTCCACAGCTACACGGCCACCTTCGCCCCGACGACCCCGGCCCAGCAGGCGGCGTCGGTCTCGCCCGACCAGACGGCGACCGTGGCCGCGACGACGACCACGACCGACCTCACCACGGGCGTCTCCGGACAGGTCGTGACCCTGACCAGCAGCGTCACCGGGGGCACCCTCGCCGGGAAGGTCGAGTTCCGTGAGGGGAGCGCGCTCGTCGGCACCGTCCCGCTGGCCAGCGGGGCCGCGGTCCTCCAGCTGCCCGGCGTCGCCCCCGGCGCCCACGCCTACGTCGCGACCTTCGTGCCGAGCGGCACGACGTACGCGACCTCGAGCTCGGTGTCCCGGACCGCCAACGTCGTCGGGGCGACCGCGACCACGCTCGCGAGCTCCGTCAACGTCAGCGCCGTGACCCTGACGGCCGGCGTCACCGGACCCGGGACGCCTGCGGGCGACGTCGAGTTCCGCGACGGCACCAGCCTCGTCGGGACGGTGACGCTGTCCGGCGGCGCCGCCTCGGTGACGCTGCCGAGCGTGGCGGCCGGCGCGCACAGCTACACCGCGACGTTCGTGCCGACCAGCACCGCGCTCTACGCCGGATCCGTCTCGGAGGCGCACCCGGTCGACGTCGCCCGGGTCGCCTCCGCCACCACCCTGACCGCGACGGTCAACGCCCAGTCCGTCGACCTGTCGTCCACCGTCTCGGCCGCCTCGGGCGCGCTCGCGGGCACGGTCACCTTCCGCGATGGTGGCGCCGTGGTCGCCACCCGGACCGTGACCTCGACCGCGACCACTGTCACGGCCACGGTCGCGGCGTCGTACGGCGCGCACTCCTACACCGCGACGTTCGTGCCGACCGGCACCGTCCACAACCCCTCCACCTCGCCGACCCGGACGGCGACCATCCCGGGCACCACCACGACGACGCTGACCACCGACGTGACCGGCCGCACCGTCACCGCGACGGCGGTCGTCGCCGGGTCCGGCGCCACGCCCGCGGGGAGCGTCGCCTTCTACCGGGACGGCACCCTGGTGGGCACCGTGACCGTGGCCTCGGGCACGGCGGTCTACACGGCGACGAGCGTCGTGCCGGGCACCTACAGCTACACAGCGACCTACACGCCGGGCACCGCGGCCACCGGGGGCTCGTCGTCCGCCGCGAGCGTGGCCACCGTCGACCCGGTCGCCTCCACCACGACGCTCCAGGCGGCGGTCTCCGACCGGACCGTCACGCTCGATTCAGCCGTCGCCGTGACCAGCGGGACGGCGGCCGGCAAGGTGCAGCTCCGCGACGGGAGCACCCTGGTCGGCGTGGTGACGGTGGCCAGCGGTGCCGCGAGCCTGGTGCTCAGCAACGTCACGCCGGGCGGGCACACCTACACCGCGACGTTCGTGCCCGCCGACCCGACGGTCTACACCGGCTCGGACTCGGACCCGAAGACCGTCACCGCCGCGAAGATCGCCACCACCACTGCTCTCGTCGCCACAGTCAGCGCCCAGACCGTCACCCTAACCGCCACCCCGGCCACCGCCGCCGGCACCCTCGCCGGCTCGGTGGAGCTCCGCGACGGCACCACGCTCCTGGGCACCGCCACGCTGGACGCCACCACGGTCGTGCGCACGTTCACCGACGTCACGCCCGGGTCGCACACCTACACGGCGACCTTCGTGCCGACCGGTACGACGCATGCCGGGTCGACCTCCGCAGGCAAGACCGTCACGGCCGCGGAGCGGTCGTCCACCACCGACCTCGCCGCCGCGGTCGACGTCCGCACCGTGACGCTCGACGCGACGGTCGCGTCCGGCTCCCGCCAGCCGGAGGGCAACGCCGTCTTCCGCGACGGCTCCACGGTCGTCGGCACCGTCGCGCTCGACGAGGGCGAGGCGCAGCTGGTCCTGTCGTCGGTCACCCCGGGGTCGCACTCCTACACCGCGACCTTCGTCGCGACCGATCCCACGACGTACACGGGCTCGGCCTCGCCGAGCCGCACCCTCTCGGTGCTCCCGATCGTGACGATGACCGCGCTCACCGCGACCTCCGGCACCGGCCAGGAGGTCGAGCTCTCCTCCCAGGTCACCGCCGCGAGCGGCGTGCCCTCCGGCAACGTCGTCTTCCGCGAGGGCGGCTCCGTCGTCGCCACGGTCGCGGTGGTCGCCGGCAGCGCCCTGGCAGAGCTGACCGGCGTCGTCCCGGGCACCCACACCTACACGGCCACCTTCGCCCCGACGAGCCCGGCGACGTTCGCCGGATCCGCGTCGGCCGGCCGCTCGGCGACCGTGGACCCGATCGCCACGACGACCGGCCTCACGGCCACCGTGACCGCCTCCGCCGTCCAGATCGCGGCCACGCTCGACTCGGACGCCGCCGGCCAGGTCGTCTTCCGGCAGGACGGGACGACGGTGGGCAAGGTGACGCTGGCCGGCCGCGCAGCCGCGCTCCACCTGGATGACGTCACGCCCGGCGCGCACATCTACACGGCCACCTTCGTGCCGACCGACCCGACGACGTACGCCGGCTCCGTCTCCCCGGACCGTGGCGTGACGGTCAAGGTCCCCACGGTGACGGACCTGACGGCCGGCGCGGTCCAGCGCACCGTTTCCCTCACGGCGACCGTGGTCGCCGCCGGCTCGCCCGCCGGCGCCGTCGAGTTCCGGGAGGGGAGCACGCTCGTCGGCACCGTCGCGGTCACGTCCGGCAGCGCGTCGGTGACGCTGTCGAACGTCACCCCGGGCAGCCACAGCTACCGGGCGACGTTCGTCCCCACGACCCCGGGCACCGTGGCCGGCTCCGTCTCGGCGATCCGGTCGACGACCGTCGGCGCGGTCGCCACCACGACCGTCCTGGACACCGACGTCGCCGGGCGCTCGGTCACGTTCGACGTCCACGTCACGAGCCCGAGCGGCTCTCCCGCGGGCGAGGTCGACATCCGTGACGGGAGCACGGTCGTCGGCACGGCGGTCCTGGTGGCCGGCGCCGCCTCGGTCACCATCAACGGCGTCGCCCCCGGCGACCACGCCTACCGCGCCTTCTTCAGCCCCGACGACGCGGTCGCCTACGCCTTCTCGAGCACGGCGCCGAGCTTCACGAGGATCGCTCCCGCCACGACGGCCACCGACCTGGACCTGAGCGTCGCCGGGCGCACCGTCTCCTTCGACGCCGCGGTGACGTCCGGCTACGGGACCCCGGCCGGGTCGGTCATCCTCCGCGAGGGCACCAGGATCGTCGGCACCGTCGACCTCGTGGCCGGGGCCGCGCACCTCGAGCTCACCGGGACCGACCCCGGCGCGCACACCTACACGGCGACGTACGTCCCCGGCAGGACCGCCACGCACGTCGGGTCGACGTCCTCCGAGCGGAGCGTCACCGTCGCGATGCCGACCACGACGACGCTGACGTCGAGCGCCTCGGTGCGCACGGTCACCCTCCGGTCGGTGGTCACCCCGCTGCGCGGGACGCCGGCCGGCTCGGTCGTGTTCCGGGAGGGCTCCACCGTCGTGGACACCGTCGCGGTCGACAGCAACGGCGCGGCGACCACGAGCCCGGCCGGCGTGGCGCCGGGGGAGCACACGTACACCGCGACCTTCGTCCCGAGCGACGCGGTCACGCAGGCCGGCTCGGTCTCGACCGCGAGCAAGGTCACCGTCGCCCCGATCGTCACGACGACGACCCTGGACACCCAGGTCGCCGTCCGCGCCGTCACCCTCTCCTCGACGGTCACCGGCGCGAGCGGCACCCCGACCGGCCAGGTCGAGTTCCGCGACGGCACCGGCCTCGTCGGCACCGTCGCCGTCACCGACGGTGCCGCGTCCACGACGCTGTCGGGCGTCACGCCGGGGGAGCACACCTACACCGCGACCTTCGTGCCGACCGCGCCGGTCACGTACGCCGGCTCCGTCTCGACCGCCAGCACCCTCACCGTCGCCCCGATCGTCACGACGACGACCCTGGACACCCAGGTGGCCGTCCGCGCCGTCACCCTGTCCTCGACGGTCACCGGCGCGAGCGGCGCCCCGACCGGGCAGGTCGAGTTCCGCGAGGGGGCGACCGTGGTGGGCACGGTCGCCGTGTCCGCCGGGGCGGCGTCGACGACGCTGACCGACGTCACCCCCGGCGCCCACACCTACACCGCCACGTACGTGCCGGCCAGCGCCGTCACGTACGCCGGCTCGGCCTCCTCGGACGCCGTGGCCACGGTCGCGCCGATCGTCACCACGACCCAGCTGACGACGACCGCGGACGGACGCGCCGTCACGCTCGTCGGCGCCGTGACCGGCGCGAGCGGCACCCCGGCCGGGAAGGTCGAGTTCCGCGAGGGCAGCACCGTCGTCGGGACCGTCGACGTCGCCTCCGGTGCCGCGACCACGACCCTGACCAACGTGAGCCCCGGCGACCACGGCTACACCGCGACCTTCGTCCCGACGGACTCGGGGACCTTCGCCGGCTCGAGCTCTGCCACCACGACCGTGACCATCGGTCGGATCGCCACCAGCACCGCCCTGGTCACCACCGTCACCGGCCAGGACGTCACCCTCACCGCGACCCCGTCCACCACCGACGGCACCCTCACCGGCGCGGTGGAGTTCCGCGAGGGCAGCACGCTCCTCGGCACCAGCCCGCTGAGCGGCACGAGTGCGGCGCTCACGCTCACCGGCGTCAGCGCCGGGCCCCACACGTACACCGCGACCTTCGTGCCGACCGGCACCAGCCACGCCACGTCCTCGGACCACCAGACCGTCACGGTGCCCCACGCGACCACGACGACGCTCACCGCGACCACCGGCGCGGACAACCAGGTCAGGCTGGAGGCGCTGGTCACGTCCGGTGCCGGCGTGCCGACCGGAGCCGTCGAGTTCTACGACGGCACGACGAGCCTCGGCGACCCGAGCGGGGTCGGCGGCGACGGCATCGCGTTGCTCACCGTCGACGACGTGCTCGGGGGCGTGCACGACTACACCGCCGTCTTCGTCGCGGAGCACGGCGACGACTTCATGACGTCCTCCGCGACGCACTCGTTGACCGTCGACCCGACGACCACCGAGACCGCGCTCGTAGCGGAGCGCACGCCCGGCTCCCGCAGCGTCGTCCTCACCGCGGACGTGTCAGCCCAGGCAGGCAACCCGGCCGGCACCGTCACGTTCCGCGACGGCAGCACCGTCGTCGGGACCGCGACGGTGGCCGCCGGTGAGGCCACCAAGACCCTGACCTCGGTGCCCACCGGCGACCACGTCTACGAGGCCACGTTCGTCCCGACCAGCAGCACCACGTACGCCGGGTCCACGTCGCCGCAGCAGTCCCTCACGCTGGCGACCAGCACGTCGGCGACCGACGTCACCGTGACCAGCTCCGGCACCACGGTCACCTTCGCGGCCACCGTGACCAGCCCCGACGGCGTGCCGACCGGTGAGGTGCAGCTCAGCGAGGGGGGCGCCGTCGTGACGAGCGGGGTGCTCGACGCCGGCACCGTGAGCGTCGCCCTGCCCGGAGTCTCCAAGGGAGAGCACACCTACGTCGCGACGTACGTCCCGGCTGACGACTCGTTCGCGGGCTCTGCCTCCGCCGCCAGGACCGTCACCGTGACGGGACCGGTCCCGGGGACCGCGACGACGACCGGGCTGACGGCCGGCGCGGTGCGCCGCACGGTGTCGCTGAAGGCGACCGTGGCGGCGAGCACGGGCACCCCGGCGGGCACGGTCCAGTTCCTCCAGGACGCGAGCGTCGTCGGGTCGGCGCCGGTGACGGCTGGCGCCGCCTCGCTCACGCTGCCCGCTGTCGCCGCCGGAGCGCACGCCTACACCGCCGTCTTCCTGCCGGCCGACGAGGCGGCGTTCGCGACGTCGACGTCGCCCGCGCGCCAGGTGACCGTCGCGCCGACGGCCACCACCACCGCGCTCTCCGGCAAGGTCAGTGGGACGACCGCGACGCTGCGGATCACGGTCGCCGGCACCGACGGCCTGGTGCCGGTCGGCACGGTGCGGGTGTTCGACGGCAGCACCCGCATCGGCCAGGTCCAGGCCCAGGGCGGGAAGGCGACGCTGGTCGTGCCCGGAGCCGCCGTCCGTCAGCACTCCTACCGAGCGACGTACCTGCCGTCGTCCACCGACTTCGCCGGGTCGTCGTCGTCCATCCTCACCCTCACGGTGCGGCCGGTGGCCTCGACGACCACGCTGACCGCGCCGGCCAGGGCGAAGGCCGGCAGCCGCCCGACGCTCAAGGTCAAGGTCCGGCGAGCCGGCACCCCCGCGACGGGCAAGGTGCGGCTCACGTACGGCGCCACGAAGGTCACGCTGACGCTGAAGCACGGTCAGGCGTCGTACCGGCTGCCCCGCGTGACGAAGGGCTCCCTGAAGGTCACGGCCGCCTACCTCGGCAACGACACGACCGCGAGGTCCTCGGCGACCAGGAGCATCAAGGTCGGATAAGGGGGGCCGGCCTCACCCCTCAGGGTGGTCGTCGGTGGCCGATCCCTGCCACGTCCGGAATCGGACGTCTCATGGCCGTGATTTGGCCGTGCTGGCGCCGTCCGGCGCCTAGTCTGTGGAGGCTTTCGTCGCGTGGGGGGAGAGCCGGGCAGCAACAGCGCCCGTTCTCGGAACCTGGGGGGTCCCGTGCGTCGTCTGTCGGGCTTGGTGTTCGTCCTGTCCGCGGCGTTGGTGTTCGGCGGCACGTCGCCGATCGCAGCCGCCGCACCGCAGCGCGAGACCGCCCCTGCGACGGTCACGAAGACCGCAGGGACGCCTGCCGCCAAGCCGAAGGCCGGGCTGAAGCCGCTGTCCGCCGCGCAGGCGCGCTCGGCCGCCGCGGACGTCGACCTGCCGCGACCCGTGCACGGTGCCGCGGCCGTGCGCCTGCTCGGCGACGACCTCGACGAGGCGGCCGCGCTGAACGACCTGTCCACGGGTGAGCTCGTCGACCTGCTCAGCACCGACGCGACGGCCTGGGTGGACCAGGACGGCATGGTGTTCTTCAAGGACGCCGTCCTCGACGCCCCGTCCGACGCGCCCGTCCCCGCGGCCGGCGCGCCCCTCGACCAGACCTTCACGCTGCACAGCAAGGCCGGCTCCCAGCACACCATCTTCCTCGACTTCGACGGCGCCACCGCGAGCGCGACGGCCTGGCACGCGGCGTACCCGGCCACCCCGACGACGCAGCCGGCGTGGGACCCGTCCGGCAACGGCGCGGCGTTCGACAACACGGAGCTCACCTCGATCCAGGCCATCTGGGAGTCCGTCGCCGAGGACTACGCGCCGTTCGACGTCGACGTGACCACCGCCGACCCCGGCGCCGCCGCCATCAACCGATCGAGCTCGAGCGATGCCGTGTTCGGCACCCACGTCGTCATCAGCCCGAGCACGGGCGCCAGCGCGGCGATCTGCAACAACACCTGCGGTGGCGTCGCCTACACCGGCTCGATGGCTGCCTCTGCCGGCGCGGGCGGCGACGGCTACGGCTACTACCAGCCCGCCTGGGTCTTCCCGCACCTCCTCGGCCCCAACTCGACGAAGGCGATCGGGGAGGCCGCGGCCCACGAGGCCGGGCACACCCTCGGCCTCACCCACGACGGCGATGCCGCGCACCCCGACTACAACCCGGGTCACGGGGCCTGGGCGCCGATCATGGGCGGCAGCTACGACCACCCGATCAGCCAGTGGTCGAAGGGCGACTACGACGGCGCCAACAACCAGCAGGACGACGTCGCCGTCATCCGGTCCGTCGTGGGATCACGCCTCGACGTCGCCGGCAGCAGCATCGCCCAGCCGGAGAACTTCCCGACCGGCACGAACTACATCACCAGTCGCACGGACGTCGACGTCTACCTGCTCGGCACCTGCAGCGGCAGCGTCAGCGTGTCCGCGAACCCGACGGTCACCGCGGCCGACCTGGACATCAAGCTCACCCTGCTCAACGCCGCGGGCACCGTGGTCAGCACCGCCGACCCCGCCTCCGGCCAGGTGAGCGCGACCGTCTCCAGCGGCATGGGTGCCACCATCACCCAGCCGGCGCTGGCCCAGTCGACCTACTACGTGGCCGTCGACGGCACCGGCAACGGCCCGTGGAGCACGGGCTACGACGACTACGGCTCCATGGGCGCCTACACGATGGCGAAGACCGGCAACTGCAACGGTGCCTTCCCGACCGGCGTCCCGTCGAAGGCCAACAACCTCACCGCCACGCCCGACCCGCTCGCCCCCACCGTGACGCTCTCCTGGAGCGCCCCGACGACGCCGGGTGCCGGCGGCGCGGTCACCGGCTACCTGCTCACGCGCAGCGGCAGCGACGACTACGTGCAGGTGCCGGCGTCGACGACCACCTACACCTGGACGGGGCTGACGCTCGGCACCGGCTACACGTTCACGGTGACCCCGCTCAACGCCAACGGCGTCGGCGCCCTGTCATTCGTCTCCGCGTCGACGTCCAACGGCACCGCCGCACCCGGGGCGCCGACGGCGGTCACGGCGAGCTGGGCGAGCGTCGCGGGACGGGCGGAGATGACCTGGTCGCCGCCGAGCTTCGTCGGCAGCTCGGCGATCCAGTACTACTACGTCTACCTCGACGGCACCTATCTCGGCTACCTCTCGAGCGCCGCCCGCGGCGCCAACATCACCGGCCTCGCCCCGGGCTCCCACACCCTCGGGGTCTCGGCCGTCAACACCATGGAGGGTCAGCAGGCGTCGGCCCCCGTCACCGTGCCGACCCGCGCCGCCAACGATGCGTTCGCCCAGCGGTCGACCATCTCCGGGGTCACCGGCACCGTGTCCGGCGACAACCTCGAGTCCACCGCCGAGGTCGGCGAGACCGCCCCCGTCGGGACGCGCGCCACCCCGGGAGGGGCGTCCGTCTGGTACTCGTGGACCGCGCCCGCGACCGGACCGGTGACCATGACGACCTCGTCGACCGTCGCCGACCGCGACACCATCCTCACCGCCTACACCGGCACGTCGGTGGCCTCCCTCACCAAGGTCGCTGGCAACGACGAGCCAACGGCGGGCGGGCACCTCGCCACGGTCACGTTCGACGCGACCGCGGGGACGACGTACGCGATCGCGGTCGACGGCTACCGCACCTTCGCGACCGGGGTCGGGCCGTTCAGCCTGGCCTGGTCGGGCACTGCTACCGGCGCGAAGACCACCACCACGACCCTCTCGGTCACGGTCACCGGCCGCTCTGCGACGGTCACCGCTGCCGTCACGGCGACCGCCGGCAAGGCGGTCGGCGACCTCGACATCTTCGACGGCTCCACGTACGTCTACTCCGGCTTCGTGAACGCGACGTACCCGTCGCAGACGACGACGGTGTCCAACCTGACCCGGGGCGACCACACGTTCACCGCCCGCTTCACGCCGTACGACACGGCCGCGTTCGTCGCGTCCGACGCCGCGCCCAAGACGGTCACGATCGCGGCGACCCCGACGACCACCGCCCTCCAGGCGACGGCGAACGCGCAGACGGTCACCCTCGACGCCACGGTCACCCCGAGCGCGGGCACCGCGGCCGGCACCGTCGAGTTCCGCGAGGGCACCACGCTGGTCGGCACCGGCACCGTCTCGGCCGGGCACGCGGTCATCGCGGTGACGGACGTGACCCCGGGTGCGCACTCCTACCGGGCGACCTTCGTGCCGGCCGACGTCGAGCGGTACGCCGGCTCCGCCTCCGGCTCGACCTCGGTGACCGTGCCGCCGCTGCCGCCGGCCGCGGCGACGTCCACCAGCCTCACCGGACAGGTGCTCGGTCGCTCGGCCACCCTGACCGCGACCGTCGCCGCCGCGTCCGGCACCCCCGGCGGCACCGTGCAGATCCTCGACGCCGGCACCGTCGTCGGCACCGCGACGCTCACCTCCGGCTCGGCGACCGTGACGATCAGCGACCTGACGCGCGGCACCCACCCGTTCACGGCGACGTACCTCCCGGCCAACCCCGCGACGTACGAGTCCTCCTCGTCGACGAGCGTCCTCCTCGCCGTCGTGGCGACGCCGACGTCCACCGACCTCACCGCGAGCCTGTCCGGGCGGACCGTGACGCTCAACGCAGCCGTCGCGCCGGCGGCGGGGGGCACCGTCGAGCTCCGTGAGGGCTCCACGCTCCTCGGCACCGTCGCCCTCAGCGCCGGCTCCGGACAGCTCGTGCTCACCGGCGTCGCCGTCGGCACCCACCACTACACCGCGACCTTCGTCCCTGCCGACGACCTGCGGTACGCCACGTCGACCTCCTCCACGCGTGACATCACCGTCGACCCCGCGGTCACGGCCACGGCGCTCGGCTCGGCGGTCAGCTTCCACCGGGTCACCCTGACCTCCACGGTGACGAGCGCGTTCGGCGCAGCGGCCGGCTCCGTCACCTTCCGCGAGGGCGGCAGCGTCGTCGGCACCGCTGCGGTCTCCGGCGGTACGGCGACCACCGTGCTCACCGAGGTCGCGACCGGCGCGCACACCTACCGGGCGACGTTCACCCCGACCGACCCGACCGACCAGGCAGGCTCCGTCTCGCCGGACCACACCGCCACGGTGGCGGCCACCCCGACAACGACCGACCTGACCGTCACCGTCGACGGCCAGGACGTCTCCCTCGACGCCGCCGTGGCGACCGCCGACGGGGTCCTCGACGGCACCGTCGAGCTCCGGGAGGGCAGCACCCTCCTCGACACCCGGACGCTCGTCGGCGGCGCGGCCGGCATCTACCTGTCCGGCGTCTCGCCGGGCGCCCACAGCTACGTCGCGACCTTCGTCCCGAGCTCCGCCACCCACGCGACCTCCAGCTCGCCCACCCGCACCGTCACGGTGTCGGTCGCGACCACGACAACGCTCTCGTCCTCGGTGGAGGGCCGAACGGTGACGCTGGACGCCGAGGTCACCGGACCAGGCACGCCCGCGGGCTCCGTGCAGTTCCGCGACGGCTCGACGCTCGTGGGCACGAAGACCCTCTCCGCCGGCAAGGCCTCCCTCGTGGTGGCCGACGTCGCGCCCGGCGTGCACAGCTACACCGCGACGTTCGTCGCGTCCGACCCCGCGTACGGGGGCTCCGTCTCCGCGCCGCAGTCCGTCGACGTGGACCGCGTCGCCAGCGCGACCGCGCTGGTGGCGACCGTCGACGGCCGCGCCGTCACGCTCACGGCCACCGTCACCGCCGGCTCCGGCACCCTGGCGGGCACGGTCCAGTTCCGCGACGGCACGAACCTCGTGGCCCTCAAGACCCTCACCGCAGGCAACGGCACGACCACCGCGACCCTCACCTCGGTCGCCTTCGGCGCGCACTCCTACACGGCCACGTTCGTGCCGGACGGGACCACCCACAACGGGTCCAGCTCGCCGGTCCAGGTCGCCACCGTCCTCGGGAGCACCACGACCACGCTCACGGCGGACGCCTCCGGGCGGACGGTCACGCTGACCGCCGTGGTCGCCACCGACGGCACCGCGCCCCCCGGCAACGTCACGTTCTACCGGGGCACGACGACGCCGTTCGCCACAGCCCCGATCGTCGCCGGCACGGCCGTCCTGGTCATCTCCGACGTGGTCCCCGGCGACTACACCTACTCGGCGCGCTACACGCCACCGGCGGGCACGACCACCCACGGAGCATCGGCCTCGGCGGTCGTCGCCGTGAGCGTCGACAAGGTCGCGTCCACGACCGACCTGCAGGCCTCGGTCAGCGACCAGACCGTCACCCTCGACGCGACCGTCGCCGTCGGCCTCGGCACGGTGGCCGGCTCGGTGCAGCTCCGCGACGGCGCGACCGTCGTCGGCACCGTCACGCTCGCCTCCGGAGCCGCCCGGCTGACGCTCACCAACGTGCTGCCCGGCGACCACACCTACACCGCGACGTTCGTCCCGAGCTCACCGACCGTCTTCACCGGCTCCGTCTCGCCGGAGCGCACCGTCACGGTCGCGCGCATCGCCACCACCACCGGGCTCCAGGCCGTCGTCAGCGGCCAGACCGTGACCCTGACGGCGACGCCCGCCGCCAGCGCCCGCACGCTCACCGGCACCGTCGAGTTCTACGAGGGCACGACCCTGCTGGGCGCCGTGCCCGTGTCCGGCGCGTCCGTCGTCCTCCCGGTCACCGACGTCGACCCCGGGTCGCACACCTACAGCGCCACCTACGTCCCGACCGGGACCACCCACACCGGGTCCACCTCGCCGACCCGCACGGTCGCGGTCGGGGTGCGCGCGACGACCACCGCGCTCGCGGTCAGCGCCGACGTGCGCACGGTCACGCTGGACGCCACCGTGACGTCCGGGGCTCGCACGCCGGCCGGCACCGTCGTCTTCAAGGAGGGCAGCGCCGTCCTCGGCACGGTGGCCGTCGCCGACGGCGCCGCCAGCCTGACGTTGACGATGGTCGAGCCATGGGCGCACTCCTACACGGCGACCTTCACCCCGGCGGACCCCGCGGCGTACGCCGGCTCGGTCTCGCCGGCCAAGCTCGTCATCGTCGCCCCGATCGTCACGACCACCGACCTGACCGCGTCGTACGCCGGCGGCCTGAAGGTCGACCTGACCGCACTGGTCAGCGGCGCCAGCGGTGCCCCGTCCGGCACCGTGACCTTCCGCGAGGGGGCCACCGTCGTCGGCACGGCCGCCGTCTTCGGTGGGTTCGCGTCGTCCACCGTCTCGGTCACCAACGTCAGCCCGGGGGAGCACACCTACCAGGCGACGTTCGTCCCCACCAGCGCGGCGACGTACGCCGGTTCGGTGTCCCCGGCCCGACCGGTGACGGTCGACCCCGTCCCGACGAGCACCTCGCTGACCACCTCCGTCACCGACGACTCCGTCACGCTCCAAGCGGGGCTCAACGCAGCCGTGGCCGGCAACATGGTCTTCCGGGAGGGTGACGACGTCGTCGGGACCGTCGCCGTCACCGGCAAGGCCGCGGCGCTCTCCCTCGAGCACGTCGCGACCGGCGAGCACACCTACACGGCGACGTTCGTGCCGTCCGACACCGCGTGGTACGCCGGCTCGGTCTCGCCCGCCCGCACCGCGATCGTCAAGGTCACCACGGTCACGGCGCTGACCGGCAGCGCGTCCCAGCGGACCGTCACCCTGACGGCCGACGTCACCGGGCCCGGCACCCCGCCCGGGGCCGTCGTCTTCCGTGACGGCGGCACCGTCGTCGGCACCGTGACGGCCGACTCCGGCACCGCCGTCCTGACGCTGACCGACGTCGTCCCGGGCGCCCACGACTACCGGGCGACCTTCGTGCCGGCGAACCCCGACCACGTCCTCGGATCGGTGTCGCCGGTCCGGACCGTCATCGTGGACCCCATCCCCACGGTGACCACCCTCGCCGCCGAGGTCGACGGGCGCTCGGTGACCCTGACGGCCGGCGTCACCGGCACCAGCGGGTCTCCCACGGGCACCGTGGTCTTCCGCGAGGGCGACACCGTCGTCCGGAGCGTGGCCGTCTCCTCCGGAGCGGCCACGGCCGACCTGACCGGGGTCACCCCGGGGACACACACCTACACCGCGTCGTTCGTGCCCGCCAACGCCGTCACCTACGTGGCGTCCGAGTCCGACCCCGCGTCCGCCACCGTCGCGCCGATCGGCACGGACACGGCGCTCGAGGCGTCGGCGGACGGGCACACGGTCACGCTCGACGCCGACGTCACCTCGTCGTACTCGACCCCGGCGGGCGACGTCGTCTTCCGCGAGGGCGCCGAGGTCGTGGGTCGCGCCGAGCTGGAGGCCGGCGCCGCGTCCCTGACGCTGACCGACGTCGAGCCGGGCCGGCACACCTACACCGCGGCCTACGTCCCGGCGGACGCCGACACCCACGCCGGGTCGCTGTCGCCCGAGGCGGCCGTCACGGTCGCCGCGATCGCGACCGAGACGACCCTGTCGGCCGACGCGGCCCTGCGGACCGTCACGCTGGACGCCGGCGTCGTCGCTCCCCGTGGCACGCCGGCCGGCGACGTGGAGTTCCGCGAGGGCACCGACCTCGTGGGCACGATCGCGCTCGACGACGGCACCGCCACCCTCCAGCTCACCGAAGTCGAGCCGGGTGAGCACGCCTACACGGCGACGTTCGTCCCGACCGACCCGGTGACCTTCTCCGGGTCGGGCTCGCCCGAGCGGACCGTCACCGTGGACCCGATCACCACCACGACCGGCCTGACCGCCGAGGTCGACGTACGCACCGTCGCGCTCGACGCGGTGGTCGACTCCGCCAGCTCCACCCCGGCCGGCGACGTGGTCTTCCGCGACGGCGACGATGTCGTCGGCACCGTGCCGGTGGACGACGGCGCCGCCGCTCTCGAGCTGTCGGACGTCGCCCCGGGCCGGCACACCTACACGGCGACCTTCGTCGCGTCGGACCCGGTGAGGTTCGGCGGGTCCGTCTCCGACGAGCAGCCGGTCACCGTCGCCCCGATCGTCACGGGCACCGACCTGGCGGCCCGTGTCGACGTGCGCACCGTGACCCTCGAGGCCGACGTGACGGCCGACAGCGGCACGCCGACCGGTGAGGTGCGCTTCCGGGAGGGTGCCGACCTCGTCGGCACGGTCGCCGTCGAGGACGGCAAGGCCACCCTCGAGCTGACCGGCGTGGCACCGGGGGAGCACGCCTACACCGCGACGTACGTCCCGGCCGACGACGTGACCTTCGCCCGCTCGGTGTCCGACGAGCGGACCGTGACCGTCGACCCGATCGTCACCAGCACCGAGCTGACCCCGAGCTCGGACGGCCTCGACGTCACCCTCGACGTCCAGGTCACCGGGGACAGCGGGTCCCCGACCGGTGAGGTCGTGCTGCGCGCGGGCGACGACGTCCTCGACACGCTGCCCCTGGTCTCGGGCGCCGCGTCGCTGGTCCTTGAGGACCTCGACCCCGGCGACCACACCTACTCGGCCACGTTCGTGCCCTCCGACGCGACGACGTACGCCGCCTCGTCATCGGGGGACCGGACCGTCACCGTCGGCCGGATCGCGACCACGACCGAGCTCACCTCGAAGGTCGCCGAGCGCACCGTCACCCTGACGGCCACGGTCGGCACCAACCGCGGCACGCTGGCCGGCGAGGTCGGCTTCTACGACGACTACTACGGCGAGCTGGGCACGGCCCCGCTCGTCGACGGGACGGCGACGATCACGCTGAAGGGGGTCGCGCCCGGCGACCACCCCTACACCGCGACCTTCGTGCCGACCGGGTCCACCCACGCCCAGTCGGCCGGGCAGCGGACGGTCACGGTCTCGGGCGACCTGGTGCGGACGACGACCTCGCTCGCCGTCACGGCCGACGGCCGCGCGCTCACGCTGCGCGTGCAGGTGACGTCGTCCGAGCCGCTCGACACGGACTACGTGACCCTGTCGGACGACGACGGCCCCTTCACCCTCGTCTTCCTCGACCAGGACGGGTCGGGCGAGGCGTCCATCCCGCGCGCGTCGATCGGCACGCACCACTACCGCGCCACCTACGAGCCCTACCCGCCGCCGTACTCGATCCTCGCCGGGTCCAGCTCGCCGGTGCGGACCGTCGAGGTCGCCGGCGCTGCGACCGCCACGGCGCTGACCGCGTCGGCCGACGGGGACCAGGTCACGCTCTCGGCACGGGTGACATCGGACGCCGGTGCGCCCGACGGCTCGGTGGTCTTCTACGACGGCGACACGCGGCTCGGCGACGACCAGCACCCCGTCTGGGTGGCGGAGGACGGCACCGCCGGGACCACGGTCCAGCACGTGCTCGGCGGCTCCCACACCTACCGCGCGGTCTTCGTGCCGTCCTACGCCGAGTTCGTCACGTCCGCCACGACCGCACTGGTCACCGTCGACCCGACGGCGACCACGACCGACCTGGCGACGCAGCGCAGCAAGCGGAGCGTCACCCTGACTGCGACCGTCGACGGGGCCATCGGCACGCCGGCCGGCAGCGTCGAGTTCCGCGACGGCTCCCTCGTCCTCGCGACCGTCCCGGTCGTCGGCGGCACGGCCGCGACCACCCGGACCGCGGTCGCCACCGGCGTCCACGACTACGCGGCCGTCTTCGTCCCGACCGACCCGAGCGTGTACGCCGGGTCCGAGGCCGCGTCGAGCCTGACGATGGGGGCCAGCGACACGACGACCGCGCTGACGGTCACCAGCCTGCGGACGACGGTGACCTTCGCGGTCGCCGTCGGCAGCGTGGACGGCGTGCCGCAGGGCACGGTCGAGATCACCGAGGGCGGCGAGCCCGTCCTGTCCGCGGAGCTCGTCGACGGTGCGGCGACCTTCGCGCTCCCGGATGCCGAGCCGGGGCAGCACGCCTACGTGGCGACGTACGTCCCTGTGGACGACACCTTCGGGGGCTCGGCGTCCCCGGCCAGGTCGATCACCGTGACCGACGTCGCGCCCGCCGCCACCACGACCACCGGGCTGACGGCGGTCGCCGCAGGCCGCACGGTCACGCTGACCGCTGTCGTCGGTGCCTCCAGCGGTACGCCGGTGGGCGCGGTGCAGTTCCGTGAGGACGGCGTCGTCGTCGACTCGGTGCCGCTCGCCTCCGGGTCCGCGGTGCTCAGCCGGACGGGCGTCGCGGCTGGTCCGCACACCTACACGGCGACCTTCGTGCCGACGAGCGCGGCGGCGTACGAGACCTCGACGTCGCCGTCACGCCAGGTGACCGTCGCCCCGACGGCGACCACGACCGCGCTCACCGGCGCGTTGAGTGGCACCGGCGCGGCCCTGACGATCACGGTCGCCGGCGCCGACGGGCTGGTGCCGACCGGCACCGTCCAGGTGCTCGACGGCAGCGTCAGCGTCGGCCAGGTCCAGCTGGTCGGTGGGGCGGCGGCGCTGGTCGTGCCGGCGGTCAAGGTCGGGACGCACTCCTACCGCGCGACCTTCGTGCCGTCCACGGGGGACTTCACCGGGTCGACGTCGGCGACCCTCCCGGTCACCGTGCGCCCGGCCGTGTCCAAGACGACCCTGACCGCGCCCACGAAGGCCAAGGCGGGCTCGCGCCCGGTCGTGAAGGTCAAGGTCGTGCGCGGCGCCGCCGCCGCGGCGGGCAAGGTGCTGCTGACCTACGGGACCAAGAAGGTGACCCTGACGCTCAAGGCAGGTCAGGCGTCCTTCAAGCTGCCCAAGGTCAAGAAGGGCACGCTCAAGGTGACCGCGAGCTACCTCGGCGACGCGACGACCGCGAAGTCCACCGCGACGAGGAGCATCAAGGTCACCAAGTGAGCTCGTAGATGAGCTCGAGCCCGTCCTCCTCGTCCCACTGCTCGCCGTTGTGGACGAAGGGGTACTGGCGGATGAGCGCGAGGGACGCCTCGTTGTCCGGGGAGATCGTGGCGCGCAGCGTCCGGACCGACGGGTCGGCCTGCGCGCGGGCGATCGCGAGCTCGAGCGCGGCGCGCGCGTAGCCGCGACGGCGGTACGCCGGGTCCACGCCGTACCCGACCTCGACCATGCCGTCGGCGTCCGGGGCGGCGTGGAAGCCGGACTGCCCGACCGCCACCCGCTCCTCGTCGTCCCAGAGGATGCCGGTGATCCAGGGCAGGTCCTGGGGCGTCTGGATCGCCTGCACGGCGCGGTACTGCCAGGTGCGCACGGAGCTGTCCGACACCATCCAGCCCGTCAGCGGGACCGGCGATGCGGCGTTGGCCCCGGCGAGGTCACCGTCGGCCAGCGCGATGATCGCCTCGGCCGGCAGCTGCACGATCCGGACGGCGCCCGCGGTCATGCCGGCCACTCGGGCGGGAACTCGTCGGCGACCTTGTCGTGCGCCTTCTGGAGCTTCTTGCGGAGCTTCGTCGGGAGCCGGTCGCCGAAGACGGTGCCGAGGGTGTGGTCGGTCTCGTGCTGCAGGCACCGGGCGAGCAGGCCGTCGCCGGCGTAGGACACCGGCTCGCCGTCCAGCCCCGTCCCGGTCACCGAGGCGAAGTCCGGGCGGGCGCACTCGACGAACGCGCCCGGGAAGGACAGGCAGCCCTCGTCGTCGGCGTCGAGGTTGCGCTCGCCGACCTCGGGCAGGGTCAGGACGGGGTTGCAGACCACGCCCACGGTGCGGCGGCCTGACTCGTCGGGGCAGTCGAAGACGAACATCGCGACGTCCTCGCCGATCTGGCAGGCGGCCAGGCCGACCCCGTCGGCGGCGTACATGGTGGCGACCATGTCGGCGGCCAGCGCGCGCAGCGCGTCGTCGTACGTCCGGACCTGCTGCTGGGGCCGGTGCATGACCGGGGTGCCCCAGCGGGTCATCGGGCGGACGGTGCCTCCGTCGGGGAGTGGTCCGTGCGGGGCGAGGGGCTCGTCGGGCATGGGGAGGAGCGTATCCAGGATGTGACCGGACCCACCGACCGCGTCGTAGCGCCGAGTGTAACTCCGAGTTACATTAAGGGCATGTCACTTCTCCAGAGCCTGCGTCCCGGTGGACGGCACGGCATCGCCTCCACGGAGACCCGCGACCCGATCGGGTACGCCGTCGCCGCGCTGAGCCGCCTCGCGCAGAGCGACGTCCTCGACCGCCTTGGGCTGCGCAAGCAGACCGAGACCGCCGTCTACACGGCCACCCGCAGCGGCTTCCGCACGATCACGACCGCCGGTCGCACCTTCGCCAAGGCAGGCAAGCAGGGGAGCCCCGGCGCCCGACCGGCACCCACCTCGGCGCGCGGGGTCTTCGACCTGACGCCGACCGAGGACGAGCAGATGCTCGTCGACGTGGTGACCGAGCTCGCCGCCGAGGTCCTCCGGCCCGCCGCGGCCGAGGCCGACGAGGCGTGCGCCGCACCGGACGTCGTCCTCAAGGCCGGCCTCGAGGTCGGCCTCCCGATCCTCGGGCTGCCCGAGGCGCTCGGCGGCATCACCGAGGAGCGCTCGGCCGTCGCCGGCGCCCTGGTCGCCGAGGCGCTCGCGCACGGTGACCTCGGGCTCGCCGTCGCATCGCTCGCACCCGGGTCGGTCGCCACGGCGATCGGGCTGTGGGGGAGCGACGCCCAGCAGCAGACCTACCTCCCCGCGTTCACCGACGACGCGGTCTCCGCGGCCGCGATCGCGCTCACGGAGCCGACGGTGCTCTTCGACGTGCTCGCACCTGCGACCACCGCGGTCCGCACCGACGACGGCTACGTGCTCAACGGCCTCAAGTCCGCCGTGGCCCGCGGGGCCGATGCCGAGCTCTTCGTCGTGGGGGCGTCCCTCGACGGCGCGCCGGTGCTCTTCCTCGTCGAGTCCGGCGCGGCCGGGCTCGAGATCGAGGCGGACCCGGCGATGGGCGTGCGGGCCGCCGGCCTGGCTCGCCTGCACCTGAGCGACGTCACGGTCCCGGCGGATGCGGTGCTCGGCGCGACCGACGGCACGACGTACGCCGAGTGCGTGCGGCTGTCGCGGCTCGCCTGGTGCGCGCTCGGGGTCGGCGTCGGGCAGGCGGTGCTCGACTACGTCACGCCGTACGTGAAGGAGCGGGAGGCGTTCGGTGAGCCGGTCGCCCACCGGCAGTCGGTGGCCTTCATGGTCGCCAACATCGCCATCGAGCTGCAGGCGATGCGGCTGCTCACCTGGAAGGCAGCCTCCCGGGCCGCCGCAGGCAAGGACATCGCGCGTGACGTCGCGCTCGCCCGGCAGCTCTGCGCGGACAAGGGCATGCAGATCGGCCTCGACGGCGTCCAGCTGCTCGGCGGCCACGGCTTCGTGAAGGAGCACCCGGTGGAGCGTTGGTACCGCGACCTCCGGTCCATCGGGATCATGGAAGGCACGGTGCTCATCTGATGGCGATCAACCTGGACGACCCGAAGAAGTTCCGCCCGCTCGTCGGGCAGGCCCACCAGGTCGCGATGAACATGCTGCGGCCGATCTCGCGCAAGTACGACCAGGCCGAGCACGCCTACCCCAAGGAGCTCGACATGCTCGCCGCGATGATCGATGGGCTCTCCGAGTCCGGCGCCAGCGAGGGTGCCGGCGCGGCCGGGGTGAAGCGCGACGACACGGCAGCGGACGACGGCGTGCGCAACGGCACCAACCTGGCCTCGGTGATGTCGATCGCCGAGATGTGCTGGGGCGACGTCGGGCTGCTCCTGTCGATGCCCCGCCAGGGTCTCGGCAACTCGGCGATCGCTTCGGTGGCCGACGACGAGCAGCAGGAGCGCTTCGCCGGGGTGTGGGCCGGCATGGCGATCACCGAGCCTGGCACCGGCTCCGACTCGGCCAACATCTCGACCACGGCCGTCCTGGATGGTGACCACTACGTCATCAACGGCGAGAAGATCTTCGTGACCTCGGGCGACCGCGCCGACGCGATCGTCGTGTGGGCGACGCTCGACAGGTCCCTGGGCCGGGCGGCGATCAAGTCCTTCGTGGTCCCCAAGGGCACGCCCGGCATGACCGTCGAGCGCCTCGAGCACAAGCTCGGCATCAAGGCGTCCGACACCGCGACGATCAGGTTCGAGGACTGCCGGGTGCCGGCGGAGAACCTGCTCGGCTCGCCGGAGGTCGACACCAAGCAGGGCTTCGCCGGTGCGATGGCGACCTTCGACAACACCCGTCCGCTGGTGGCCTCGATGGCCGTCGGCTGTGCCCGGGCCTCGCTCGACCTCACCCGGGAGCTGTTGTCTCAGGTCGGCGTCGAGGTCGACTACGACCGGCCGGCGATCACCCAGTCGGCGGCCGCCGCCAAGCTCCTCCAGATGGAGGCGGACTGGGAGGCGGCATACCTCTTGATGCTCCAGGCCGCCTGGATGGCCGACAACCGGCAGCCCAACTCGCTCGAGGCGTCGATGGCCAAGGCCAAGGCCGGCCGGGTCGGCTCGGACATCACGCTCTCGTGCGTGCAGCTGGCGGGGTCGCTGGGCTACAGCGAGACGGAGCTGCTCGAGAAGTGGGCGCGCGACTCGAAGATCCTCGACATCTTCGAGGGCACCCAGCAGATCCAGCAGCTGATCGTCGCCCGTCGGGTGCTCGGGCTCACCAGCGCCGAGCTCAAGTGAGGATCGCCGCCACCCCCGCGACGTCGTCGGGTCCCCTCAGGTCGGAGATCGCGAGGAAGACCGTGTCGACGCCCAGGTCCGCCAAGGCTCCGTAGCGGTCGAGCTGTCGCGGCGGCGGGTCGGCGAACTGGCGGCCACCCGGCGGTACGTCGAGCACGGTCACCTTCACGTCGGTGCCGGCGACCGCCGCGAGGGCGCGGTCGACCTGCTCGGTGCGGACGTTGACCGCGTCGGCCAGCCGGGCGCCGATGCGCAGCGTCCGCTCACCGGAGCCGCCGAGGACGATCGGGATCGGGTGGACGGGCCGCGGGTAGCACGTCGTCTCGGGCAGCCGGTCCGTGCCCTTGGTCCCGGGCGCCCACAGGTCGCGCATCGTCGCGATGGCCGACTCCACGAGGTCGAGCCGCTCGCGGGCAGGCGGGAACGGCAGGCCGTACGCCGCGTGCTCGCGCCCCCACCAGCCGGCGCCGAGACCCACGAACGCCCGACCGCCGGTGAGCACGTCGAGGGTGGCCGCCGCCTTGGCCGTGACGCCCGGCGAGCGGAACGTCACCGGCGTGACGAGGGTGCCGAGCTCCAGGCCGGTGTCGAGACCGGCGAGCAGTCCGAGCGTCACCCACGGCTCGGGGATCGGCTCCCAGGCCCGGCCGACCTGCGGGATCTGGATCAGGTGGTCCATCAGGGCGAGCCCGGCGAAGCCCGCCTGGTCGGCGGCCGTCGCGATCCCGGCCAGCCAGGCCGCCGGCTCCTCGCCCCACGGGAACCGACCCACCTGCAGCACGAACCGCAGCCCCTGGGAGCTGCGTCGCTCGGTCGGTCGGGTCGTGAGTCCCAGCGGGCGCTCGGGCGCGCGCTCGGACTCACGACCGGCATGCTCGACGCGGTGCACGGCGTCCCAGCCCTCGAGGTCGAGCACGGTGCCGATCGTGGCGGCCTTCCGGAGCTGACCGGTGATGACCTGCGCCGGCACCGGGCGCTCCCGCTCGCGGTTGCGCGCGCGGCAGAGCTCCGGGGGAGTGTCGAGCAGGACCACCACCGCCGGCAACGAGGCGGCGCGGGCGGCCGCGAGCCACGCCGTACGACGCGCCTCGTCGAGCCCCAGCGTGTCCACGACGGTCGTGAGACCGCGCCCGAGTCGGGCGGCGACGATGCGCTCGAGCAGGTCGAAGGCGTCGGCCGAGGCGTCCAGGTCGTGCGGTCCGCTGCCGACCACCCCGCGCAGGGCGTCGGACGAGACGACCTCCTCCGCGCGGAAGCGGGAGGCAGCCCAGGTGGACTTCCCCGCTCCGGACGGCCCGACCAGCACCACGAGCGCCGGGTCGGGCAGGCGGAGGTCCGTCAGCCCTCCGTCCCGGCGGCGGGGGACTTCTTCGCCGGTGCCTTCTTGGCCGGTGCCTTCTTCGCGGGCGCCTTCTTGACGGGCAGCTGGCCGCTCGGGGTGGTCTTCTTGGCGGGTGCCTTCTTGGCCGGTGCCTTCTTCGCGGGCGCCTTCTTGGCCGCGGCCGGCTTCATCTCGACGACCCGGGCGACATCGGCGGGCGTCGGCTGTCCTCGGTCCACGACCGGAGGCTTCGGCGCCGACGGCGGCGGGGTGGGCGTGCGCAGCAGCCGGTCGGCGACGGTCTGCGCGACCTGCCCGAACACCGTGAAGCCCAACGACACCGCCCCGCGGACCTGCCCGGCCGCCTTGCCGGCGGTGCCCACCGGATCGGCGACGGCCCCCCGGACGACATCGGTGACGGCTTCCTGGACCTTCTCGATCGGTGACTTGTCGGCCATGCCGAGGATTCAAGCACGGCCACCCGTCAGGTGCTGAGGTCGGCGGGCCCGCCCGGCTCGGCGCGGAGGTGCTGCGGCGCCCGGAAGCCCGCTGCTGCGAAGGCGGTGTCGATGGCGCGTACGGCGGCCTCGACCCGGTCGGTCGGGACCACGGCGATCGACGAGCCGCCGAACCCGCCGCCCGTCATCCGGGCGCCGATCGCGCCGGCCTCGACCGCCGTCGACACCGCGAGGTCGAGCTCCGGGCAGGAGATCTCGAAGTCGTCGCGCATCGACGCGTGCGAGGTCGCGAAGAGCCGCCCGACGGCCGCCCAGTCGTCGGTAGCGAGGGCGTCGACCGTGTCGGTGACGCGGGCGATCTCGGTGACGATGTGGGTGGCCCGGCGGCGGACCCGCTCGTCGGCGATCCCGGCCACGCCGCCGAGCGTCGCCTCACGCAGGCTCGCCACCCCGAGCGCCTCGGCGGCCGCGTCGCAGTCGGCGCGGCGCGCGGCGTACCCGCCGTCGACCAGGGCGTGCTGCACCCGCGTGTCGGTCACCAGCAGCGACAGCCCGGCCTCGGTCAGCCCGAGCGGCACGGCCCGCGCGGCGTCGTCGTCGAAGTCGATGAGCAGCGCCGCGTCGGCCACGGCCAGCAACGAGATCGTCTGGTCCATCCCGCCGGTCGGCGCACCCGCGACCTCCGTCTCGGCCCGGATGCAGGCCTGCACGAGCCGGTGCCGCAGGTCGTCGTCGACCGGCACCTCCAGCAGCGCACAGACCGCGAGCGCGACCGAGCACTCGAGCGCAGCCGAGCTCGACAGGCCGGCCCCCAGCGGCACCGTCCCGTGCACGACGACGTCCACGCCGGGCACGTCGAACCCGTCCTCACCCAGGGCCCAGAGCACCCCGGCGACGTACGCCGCCCAGCCGTCGACCTGTCCGGGGCCGACCGCGTCGACGGTGCCCGTCCACGGGTCGCCGCCGTCCCCGCTCGCGATCCGCACCACGCCGTCGTCGCGAGCCGCGAGCGCCGCGTAGGTCGCGTGCTCGAGCGCAACCGGCAGCACCAGGCCGCGGTTGTAGTCCGTGTGCTCGCCGATCAGGTTGACCCGGCCCGGCGCGCGCGCCACGACGGTCGCGTCCCCGTCGTACGTCTCCCGGAAGAGCGCACGTGTCGCCTCGGTCAGCTCCGACGGTTGGCCAGCCTCCACGAACGACATGCGCACACCCTAGAGACCGGCCGTAGACTGCTGCGACGTGCGGTTCCTCGATGCGACAGCCCCCGGCCACGACCTGACCTACGACGACGTGTTCATGGTGCCGCGGCACTCGGCGGTCGCGAGTCGGTACGACGTCGACCTGGCCACCAGCGACGGCACGGGCGCAACACTCCCGCTCGTCGTCGCCAACATGACCGCGATCGCCGGCAAGCGGATGGCGGAGACGATCGCGCGCCGCGGTGGCCTCACGGTGATCCCGCAGGACATCCCGACCTCGGTCGTGGCCGACGTGGTCGCGTTCGTGAAGTCGCGGCACCTGGTCTTCGACACCCCGATCGAGCTGACGCCCCAGCAGACCGTCGCCGAGGCGCTCTCGCTGATCCCCAAGCGGGCGCACCGCGCCGCCGTGGTGGTCGACGCCGGCCGACCGGTCGGTGTCGTGTCGGAGGCCGACTGCAGCGAGGTGGACCGCTTCGCCCAGGTCCAGCACGTCATGCAGCCGATCGCGGTGCGGCTGCGCGAGGACGCCGACCCTCGAGCCGCCTTCGACGCCCTGGACGCCGCGCACGCACCGCTCGCGGTCGCCGTGGACGACGACGGAGCCCTGGTGGGCGTGCTCACCCGCACCGGCGCCCTGCGCGCGACCCTCTACAGCCCGGCCGTCGACGCCACGGGCGGGCTCCGGATCGCCGCCGCCGTCGGCGTCAACGGCGACGTGGCGCTCAAGGCCAAGGAGCTGCTCGCGGCCGGCGTCGACTGCCTCGTCGTCGACACCGCGCACGGTCACCAGGACCGGATGCTCGAGGCGCTGGCCGCTGTCCGTGCCCTCGACCCGCAGGTGCCTGTCGTGGCCGGCAACGTCGTCGACGCCGACGGCACCCGCGCCCTCATCGGCGCGGGCGCCGACATCGTCAAGGTCGGTGTGGGTCCCGGCGCGATGTGCACGACGCGGATGATGACGGGCGTCGGCCGGCCGCAGTTCTCGGCGGTGCTCGAGTGCGCCGCTGCCGCTGCTGAGCTCGGCCGGCACGTGTGGGCCGACGGCGGCGTCCGCCACCCCCGTGACGTTGCTCTGGCCCTCGCCGCCGGGGCGTCCGCCGTCATGGTCGGCTCGTGGTTCGCGGGCACGCACGAGTCGCCCGGCGACCTGACGCACGACGCCGACGGACGCGCCTTCAAGGTGTCCTTCGGGATGGCCTCGGCGCGCGCCGTCGCCAACCGGACCAGCACCGAGTCGGCGTACGACCGGGCGCGCAAGGGTCTCTACGAGGAGGGCATCTCCTCGTCCCGGATGTACCTGGACCCTGCCCGCCCCGGCGTGGAGGACCTGATCGACGAGATCTGCTCCGGTGTCCGCTCGGCGTGCACGTACGCCGGCGCCACCACGCTCGCGGAGCTCCACGAGCGCGCTGTCGTCGGCGTGCAGTCGGCCGCCGGCTTCCACGAGGGCCGCCCGCTGTCGACCAGCTGGTAGCTACGCCTCGGGGTCCCGGTCGACCGAGATGACGAAGTCGTCACCGTGCTCGGTGACGCCTGCGACGACGGCCGCCTCGACGGCGTCGGCACCGTACCGGCGGCGCACCATCAACGGGTCGCTGCGCAGGTCCTTCATCAGCGACACGCACAGGGCGAGCATCACGACCACGAACGGCAGGGCCGCCACGATCGTGATCGACTGCAGCCCGGTGAGCGCGTTCGAGCCGCCCACGAGCAGCATCACGGCCGCGACCGATCCGGTCGCGACACCCCAGAAGACGACCGTACGGCGGCGCGGCTCCTGGCTGCCCCGCTCGGAGAGCGTCCCCATCACGATGGATGCCGCATCGGCGCCGGAGACGAAGAAGATCGCGACCAGCACCATCACGATGATGGTGGTGACGGTGGCGATGGGGTAGGCGTCGAGGGTGGTGAAGAGCTGGGACTCGATCTTGCCGTCGCCGGCGCCGGCGATGTCGGTCCCGGTCTGCTGGAGCTTGATCGCGGCACCGCCGAAGATGCAGAACCACACCAGGCTGACGAGGCTCGGCACGAGCAGCACCCCGGTCACGAACTGGCGGATCGTGCGACCGCGTGAGATCCGGGCGATGAACATGCCGACGAACGGCGTCCACGAGACCCACCAGGCCCAGTAGAAGATCGTCCACGACTCCAGCCACGAGTTCACGTCGTCGCCCTCGGCCGCGGTGCGCGCCGACATCATCGGCAGGTCGGCGAGATAGCTCCCGACCGAGGTCGGGATCAGGTTGAGCATGAAGATCGTCGGTCCGCCGACGAAGATGAAGAGCGCCAGCGCCAGCGCGAGCACCATGTTGATGTTGGACAGCCACTGGATGCCACGGGCGACGCCCGAGACGGCCGAGAGGATGAAGGCGACCGTCAGGACGGCGATGATCGCGATCAGCACCGCGTTGCCGACGGTGCCGATGGAGGTGACGATCTCGAGCCCGGTCCCGATCTGCAGGGCGCCGAGGCCGAGCGAGGCGGCGGACCCGAAGAGGGTCGCGAAGATCGCCAGCATGTCGATGACCCGGCCCCAGCCGCCGTGGGCGTGCCGACCGAGGAGCGGCTCGAACGCGGCCGAGATCAGCTGCACCCGGCCCTTGCGGTAGGTGCCGTAGGCGATGGCCAGTCCGACCAGCGCGTAGATGCCCCACGGGTGCAGCGTCCAGTGGAAGAGCGTGGTGGCCATCGCGGTCTGCACCGACCCGGCGTCGCCCGTGCCCGGAGGCGCATCCGTGAAGTGGCTGATCGGCTCGCCGACGCCGTAGAACATCAGGCCGATGCCCATGCCGGCGCTGAACATCATCGCGACCCACGACACCGTGCGGAACTCGGGCGTCTCGTCGTCGCGGCCCAGCGGGATGTCGCCGTAGCGGCTCGCTGCCAGCCAGATCACGAAGACGACGATCGCGCTCGCCGTGAGCACGAAGAGCCACCCGGTGTCCTCCATCACCCACGTCAGCGCCTTGTCGGACGCCGTGGCGAGGCTGCTCGTGCTGACGAAGCCCCAGACCAGGAACGCGATCGCGATCCCGGCGGTGACACCGAACACGATGCGGTCGAGGCCCCCTGGTCGGCCGGCGGCCTCGTCGAGCTCTACGTCGAGCGCGGGATGGGGCGCCGCTGCTGGTGGTTGGACACGGTCTTGCTCGTGAATGCTCACCTGAGGCGCCTACCCACGCGCGTCGTACGCCGAAACCCGGCGCCGCGCGAGACGAGACTCACCCGCGCGAGCTGCGCTCCGAGCGTCCGCGCACGATGCCGATGAACCGCTGCACCCACGGATCCTCGTTGTCGACCAGCCAGGCCAGGCCGATCGTGGTGGCCGGCAGGTCGGTGACCACGCGGTAGGTGACGTCCTTGCGGTGGTGGAGGCGGGCGACGGACATCGGCACGATCACCACGCCGGTGCCGGACGCGACGACCTCCACCGCGTCCTTGACCGTCATCTCGGGCCAGGCCAGCTGGTCGGCGTCGGGCGTCCACCCGGAGGAGTGGGGGAGCACCAGCTGCTCGTCGGCGAGGTCGGCCGTCGTGACCTCCTCGGCGAGCGTCAGCAGGTGCTCGCTCCCGATCACCGCGACCGGCAGCTCGTCGTAGAGCGGGATGCAGTGCAGGCCGTCCCGGTCCACGGGGAGCCGCACCAGCGTCATGTCGAGCGTGCCCTCGCGGATCCGCTCCTCCTGGTCCTCCTCGGAGACCGGGACCAGCTCGAACGGGTCGCGCGCATAGCGCTCACGCCAGGTGCGCGCCCACTTGTCGGGCGTGGCGCCGGTGACGAACCCGACGCGGAAGTGGCCGAAGGCCTGGCTCACCGCGGCTCAGGCCGTCTTGGACCGGCCCGCGTACCAACGCCAACCCGCCGTGATGAGCAGCGCGCCGACCAACGAGCCGATGATGCCGCTGGCCCGCAGCTCGATGCCATCGCCGGCCAGCAGGCTGATCAGCAGGCCTCCGACGAACGAGCCGACCAGCCCGGCGACGATCGCCAGGGTCCAGTCGATGCCGCCGCCGTCACGGCCGAGGATGAGCTGGGCGCCCGCGCCGATCAGCATGCCGAAGAGGATGATTCCCAGGATGAGCATGTCCCGAGCCTAGTGCCACGGTCACCCGGTCTCGCCGAACTGCTCGACCCGGATCGCGTCGGTCGGGACCCCGGCGTCCTCCAGCAGTCGGGTGGCGTACGACGCGAAGCCGACCGATCCGCAGACGTAGGCGCGCTCGGCGCCGGCGACGAGGTCCTCGACCTCGGCGGGGTACGGCGGGGCCGCGACCCGGTCGCCTCCCCCTTCCACTGCCAGGTTCTCGCGGGTGAGCGCGATGAACGCGCCGTACCGCTGGAGCTCCGCGGCGTACGGGAGGTCGTCCCAGGTCCGCGCGACGACGACCACCTTGAGCTGGTCCTGGAGCCCGAGGCGACGGGCGTAGCGGGTCATCGCGACGATCGGCACCACGCCGGACCCGCCCGCCACGGCGACCGAGGGTGCATCGCCCTCCCAGACGAACCAGCCGCCGATCGGGCCGCGGAGCTCGAGGACGTCGCCGACGGCTGCGTCGTCGTGCAGGAAGCCGGAGACCTCGCCGCCGGGCAGGCACTCGACCATCAGCTCGAGCAACGGGTCGTCCGGGTCGGACGCGATCGAGTAGGACCGCTGGGCCGTGTAGCCGTCAGGAGCCCGGAGCCGGACGACGTAGTGCTGCCCGGGCAGGTGGTCGACCCGGTCCTCCACGTGGAAGCGCAGCCGCACCAGGCGGTCCGTCGGGTGGTCGAGCTCGATGATCGTGCCGGTGGTCCAGCCACCGGCGGGAGCGGCGCCCACCTACGGGTCGCCCTGGTAGCGCTGCTCGAGCCACGGGTCGCCACGGTCGTGGTAGCCGTTCTGCTCCCAGAAGCCGGGCCGGTCGCGCTCCATCAGCTCCAGCCGGGTGACCCACTTGGCGGACTTCCAGAAGTACAGGTGCGGCACCAGCAGGCGCACCGGGCCACCGTGCCCGCGGGCGAGCGGCTTGCCGTCGAAGTCCCAGACGACCCAGGCCTTCCCGCCGGTGAGGTCCTCGAGCGGCAGGTTGGTCGTGTAGCCGGTGGTCGAGTGCGCCATCACGAACTTCGCCTCGGGTCGCGGCCCGGCCGCCTCGAGCAGCGTGTCGACGCTGACCCCGGTGAAGGTCGTGTCGAACTTCGACCAGGTCGTCACGCAGTGGATGTCACCGAAGTACGTCGACTCCGGCAGCGCGTGGATCTCGCGCCACGACCACGTCTGGGGGCTGTCGACGAGGCCGTCGACAGTCATCGACCACTGCTCGACGTCGAGCTTCGGAGTGGCCTCGGCGGTGAGCGTCGGCCAGCCGCTGCCGGTGTCGTACTGACCCGGAGGCAACCGGTCGGGACGCTCGGGTCGACGCTTCCCGAGGAAGCCGCGAGTGATGGGCACAGGACAAGTATGGGTCAGAGCACCATGATCGGTATCGACTTGCGGGTCTCGAACTCGAACGTCGCCCCGGTGCTGAAGCGGGTGACCGCGACCTCGCCGAACTCCGGAGCCGCCTCGTCGCGCCGGACGAGCGTCGCCGTCCACGACCCGGCGTCGCCGGTGATGTCCACGTCGAGGTGCGGGTCGATCGCGCGCACGGCGGCCTGCAGCGGCCGCGGCTCGTCGGGTCCGCACAGGGCGATCCAGGCCCCGTCGGTGGTGGCGTCCGACGGCTCGACGACCAGCGTGTACCCGTCGACCGAGGCCTCGACGTACGCCGCCGGGTTGAGCAGCGGGTGCAGCTCCAGCACCCGCAGCGCGCCCTCCGGCGTGTCGGGCAGCCCGAGCGCGTGCTGGATCCGCTCCGCCGCGATGCCGGCGATGCCGATCAGCTGCTTGGTCGTGATGTCGACCGCCTGCGCCTCGTCCGAGGAGCGGTTGCGGACCGCGAGCACGAAGGACAGATTGAGCAGGTGCATCTGCAGGCAGACCTCGTCGGCGATCCGGACCAGGGCGGAGTGGGAGAACGCCCCGAAGTCCACGTCGGCGAGCAGGTCGCCGGTGTAGTCGGCCAGGCCCTCGTCCGTGGGGTCGATGGGGTCGAGCTCGACCACCGCGGCCCGGGTCCTCTCGATGACGTAGTACGGCGCCAGCGGGGTCACCTGGGGATGCGACTCGTCGATGACGACGGTCCACGCGCAGTGCGGGTGCTGGTCGGCCGAGGCCCGCGGCGGGCGGTGCACCGGTCGCACCTGGGCCCTGGGGTTGGTCGCGACCGCGGTGGCGTCGAACGTGGGGTCCTCGATGTCGTGGCACATCGAGCGCACGTAGGACTCGCCCATCGGCTCGACGTCCATCAGGGCGCCGCAGTGGTCGAGGTGGAAGGTGCCGTGCCAGCGGTCCTGGACGTCGTACCGGAAGTCCATGAACTGCGGGGGAGCGCCGATGTCGAGCTGCAGGCCCTTGAAGATCGTGAGGACGTCGGTGCCCTCGTACCCCAGCGCCTTCTGCATCCGCCGCGTGTAGATCGGGCTGGACCCGGCCCACTCCTCGATGGCGACCTGCGCCATCTCCTCGCGGCCCCACGCCGAGATGCACCACGCCATGCCCGAGCGGTCGATGAGCTGACCGATGAGCAGCAGCTCGGGCACCAGGGTGGCGAGCTGCGCGCGGTCGAGGCTGGCGAACCTGCTGGTCATCGGTCCCTCCGGGGCGGCGTACGAAGAACTAGAACGTGTTGCAGACTAGACGATCCTCACCTAGTTTGACGCGTGTCAACAATCTGGAGGAGATGACGTGGCCGAGACGGTCCAGCAGCTGTTGCGCGAGCGCGCGGAGGACGACAACACAGCGGTGCGGTACGGCGAGGACAGCTGGACCTGGCGCGAGCACGTCGCCGAGGCATCGGCCGTCGCGGCCGCCCTCATCGGCATCGCCGACGCCGACCGCCCGATGCACATCGGCTCCCTGCTGGGCAACGGTCCCGACATGCTGAGGGCGATGGCGGCGGCCGGGCTGGGCGGGTACACGCTCTGCGGCATCAACAACACCCGACGCGGCGGGGGCCTGCTCAAGGACCTGCGCCGGGCCGAGTGCCAGATCCTGGTGACCGACGCCGAGCACCGCCCGCTGCTCGACGGCCTGGACCTCGACGGCGTACGCGTCCTGGACACGTCCACCCAGGAGTGGCGCGACCTCGTCGCGGGCGCGGGTGACCTCACTCCGGTGCGCGAGGTCGAGGCCATGGACACGTTCATGATGATCTTCACCTCCGGCACGAGCGGCGACCCCAAGGCCGTCCAGGTCAACCACCTCATGGTGCTCTTCTCCGGCCTCAACCTGCAGGGGCGGTTCGGTCTCGGCCCCGACGACGTCTGCTACGTCGCGATGCCGCTCTTCCACTCCAACGCCGTGGTCGCCGGCTGGAGCCCCGCCGTCTGCGGCGGGTCGACGATCGTCCCGGAGAAGTTCAGCGCCTCGCGGTTCCTCCCCGACGTGCGCAAGTACGGCGTCACCTACATGAACTACGTCGGCAAGCCGCTGGCCTACGTCCTCGCGACGCCCGAGCTGCCCGACGACGCCGACAACACCCTGCGCGTGGCGTTCGGCAACGAGGCCAGCGACCGCGACATCGAGGAGTTCATGCGCCGGTTCGACTGCGACGTGTGGGACGGCTTCGGCTCCACCGAGCTGGCCGTGATCATCACCCGCGAGCCGGGCACCCCGAAGGGCTCGATCGGCAAGGGCTTCGACGGCGTCGCCGTCTACAACTCCGAGACGATCACCGAGTGCGCCGTCGCCGTCTTCGACGAGAACGGCGCCCTCACCAACGCCGACGAGGCCACGGGCGAGCTCGTCAACACCCAGGGCTCCGGCTACTTCAACGGCTACTACAACGACAAGTCCGCCAACGACGAGCGGATGCGCCACGGGATGTACTGGTCCGGCGATCTCGCCTACCGCGACGCCGACGGGTGGATCTACCTCGCCGGGCGTACGGCGGACTGGATGCGCGTCGACGGCGAGAACCTCGCCGCCGCCCCGATCGAGCGGGTCCTGCAGCGCCTGGACGCGATCAACCGGGTCGCGGTGTACGCGGTCCCGGACGAGCACGTCGGCGACCAGGTGATGGCGGCGATCGTGCTCCAGGACGACGCCACCCTGTCGCCGGCCGAGCTCGAGCAGTTCCTCGCCGGGCAGGCCGACCTGTCGGCCAAGGCCTGGCCGCGCTTCGTCCGGATCGCCACCGACCTGCCCAGCACCGCGACCAACAAGGTGCTCAAGCGCGAGCTGGCCGCCGAAGGACCGGTCGCGGGCACCGGTCAGCTGTGGACCCGGGACGCCCGCGGCACGACGTACGCGGTCTCGGCCGGCGTGCCGGCCTGACCGGAAGTCCCCGGACTCGCTCCGACCGGTTGGTATCTTCCTTCCCGGGATCGACCGGGAGGGTGCGAGATGGCGGTGACCGTGGGTGCCCCTGCGCGCGCGCCCGCACCGCCGTCGGGTCGGCACCGGGCCCCCGCGGTCCGCGAGTTCCGGCGGGCCCGCAGTCTCGGCGGCGCGCTCGGCATCACGCTGCTCGGGGCGGCTCTCCCGGGCGCGGGCTACCTGTGGTCCGGCCGACGCCTGGGGTACGCCGTGCTCCTGCCGTTCCTCGCCGGCATCGGGCTGACCGCGTTCTACGTCGGCGACCTGCGCCGCGCGGCCGACCTGGCGTTCGACCCGACGCGGCTCGAGGTCGTGCGGGTCGCGGTCGGCGCGCTGCTGCTGGTGTGGGTCTTCGTCGTCGCGACGACGTACCTCATGGTGCGGCCACGCGGGATGCAGCGGCTCGAGAAGGGTCTCGGGGTCCTGGTCGTCTCGCTGGTCTGCGTCCTCGTCAGCATCCCCGCGGTCCAGGCGATGCGGATCGCCGGCAGCCAGGCCGACCTCGTCCGCACGGTCTTCGACGGCGAGGACACCGCGACCGCACCCGACGACGTCACCGAGGAGGATCCCTGGGGCGGCCGCCAGCAGGTCAACGTGCTGCTGCTCGGCGGTGACGGGGGAGTGGGCCGCACCGGTATCCGCACCGACTCCGTGATCCTGCTGAGCATGAACACCACGACCGGCCGGTCGGTCATGTTCAGCCTGCCGCGCAACATGATGAACGCGCAGTTCCCCGAGGACAGCCCGCTGCACGAGGTCTTCCCCGACGGCTTCCGCAACGCGGACGGCTCCGACCCGGGCAACTGGATGCTCAACGCGGTCTACAGCCAGGTGCCTGCGCTCTACCCGCACATCCTCGGCGCGTCCGAGAACGAGGGCGCCGACGCCGTCAAGCAGGCCGTCGCCGGCAGCCTCGGGACGCACGTCGACTACTACGTGCTGATCAACCTGCTCGGCTTCCAGCAGCTGGTCGACGCGATGGGCGGGGTCACCGTCAACATCAACGAGCCGATCGCCATCAACGGCAACACCGATGCGGGCATCCCGCCGACGGGCTACCTCCAGCCCGGTCCCGACCAGCACCTCAGCGGCTTCCAGGCCCTCTGGTACTCGCGCGGCCGGTGGGGCTCCGACGACTACAAGCGGATGCTGCGGCAGCGCTGCATGGTCGGTGCCCTCGTCGACGCCGCCGACCCGCTGACCGTGCTGCGGCGCTACCAGGCGCTGGCGTCCGCGGGCAAGGAGATCCTGCGGACCGACGTGCCCCGCACGCTGATGCCGGCCTTCGTCGACCTGGCCATGAAGGTCAAGGAGCGCCCGATGAAGTCGATGGCGTTCGTGTCGTCCGACAAGTTCTTCTCCGGTGACCCCGACTACGACTGGATGCACGACGTGGTGGACCGGGCGCTGGCGCCGAAGAAGAAGCACGCTGCTGCCCCCGACGAGGCCGGCACCCCGGTGAAGACCACGGACGCCTGCGGCTACCACCCCGTGCAGTGACGGTCAGGGCAGTGACGGTCAGGGCATCCGGAGCGCGCTGAGCTTGGTGGCCCGCTCCACGGTCGTGCTGCCGTAGTAGACGACCCGCAGTGCCCGCTTGCCCTTCGGCAGGTCCGAGACCCGGACGCGGGCGACCCCGTGGTGCAGCGTGAGGGTCTGGTGGAAGCCGCCCTGCACCCGGACCACGATGGAGCCGTCGAGGGAGGGCACCAGGGCCGCCGACACGGTGATCTTCAGCCGGACGGCGTGCTTGAGGCGGAACCGCTCGATCTTGATCCGCGGCGTCACCCGGACCCGGGTGGTCGTGGGGGTGGTGAGCGTCGTGGTCTGGTAGCCGGCCCGGCTGATCGTGATGCTCGAGGAGATGCGGCCACCGAGGTCGAGGGCCGTCAGCTGGTACGTCGGCCCGGTCGCGTTGAGCACCGGCTGGCCGTCGCGCAGCCACTGGATCGCGACGACGCTGTCGGCCGGGTGGTAGGCGCCCGGGTCCACGGTGAGGGTCTGGCCCGGCCTGGTGACGCCGGAGACGGCGGGCTGGCGCTGCGTCCGGATGGTGCCGAGCGCGACGGGCGCCGTGGCGGCGGTCGTGACCGTGATCGGGTCGTAGCCCGCCCGGGCCGCGGTGACCGTCACGGTGATGACGCGTCCGGCGAGCTCCGGCGTCAGCTTGAGGGTGGCGCCGACCGCGCCGGCGATCGGCTGCCCGTCGGCGTACCACTGGACGGTGGTGCTGTCCGGCGCGACGTTCCAGGCGCCTTCGTCGAGGGAGAGCGTCTTCTCGACCTTGGCGGTGCCGCTCAGCGCCGGCGCCCTGGTGCTGGTGATGACACCCGGCAGGACCGCGGGGGTGGCCGCCGAGACGGCGGTCTTCGTCGGGTAGCCGAGCTTGGTGGCGGTGGTGCGCACCCGGATCGTCTTGCCGAGCCGCGTCTGGTCGAGCGCGAGGCTGGACTTGGTCGCGCCGGTGATCACGGCACCGTTGGCGAGCCACTGGTAGGTGACCTTGGCGTCCGTCGGGTTCCAGGTGCCCTTGGTGGCGGTGAGCTTCGCGCCGACCTTGGCGATCCCGGAGACGACCGGAGCGGCCTTGTTGACCAGCTTGAGGTCGTTGAAGTGGACGAAGCCGCTCGGCCAGTTGCCGCTGGCCTTGGTGACCACTGCCCAGGAGAAGTCGCCGCCCCAGCTGTCCTGTGAGATCACGATCTCCTCGGAGGAGACGACGCGCTCGACGTACGCCACGTGGCCCGCCGACCCGGCAGGACCCGTGTTGGCCTTCCACCAGGCGACAGCGCCGACGGCGGGCGTCCGGTTGGTCAGGTCGGGGACCGAGGTGCCCCAGTAGGTCGCGTTGCCTCCGCCCGACCACGGACGCTGGTTGGGCAGGCCGCTCTTGACCATCCGGTACGCCGCGTAGTTGGTGCAGTTGTGCCCGGCGTACATCCGCCAGTACATCTTGTCGTTGGCGCTCGCGTAGCCGGCGGAGCCCATCCCGGCGTCGGCACAGGCCTTATAGCCGATGCAGAGGTAGGAGCTGCGGGCGAACACGGCGCGGGAGCGCGTCAGGCCGTCCGCCTTCGCGCGTCGCTGCTCGCGGGCGACCATCGCGGCCTTGGCGTCGGTGCTGCTGGTGCTGGTGGGGTGTCGGTCGGGCGCGTCCGTCGCGCCCGCGGCCGTCGGCACGCACGCCAGCAGACCGCCGACCAGCGCTGCCGCAACGGCAGAGGTCAGCGGCGCACGCAGGGAGCTCCGGAGCGACACGGGTGGGAGTCTAGGGACAAATGTGCGCTTGTGGGAGTCCTGTGACTGAAAATGTCAAGCGACACGCCCGAGTGCGTTGGTTAAATTACACCGGTGTGGTTCTTCTCGGCCATGCCCTGAAATGAAGAAAAGGCCCCGTGGAGCCGGGGCCTTTCCAGTGTCCGAGGGGGGACTTGAACCCCCACAACCGTTAAAGGTCACTAGCACCTCAAGCTAGCGCGTCTGCCAATTCCGCCACCCGGACGAGTGCCTCGGAACTGTAGCAAAGACGCGCCCCGATTCTCACATCGGGAGGGCCCCCACGCGGATGACATGCTGGCCCCATGGCTGACGCATCCGATGGCACCCAACAGGCGGCACGCAACCCCGCGGGCGAGGTGGTCGAGCTCTGCCGCGAGCTGATCAGGATCGACACCAGCAACTACGGGGACGACTCGGGTCCGGGGGAGCGCAAGGCCGCGGAGTACGTCGCGGCGCTGCTCGACGAGGTCGGCATCGAGTCGACCCTGGTGGAGGGGACGCCTGGTCGCACCTCGGTCGTGGCGCGGTGGGGCGGCACCGAGGGCGACGGCCTCCTGCTGCACGGCCACCTGGACGTCGTCCCCGCCGCTGCCGAGGACTGGCAGGTCGATCCCTTCTCCGGTGAGATCCAGGACGGCTACGTGTGGGGCCGCGGCGCGGTCGACATGAAGGACTTCGACGCGATGCTGCTCAGCATCGTGCGCGACCGCCAGCGCAACGGCCGGGTCCCGTCGCGGCCGATCACGCTGTGCTTCACCGCCGACGAGGAGGCCGGCGGCCACCAGGGGGCGCAGGAGATCGTCGAGGACCACCCGGAGCTCCTCGAGGGCTGCACCGACGCGGTGGGCGAGGTCGGCGGGTTCAGCGCCACCGTCCGCAGCCGGCGGGTCTACCTGGTCGAGGCCGCCGAGAAGGGGATGGCCTGGATGCGGCTCACGTCCCGCGGCCGGGCCGGCCACGGCTCGATGATCAACCGCGAGAACGCCGTCACCTCGCTGGCCGGCGCGGTCGCCCGCATCGGCGCCTACGAGTGGCCGGTGCGGCTGACGCCCGCCATGCGCACCCTGCTCGCGGCCGTCGGCGAGCTCGCGGGCACCGAGGCGACCCCGGAGAACGCCGAGGAGCTGGTCCAGGAGTTCGGCGGCGCCGCCCGGATGATGGGCGCGGTCATCCGCAACACCTGCAACCCGACGATGCTCGGCGCCGGCTACAAGGTCAACGTGATCCCGACCGAGGCCACCGCCCACGTCGACGGCCGCTTCCTGCCCGGCTTCGAGGACGAGTTCTTCGCGACCCTCGCCGAGCTGGTGGGCGAGGACGTCGAGATCGACTACGTGAGCCACCAGCAGCCGTGGGAGACGCCGTACGGCGGCGACCTGGTCGACGCCATGACCCGGTCGATCCTCGCCGAGGACGACGACGCGATCGTGGCGCCGTACCTGATGAGCGGGGGCACGGACGCCAAGCACTTCCGCAAGCTCGGGATGCGGTCCTACGGCTTCGCGCCGCTGCGGCTGCCGGCCGACCTCGACTTCACCGCGCTCTTCCACGGTGTCGACGAGCGGGTGCCGGTCGACGCTCTCGAGTTCGGCGCGCGGGTCTTCGACCGGTTCCTGGACGACGTCTAGCTGTAGGAGAAGTCCGGTCGCACCTGCCGGATGATCTTGCGCCGCAGCACCACCCGGCGGGTGCCGTCCGGCCCGATCCGGACCCGGTCGAGCTCCCAGCCGCCGTGCTCGGCGCGCTCGACGAGCAGCTTGCGGACGACGTTGCGGGAGTACTCCCGCGAGAACGTCACCCGGTCGAACTCCCACTCCACCCCCGGGGCGGGCGGACGGCGGTGCGCACGGCTCATCGATGGGGTTCCCTTCAGTCGGCGGACACGTCGTCCAGGGCGGCGATCAGCTCCGCGGGCAGGGACAGCTCCTCGATCCCCAGCGCCCCGCGCAGCTGGGCGGCCGTGCGCGCCCCGACGATCGGCGCGGTCACGCCGGGCCGGTCGCGGACCCAGGTCAGCGCGACCTCCAGCGCGGACCAGCCGAGTCCGTCGGCGGCGCGGGCCACCGCCTCGACGATGCCCGCACCGCGGTCGTCGAGGTAGGGATTGACGAAGTTGGCGAAGTGCGTGGACGCGGCACGGGAGTCCGACGGCGTACCGCTCCGGTACTTGCCCGTCAGCACCCCGCGGCCCAGCGGCGACCAGGGCAGCACGCCCAGGCCCAGGGCGGCCGCCGCCGGCAGCACCTCGTGCTCGACGGCCCGGTTGAGCAGCGAGTACTCGACCTGCGTGCTGGCCAGCGGCACCCGGCCGGGCACCGCCCGCTGCCAGGTCGCCGCCTGGGCGGTCTGCCACCCGGTGTAGTTGGAGATGCCGACGTACGACGCGCGCCCGGTCGCGACCGCGTGGTCGAGAGCGGCGAGCGTCTCCTCGACCGGGGTCTCGTCGGACCAGATGTGCACCTGCCACAGGTCGACGTGCTCGACCCCGAGCCGCTTCAGCGACGCGTCGAGCGTGCTGAGCAGGTGGCCGCGGGAGGTGTTGTAGGACCGTCCTCCGGGCCGAGCGCTGATGCCGGCCTTGGTGGCGAGCACGACCTCGTCGCGGGCGACGACGTCGCCGATGAGGGTGCCGATGAGCTCCTCGGAGGCGCCGTTGCCGTAGCCGGCCGCCGTGTCCACGAGGTTGCCGCCGGCCTCGGCGTACGCGATCAGCTGGTCGCGGGCCTCGTGCTCGTCGGTGTCCCGACCCCAGGTCATGGTGCCCAGGCCCAGCCGGGACACCGTCAGGCCGGTCGTGCCGACTCGCCGCTGCTGCATGCGGACAAATTAGTCGGACCACCCACGCGGGGTGCCACCGGCACGCCAGGCGAACGCCCGTAGGATTCCCGCTCGTGGTGGACTTCCTGCAGGCCGTGGTCCTTGGCGTCATCCAGGGGTTGACCGAGTTCCTGCCGATCTCGAGCAGCGCTCACCTCCGGATCTTCCCGGAGATCTTCGGCTGGGGTGACCCGGGCGCGGCGTTCACCGCCGTGATCCAGATCGGCACCGAGCTCGCGGTGCTCATCTTCTTCTGGCGCGACATCTGGCGGATCGGCGTGACCTGGGCGAAGTCGCTCTTCCGACCGGAGTACCGCGGCCAGCTCGACGCTCGGATGGGCTGGTTCATCATCCTCGGCTCGCTCCCGATCGTGATCCTCGGCATCGCTCTCAAGGACGTGATCGAGAAGGACTTCCGCAGCCTCTGGATCGTCGGGACGACGCTGATCGTCGGCGGCATCGTGCTGGGCATCGCCGACCGGGTCGGCAGCACCGACAAGACCCTCAAGCACCTGTCGCTGCGGGACGCGGTGCTGATGGGGCTGGCGCAGGCGCTGGCCCTGATCCCCGGCGTGTCCCGGTCGGGCGCGACGCTGTCGATGGGCCGGTTCCTCGGCTACGAGCGCGAGACGGCGACCCGCTACGCCTTCCTGCTCGCGGTGCCGGCCGTGATCGGCGCCGGCGTCTTCGAGCTGAAGGACGTGCCCAACGGCGACAACCTCTACGGCTGGGGCCCGACGATCGTCGCGACCATCGTCTCGTTCGTCGTCGGGTACGCCGCGATCGCGTGGCTGCTGCGCTACGTCACGACGCACTCGTACACGCCGTTCGTGGTCTACCGGATCGGCCTCGGTGTCGTGACGCTCGCGCTGGTCGCGACCGGCGTGATCGCGGCCTGACCTACAGCCAGCCGGACCGCTTGAACAGCACCCACAGCCCGCCGGCGGCCGCGGCCATCAGCAGCAGCGCGAACGGGTAGCCGTAGGTCCAGCTGAGCTCGGGCATGTGCTTGAAGTTCATCCCGTAGACGCCGGCGATCAGGGTCGGCACGACGATCAGGGCTGCCCCGGCGGAGATCTTGCGCATGTCGTCGTTCTGCTGCACCGAGATCTGCGCGAGGTGGGCGTCGAACGCCGTGGACAGCAGCGCGTCGAGCGAGTCCACCGTCTCCGCGGCGCGGGCCAGGTGGTCGGCGACGTCGCGGAAGAAGGGCGTCGCCTCCTCCGGGACGGCCGGGATGTCGCCGCTGGCCAGGCGCACGACGGGGTCGCGCAGCGGCAGCACCGCACGGCGTACCTCGGCGATCTCGCGCTTGAGGACGTAGATCCGCGCGGAGTCGTTGGTGCGGTCGTTGGAGAAGACGGAGGTCTCGATCTCGTCGACGTCGATGACGAGCTCGTCGGTGACGTCGAGGTACTCGTCGACGACCCGGTCGATCACGGCGTACAGCACCCCACCGGGCCCGTGGCTGAGCACCTTGCGGCTCTGCTCGAGCTCCTCGCGCGCCGAGTGCAGCTCGTTGCCGTCGCCGTGCCGCACGGAGACGACGAAGTCCGGACCCACGAACAGTGCGATCTCACCGGTCTCGACGGCGTCGTCCGCGTCGATGTACCAGAGCGTCTTGATGACCAGGAAGATCATGTCGTCGAAGCGCTCCAGCTTGGGGCGCTGGTGCGGCTGGATGGCGTCCTCGACGGCGAGCGGGTGCAGGCCGAAGACCTCCGCGACCTCGTGGATCTCGTCCTCGTCCGGGTCGTGCATGCCGATCCACACGAAGTCGCCCTGCTGGTCGGCCTCGGCGCGCAGCTGGCGCCAGTGCGTGCCGCTGTCCGTGCGCCTGCCGTCTCGGTAGAGGGCGCAGTCCACGATCACGGGGCCACGGTAGCCGCAGGGGGGTCGCACTACAGTCGCCGACATGGCAACGGTGATCCTGGTCCGGCACGGACGTACGACGGCGAACGCGTCGGGGGTCCTCGCGGGCCGTACGCCGGGCGTGCGGCTCGACGAGACCGGCGCCACCCAGGTCGCGCGCACCGGCGAGCGGCTGGCGGTCGTGCCGCTGGTCGCGGCGGTGACCAGCCCGCTCGAGCGCTGCCGCCAGACCACGAAGGCGATCGTGTCGGCCCAGGCAGGCGCGCTGCGGCCGGTCACGGAGCGCGGCATCACCGAGTGCGACTACGGCGACTGGCAGGGGCGCCCGCTCAAGGAGCTGGCCAAGGAGAAGCTCTGGTCGACGGTCCAGGCGCAGCCGTCGGCGGTGACCTTCCCCGGGGGCGAGTCGATGGTGGCGATGCAGGCCCGCGCGGTGTCCGCCGTACGCCGGCGCGACGCGCTCATCGAGGCCGAGCACGGCGCCGGAGCGGTGTGGGTGGCCGTCAGCCACGGCGACCTGATCAAGTCGATCCTGGCCGACGCGCTCGGCATGCACCTCGACCTCTTCCAGCGGCTGCACGTCGACCCGGCGTCGGTCTCGATCATCCGCTACACGTCCACGAGGCCCTACGTCCTGGCGACCAACACCCACTCCGGCGACCTCTCCTGGCTGGCGCCCCCGCCGGCGGCGAAGGGGACGCGCCGACGCCGGACGAACGACGCGGCAGTCGGCGGTGGCGCCGGCCCTTCGGCGACCGCCTAGGGTGAATGCATGGCTCCACTCGTCCACGGGTTCGACCCGCCCGAGCGCTTCGTGGCCGGCACCGTCGGTGCTCCCGGCCAACGCACCTTCTTCCTGCAGGCACGCTCCGGGCCGCGGCTGGTCAGCGTCGCCCTGGAGAAGCAGCAGGTCCAGGCACTGGCCGAGCGGATCGACGAGCTGCTCGACGAGGTGCTGGCCAGCACCCACGGCGACGCAGCCGTCCCCGCGATGGCACCGCTCGGCCTCGAGGACTCCGACCCGCTGGAGCAGCCGATCGAGGAGGAGTTCCGGGCCGGGACGATGACGCTGTCGTGGGACTCGTCCGACGAGCGGCTGGTGATCGAGGTGTTCCCCTACAGCGAGGCCGCCGTCATCACCCCCGAGCAGGTCGCCGACCTGGACGACGAGGACTTCGAGGAGCCGGAGCCCGACGAGGTGTTCCTGGTGCGGATCCCGGCCGGTGTGGCGCGCGCGTTCGTCAAGCGGACCGAGCAGGTGCTCGGCGCCGGCCGGCCCGACTGCCCGTTCTGCGGCAACCCGGTCGACCCCGAGGGGCACCTGTGCGTGCGGGCGAACGGCTTCCGGCGACGTGAGCCATGAGCCCGGCGTGACCGCGGACCCGGCGCCCGACCTGATCGAGGGCGAGCTGGAGCTGCGGGGTCGGATCATGCCCGCCTCGAACGCGACGTTCCTGGGCGAGATCGACGGGATCCAGGTCGTCTACAAGCCCGTCTCCGGCGAACGACCGCTCTGGGACTTCCCGCACGGCACCCTCGCCGACCGCGAGCGCGCGGCGTACCTCCTCTCGGAGGCGACCGGCTGGGACGTCGTCCCCGAGACCTGGCTGCGCGACGGGCCGCACGGGCTCGGCATGGTGCAGCGCTGGCAGGAGCCCGACGCGGAGCAGGTCGCGGTCACGCTGGTGCGCGAGGGCGACGTGCCCGACGGCTGGCGGCACGTCTTCGACGGCGTCGACGGCCAGGACCAGCCGGTCTCGCTGATCCACGAGGACTCCGCGCCGCTGCGACGGATGGCCGTCTTCGACATCCTCGTCAACAACGCCGACCGCAAGGGCGGGCACGTCCTGGAGATGACGGACGGGCACCGGTACGGCGTCGACCACGGCGTCACCTTCCACGCCGAGCACAAGCTGCGCACGGTGCTGTGGGGCTGGCTGGGGGAGCCGCTGACCGCGGAGGAGCTCGCGGGCGTCGAGCGGGTCCGGCTCGCGCTCACCGGTCCGCTCGGTGACGCCCTGGCCGACCACCTGGCCGACTTCGAGATCGACGCGCTCTTCCGGCGGTGCGCCCGGCTCGCCGAGCGCGCGGTCCTGCCGTCGCCGCGCGGCGAGTGGCCGGCCATCCCGTGGCCGCCCTTCTGACCGCCGACCATTAGGCTCTGGGCCATGCGCGCTTGGGCCTCACCGGACATCCCGACCCTGCCTGTCACGGGCCCGGACGTGGCCGTCCACGACACCCCGTCGGGCGGTCTGGTCACCACCACCCCGGACGGGGCCGCCCGCATGTACGTCTGTGGCATCACGCCGTACGACGCCACCCACCTGGGCCACGCCAACACCTATGTCGCCTTCGACCTGCTCAACCGGGCCTGGCGCAACGCGGGCCTCGACGTCACCTACGTCCAGAACGTCACCGACGTCGACGACCCGCTCCTCGAGCGGGCCACCAAGGTGCACGTCGACTGGGTGGAGCTGGCCGAGCGCGAGACCGAGCTCTTCCGCCAGGACATGACGGCGCTGCGGGTCCTCCCGCCGGCGCACTACATCGGCGCGGTCGAGTCGATCCCGCTCGTGATCGAGCTGATCAAGCGCCTCGAGGCCGTGGGCTCCATCTACCGCGTCGAGGACGACCTCTACTACTCGGTGACCGCCGACCCGGCCTTCGGCGCCGAGTCCGGGTGGACGCGCGAGAAGATGCTCGAGATCTACCCCGACCGCGGGGGAGACCCGGAGCGTCCGGGCAAGAAGGACCCGCTCGACTGCGTCGTGTGGCGCGGCGAGCGCGAGGGCGAGCCGTCGTGGCCGAGCCCGTGGGGTCCCGGCCGGCCGGGCTGGCACGTCGAGTGCACCGCGATCGCCCAGGAGCACCTGGGCGGCGCCTTCGACGTCCAGGGAGGTGGCAGCGACCTGGTCTTCCCGCACCACGAGATGTGCGCCGGGCACGCGCAGGTCGCCGTACCCGGGACGCCGTTCGCGCAGGTCTACAGCCACGGCGGGATGGTCGGGTACGACGGCGAGAAGATGTCGAAGTCGCGGGGCAACCTGGTCTTCGTCTCCGCGCTGCGCAACAGCGACGTCGACCCGATGGCGATCCGGCTGGCCCTGATGCGGCACCACTACCGGGACGACTGGGAGTGGGTCGACGCCGAGCTGTGGACCGCGGTCGACGACCTCGACCGCTGGCGCCGGGCCCTGTCGCTCGGCGCGGGCGCCCCGGCCGCGCCGGTCGTGACGGAGGTGCTCGCCGCTCTCGCGGCCGACCTCGACGCTCCTCGTGCCACCGCGGCGGTCGACGCCTGGGTGGCCGCGACGCTCGGCACCGACGGGCTCGCGGACACCTCCGACCCGGAGGCCGCCGTCCAGATGCTGGCCGTCATCGACGCAGCACTCGGCCTGGCGCTCTAGCTAGTCGTCCTCGCCGCGGCGCTTGAGGTAGCGCTCGAACTCGCGGGCGATGGCCTCGCCGGAGGCCTCGGGGAGCTCGGTGGTGTCGCGGGTCTCCTCGAGGGACCGGACGTAGTCGGCGACGTCCTCGTCCTCCTCGGCCAGCTCGTCGACGCCGCGCTCCCAGGCGCGGGCGTCCTCGGGCAGGTCGTCGAGCGGGATGCTGGCCTCCAGGAGGTCCTCCAGCTGGCCGACCAGCGCCAGGGTCGCCTTCGGGCACGGCGGCTGGGCCACGTAGTGGGGCACCGCGGCCCAGTAGGACACGGACGGGATGTCCAGCTGGACGCAGGCGTCCTGGAAGACGCCGACGATCCCCGTGGGTCCTTCGTATGTCGACTCCTCGAGCTTGAGGCGGTCGATGAGCTCGGGCTCGGTCGCCGTACCCGTGACCGGGATCGGCCGGGTGTGGGGCGTGTCCGCGAGCAGCGCGCCGAGGGTGACGACCATCTCGGCCCCGAGCTCGTCGCACGCGGTCAACAGCTCGGCGCAGAAGCGGCGCCAGCGCATGTTGGGCTCGATCCCGCGGACCAGGATGATGTCGCGGTCCAGCGTCGGGGGCGACGCGATCGCGATCTGGGTGCTGGGCCAGCTGACGCGCCGGTGGCCGTTGTCGTCGACGCCGACCGAGGGCCGGTTGACCTGGAAGTCGTAGTAGTCCTCGGGGTCGATCGCACCGACGACCCGCGCGTTCCACACCCGCATCAGGTGGTCGATGGTCGACGAAGCGGCGTCCGCGGCGTCGTTCCAGCCCTCGAACGCGGCGATGACGATCGGATCCACCAGGTCCGACACATCTTCCAACTCGATCACCCTGCCAGCGTAGTCCGCCTGTGGATTTCAGCGGACAGGACGCTCGATGTCACGATCTGGGAATCAGGTCCGCCTTCTGGACGCTGTTCCTAGGCTTGATCCCTGGCCGCTCCCCGCGGCCCCGAGAGGAGAACCGTGCCTGCTGGTCAGCCCACGTCGCCCGACCTGCGTCCCGACGCCACCGAGGAGCTCACCCGCACCCTCGAGGCCCGGATCATGGTGCTCGACGGTGCGATGGGCACGGCGATCCAGCGGGACCGTCCGGACGAGGCCGGCTACCGGGGAGAGCGGTTCGCCGACTGGCCGAGCGACCTGGTCGGCAACAACGACCTGCTGACCCTCACCCAGCCCGAGATCATCGCCGGCATCCACCGCGAGTACCTCGAGGCCGGCGCCGACATCATCGAGACCAACACGTTCAACGCCAACGCGGTGTCGCTGCGTGACTACGGGCTCGAGGAGCTCGGCTACGAATTCAACCTCGAGTCGGCCCGCCTGGCCCGCCGCGAGGCCGACGCGGTCTCGACCCCCGAGCGACCGCGGTACGTCGCGGGCGCCCTCGGACCGACCACCCGGACCGCGTCGATCTCCCCGGACGTCAACGACCCCGCCGCTCGCAACGTCTCGTTCGACGAGCTCGTCTCTGCCTACCTCGAGGCCGCGCGTGGCCTGGTCGACGGCGGCTCCGACCTGCTGATGATCGAGACGATCTTCGACACCCTCAACGCGAAGGCGGCGATCTTCGCCGTCGAGACCCTCTTCGAGGAGCACGGCCGGCGCTGGCCGGTCATCATCTCCGGCACCATCACCGACGCGTCGGGTCGCACGCTCTCCGGGCAGGTCACCGAGGCGTTCTGGGACTCGGTGCGCCACGTCCGGCCGCTCGCCGTGGGCCTCAACTGCGCCCTCGGCGCCAAGGAGATGCGCCCCTACATCGCCGAGCTGGCGCGCCTCGCCGACTCGTTCGTCTCCTGCTACCCCAACGCCGGCCTGCCCAACGCGTTCGGCGAGTACGACGAGGCGCCGGAGGAGACCTCGGCGATCATCGCCGAGTTCGCGGACAGCGGCTTCGTCAACATCGTCGGCGGCTGCTGCGGCACCACGCCCGCCCACATCGCCGCGATCGCCCAGGCGGTCGAGGCCAAGGCGCGCCGTACGCCCCAGGTCGTCGGCGCCGGGATGCGGCTCTCCGGCCTCGAGCCGCTCACGATCACCGAGGACAGCCTCTTCGTCAACGTCGGCGAGCGGACCAACATCACCGGCTCGGCCAAGTTCCGCAACCTGATCAAGGCCGGCGACTACGACGCCGCCCTCGCCGTGGCCGTCCAGCAGGTCGAGAACGGCGCCCAGGTCATCGACGTCAACATGGACGAGGGGATGATCGACGGCGTCGCCGCGATGGACCGGTTCCTCAAGCTGATCGCCAGCGAGCCCGACATCTCCCGCGTCCCGCTGATGGTCGACTCCTCCAAGTGGGAGGTCATCGAGGCCGGCCTGAAGAACGTCCAGGGCAAGCCGATCGTCAACTCGATCTCCATGAAGGAGGGCGAGGACAAGTTCCGCGAGCAGGCCCGCCTGGTCCGCAAGTACGGCGCGGCCGCGGTCGTGATGGCCTTCGACGAGGACGGCCAGGCCGACAACCTCGAGCGCCGCAAGGCGATCTGCGAGCGCGCCTACCGGATCCTCGTCGACGAGGTGGGCTTCCCGCCCGACGACATCATCTTCGACCCCAACGTCTTCGCCGTCGCGACCGGCATCGAGGAGCACGCGGCGTACGGCAAGGACTTCATCGAGGCGACCCGCTGGATCAAGGAGAACCTGCCCGGCGCCAAGGTGTCCGGCGGCATCTCCAACGTCAGCTTCTCGTTCCGCGGCAACAACCCGGTGCGCGAGGCGATCCACGCGGTGTTCCTCTACCACGCGATCGCGGCCGGGCTCGACATGGGCATCGTCAACGCCGGCGCCCTGATCCCGTACTCCGAGGTGGAGCCCGAGCTGCGCGAGCGGATCGAGGACGTGGTGCTCAACCGCCGCCCCGACGCCGCCGAGCGCCTGCTCGAGATCGCGGAGGAGCACAACAAGCAGGGCGAGGTCGTCGAGGCCGAGGCCGCCGAGTGGCGCAGCCTGCCGGTCGGCGAGCGGATCACGCACGCCTTGGTTAAGGGCATCGACGCGTACGCCGAGAGTGACACCGAGGAGCTCCGCAACGAGATCGCCGAGCGCGGCGGCCGGCCGATCGAGGTCATCGAGGGTCCGCTGATGGACGGCATGAACGTCGTCGGCGACCTCTTCGGCGCCGGCAAGATGTTCCTGCCGCAGGTGGTGAAGTCGGCGCGGGTGATGAAGAAGGCCGTCGCCTACCTGATCCCGTTCATCGAGCAGGAGAAGATCGACAACCCCGAGTACGCCACCGCCAAGGACACCAACGGCACCATCGTGATGGCGACCGTGAAGGGCGACGTCCACGACATCGGCAAGAACATCGTCGGCGTGGTCCTCCAGTGCAACAACTTCGAGGTGATCGACCTCGGGGTGATGGTCCCGGCGCAGAAGATCCTGGACAAGGCGAAGGAGGTCGGCGCCGACGCGATCGGCCTGTCCGGCCTGATCACGCCGTCGCTCGACGAGATGGTCAACGTCGCGTCCGAGATGCAGCGCCAGGGCTTCACGATCCCGCTGCTGATCGGCGGGGCCACGACCTCGCGCGCTCACACCGCGGTGAAGGTCGACGGCAAGTACGACCAGCCCGTCGTCTGGGTCAAGGACGCCTCCCGGTCGGTGCCGATGCTCGCCGCGCTGCTGAGCGACACCCAGCGCCCGAAGGTGATGGCCGACGTCAAGGCCGACTACGACTCGCTGCGCGAGCGGCACGCGGCCAAGCATGACCGCCCGATGCTGAGCCTCGAGAAGGCCCGGGCCAACCGGACGCCCATCGACTGGACGGACTACCAGCCGCCGGCGCCGCGACAGCCGGGCACGCACGTGCTCACCGGCTACGACCTGGCCGAGCTGCGCGAGTACATCGACTGGCAGCCGTTCTTCAACGCCTGGGAGATGAAGGGCAAGTTCCCCGACATCCTCAACAGCCCGACGACCGGGGAGACCGCCCGGGCGCTGTACGACGACGCCCAGGCCATGCTCGACCGGATCGTCGCCGAGAAGTGGCTGACGGCCAACGCGGTCTTCGGCTTCTTCCCCGCGAGCGCCGTCGGTGACGACATCGAGCTCTACACCGACGACTCCCGCTCGACCGTGCTCACGACGCTGCACAACCTGCGGCAGCAGGGCGAGCACCGCGACGGCGTGCCCAACCGGTCGCTGGGCGACTTCGTCGCACCCCGCGAGACCGGGCTCGCCGACCACGTCGGCGCGTTCGCCGTGACCGCGGGTCTCGGGTCGCAGGAGCACATCGACCGCTTCAAGGCCGCCAACGACGACTACTCCGCGATCATGCTGGAGGCCCTGGCCGACCGCCTGGCCGAGGCGTTCGCCGAGCGGCTGCACCAGCGGGTGCGCACCGAGTTCTGGGGGCACGTCAACGACGAGCAGCTCTCCAACGCCGACCTGATCGCCGAGCGGTACGCCGGCATCCGCCCGGCGCCCGGATACCCGGCCTGCCCGGAGCACACCGAGAAGCAGACGCTCTGGGAGCTGCTCGACGTGCAGGCCAGCGTCGGGATCGAGCTCACCGAGAGCATGGCGATGTGGCCCGGTGCAGCGGTCTCCGGCTGGTACTTCTCCCACCCGGACTCGCAGTACTTCGTCGTGGGGCGGCTCGGTCGCGACCAGATCGAGGACTACGCCGAGCGCAAGGGCTGGTCGGTCACCGAGGCCGAGCGCTGGCTGTCGCCCAACCTGGGCTACGACCCGGATGACTGAGTCCGTCCCAGGGTCCCTCCCGCGCGCGGTGCTGTGGGACATGGACGGCACCCTGGTCGACACCGAGCCCTACTGGATCGACACCGAGTTCGAGATCGCCCAGCGGCACGGCGGCACCTGGAGCCACGCGCACGCGCTCAACCTGGTCGGCAACGACCTGCTCGAGTCCGGTCGCTACATCCGCGAGCACATGGGCATCGAGCCGTCGGCCGAGCAGATCGTCGAGGAGCTCCTCGACGGAGTGGTGGCCCGGGTCGAGGACTCGGTGCCGTGGCGTCCCGGTGCGCGCGCGATCCTCGAGGAGCTGTCGGCCGCGGGTACGCCGTGCGCGCTGGTGACCATGTCCTACCAGCGGTTCGTGGCGCCGATCCTGGCCCAGCTGCCGCCCGAGACCTTCCGGGTGATCGTGACCGGCGACATCGTGGAGTTCGGCAAGCCGCACCCCGAGCCCTACCTCACCGCCGCCGCCGCGCTGGGCCTGAAGCCAGGGGAGTGCCTGGCCGTCGAGGACTCCAACACGGGCGCGAAGTCGGCCGAGAGCGCCGGCTGCCTGGTGCTGGTCGTCGAGAACCACGTCCCGGTCCTCGCCGGCGAGCGCCGGGTCTTCGCCGACACCCTCGAGGGCATCGACCTCGGCGCGATCTGGGCCGACTACCACCGCTAGTCCGGCAGGTCGGGGCCCTCGAGGTCGACGGGGACGATCCGCTCGGGCAGTGGCGGCGGAGTGCCGCCCCAGGCCGGGCAGATCGCCCGGTGGGCGCACCAGTCGCACAGCCGGCTGCGGTTGGGGCGCCAGTCGCCCGACTCCGCGACGAGACGGATGGCCTCCCAGACGGCCTCGACCTTGCGCTGGGTCGCCAGCAGGTCGGCCTCGTCCGGGACGTAGCGCAGGATCTGGGCGTCACCCAGGTAGACGAGCTGCAACATGGCGGGGACGACGCCCCGGGTCCTCCAGATGACCAGCGCGTAGAACTTCATCTGGAAGAGCGCCTTGGCCTCGAAAATCTCGCTGGGCGCGTTGCCGCTCTTGTAGTCGACGACGCGGATCGAGCCGTCCGGCGCAACGTCGATGCGGTCGACGAACCCGCGTAGCAGCAGCCGGGAGTCGAGCAGGGCCTCGACGTACAGCTCGCGCTCGGCCGGCTCGAGCCGACGCGGGTCCTCGAGCGAGAAGTAGCGGGCGAGGACCTCGCGACAGTGGGCGAGCCAGGCCGCGGTCTCGGGCCCGCCGGTGGCCCCGAGCATCTCGACCAGCGTCGGGTCCTGCTCGACCAGCGCCTCCCACGCCGGCACCAGCATCCGGTCGGCGGTCTCCGGCGTGCGCTCGGCCGCCGGGAGGTCGAAGAGGTCCTCGAGCACCTTGTGGATGACCGTGCCGCGGACGGCATCGGGCGACGGCGGCTCGGGGAGCCTGTCGATCGTGCGGAAGCGGTAGAGCAGCGGACAGCTCATGAAGTCGCCCGCCCGGCTGGGGGAGAGCGCACCGAGCACGTCCACCCCGTCGACCGGGGTCGACACGCGCGTCGCCGGCGACTCCTGCTCCACACCCACGTCGGCAACCCTAGGCGGGCCCACCGACGTCGGGACCTTCGGCTAGCCTCGAAGCGTGCCCGACTCGCCCCGCCGTCCCCGACCCGCGGGCACGTTCAAGATCGGCACCATCGCGGGCAGCGACGTGCTCGTGTCGTCGTCCTGGTTCCTGGTCGCCGGCCTGATCGCGGTCATCGTGGCGCCGCGGATCGAGCAGTCGTCCCCGGGGATCGGGTCCTTGAAGTACGTCGCCGGGTTCGCGTTCGCGGTGATCCTCTACCTCTCGGTGCTGCTGCACGAGGCGTCGCACGCGGTGATGGCGCGCCGCCTCGGCTTCCAGGTCGGCTCGATCACCCTGCACTTCCTCGGTGGCATGACCTCGATCGAGCGGGAGGCGAGGAAGCCGCGCGAGGAGTTCCTGATCGCCGTGGTCGGCCCGCTCACCTCGATCGCCGTCGGCGTGGTCGCGCTCGGCCTGTGGTTCGTCACCCCCGAGGGCCTGCTGCTCGTCGCCGTCGAGGGCCTCGCCGGCGCCAACCTCCTCGTCGGGCTCCTCAACCTCGTGCCCGGCCTGCCGCTCGACGGCGGCCGGGTGCTCAAGTCCGCCGTCTGGCAGGTCTCCGGCAACGTCCACCGCGGCACGATCGTCGCCGGCTGGGCCGGTCGCGCCACCGCCGTGGCGGCGATGCTCTGGCCGGTCGCGCAGTCCCGGGCGACCGGCGTGGAGCCGACGGTCCTCGACTTCCTGCTGGCCTTCGTGGTCGCGGCCTTCCTCTGGTCGGGGGCGACGGCGGCGATGTCGTCGGCCCGGCTCCGCAGCCGGCTCCCGCACCTGATCGCCCGCCAGCTCGCGCGGCGGACCCTCGCCGTCCCCGGCGACCTGCCCATCGCGGAGGCCGTACGCCGGGCTCAGGAGGCGCAGGCCGGCAGCCTGATCACGGTCACCTCGTCCGGAGTGCCGGTCGGCATCGTCAGCGAGGCGGCCCTGGAGGCCACACCCGAGGAGCGCCGTCCCTGGGTCGCGACGTCGGCGGTCGCCCGCTCCATCGACGACGACCTCCGCCTGCCGGCCGGGATCGCCGGCGAGGAGCTCGTCACCGCGATCACCAGCTACCCGGCCGCCGAGTACCTCCTGGTCGAGGACGACGGATCCGTCTTCGGCGTGCTGACCACCGCCGACGTGGATAGGGCCTTCCAGCAGGGCGGCCACTAGTGTTCCGGGGGTGTCCGACACCCCCGCAGAGACCAGCCCCAACGCCCCCGACGTCGCTCCGGACGCCTGGTCCGGAGTCCACCGCGGGCCGCTGCGCCCCGGGGAGTGGGTCCGCCTGCTCGACGGCAAGGGGCGGCGGCACAACATCTGCCTGGAGCCCGGGAAGACGTTCCACACCAACCGCGGCGGGATGTCCCACGACGACCTGATCGGGCGCGAGGAGGGCTTCACCATCGTGTCGTCCTCCGGCGGCGAGTACCTCGTCTTCCGGCCGCTGCTCTCGGAGTTCGTCGTCTCGATGCCGCGCGGGGCGGCCGTCGTCTACCCCAAGGACGCAGCGCAGATCGTCGCGTTCGCCGACATCTTCCCCGGCGCCCACGTCGTCGAGGCCGGCGTCGGCTCGGGCGCGCTGACCTGCTCGCTGCTGCGTGCCGTCGGCCCGTTCGGCCGGGTCTCGTCGTACGAGCGCCGCGAGGAGTTCGCCGACGTCGCGCGCCGCAACGTCGGCCAGTTCTTCGGTGGCCCCGAGGGCGAGACGCACCCGGCCTGGGAGCTGACGGTCGGTGACCTCGCCGAGGCCCTGCCCGCGTCCGGCGACCGGGCAGACCGGGTCATCCTCGACATGCTGGCGCCGTGGGAGTGCCTCGATGCCGCGGCCGACGCCCTGTGGCCCGGCGGCATCGTCTGCGCGTACGTCGCGACGACGACCCAGCTCTCCCGCTTCGTGGAGACCGTGCGGCTGCACGGCGGGTTCACCGAGCCGCAGGCCTGGGAGTCCCTCGTGCGCGACTGGCACGTCGAGGGCCTCGCCGTACGCCCCGGACACAAGATGATCGGCCACACCGCGTTCCTGGTCACCGCCAGGCGGATGGCCCCGGGGGAGAAGGCGCCGATGAAGAAGCGGCGCCCGGCACCGGGTGCGTACGGGCCGGACTACACCGGCCCGCGGCCCGCCGACGTCCCCGTCGACCTCCCGGAGTAGCCCGGAGGAGCCAGTCGCGTCCAAAACGTGACCAACTCCCCGAAATGACTACGCCGGTCCATGGTCCGCGCGGGTAGGGTCGAAGTACAGGAGGTGGCGCTGATGTCTTCATCCGATGACGTTTCCAGCACCGGGGGCAGCACCCCCGCAGAGCTCGCTGAGCAGGTCCGGTTCCTGGAGGCCGAGGTCTCGGACCTCCGGCGGCGGCTGAGCGAGAGCCCGACCGGGTCGCGCGGCCTCGAGCTGCGGCTCGCGGACGCGCAGCGCTCCCTCGCGGGCCTGACCTCGCAGAACGAGCGGCTCGCCCAGACGCTGCGCGAGGCCCGCGACCAGATCATGAAGCTCAAGGAGGAGGTCGACCGGCTGGCCCAGCCGCCGGCCGGCTTCGGCACGTTCCTCACCCGCAACGAGGACGGGTCGATCGACGTCTTCACCGGCGGTCGCAAGCTCCGCGTCAACGTCTCGCCGAGCGTCGACCTCGACCACCTCCACCGTGGTCAGGAGGTCATGCTCAACGAGGCGCTCAACGTCGTCGCCGCCCTCGAGTACGAGAAGGTCGGCGAGGTCGTGATGTTCAAGGAGCTGCTCGCCGACGGCGACCGCGTCCTGGTCATCGCCAACGCGGACGAGGAGCGCGTCGTACGTCTCGCCGAGCCGCTGCGCAACGAGAAGATCCGCGCCGGCGACTCGCTGCTGCTCGACGCCCGCTCGGGCTACGTCTACGAGAAGGTCCCGAAGTCCGAGGTCGAGGAGCTGGTCCTCGAAGAGGTCCCGGACATCGACTACAGCGACATCGGCGGTCTCTTCGGCCAGATCGAGACGATCCGCGACGCCGTCGAGCTGCCGTACCTCCACCCCGAGCTCTTCGTCGAGCACCAGCTCAAGCCCCCGAAGGGCGTCCTGCTCTACGGCCCGCCCGGCTGCGGCAAGACGCTGATCGCCAAGGCGGTCGCCAACTCGCTGGCCAAGAAGGTCGCCGCCAAGACCGGCCAGGAAGGGAAGTCCTACTTTCTCAACATCAAGGGCCCGGAGCTGCTCAACAAGTACGTCGGCGAGACCGAGCGCCACATCCGCCTGGTCTTCCAGCGGGCCCGGGAGAAGGCCAGCGAGGGCACGCCGGTCATCGTGTTCTTCGACGAGATGGACTCGCTCTTCCGGACCCGTGGGTCGGGGGTGTCCTCCGACGTCGAGAACACCATCGTCCCGCAGCTGCTCAGCGAGATCGACGGCGTCGAGCTGCTCGAGAACGTGCTGGTCATCGGCGCCTCCAACCGCGAGGACATGATCGACCCGGCCATCCTGCGGCCCGGCCGGCTCGACGTGAAGATCAAGATCGAGCGCCCGGACGCGGAGTCCGCCCGCGACATCTTCAGCAAGTACCTCACGGCCTCGCTGCCGCTGCACGCCGAGGACCTGTCCGAGTTCGGTGGCGACCGGGACGCCTGTGTCGCCGGGATGATCCGGGCGACGGTCGAGCGGATGTACACCGAGACCGAGGAGAACCGCTTCCTCGAGGTGACCTACGCCAACGGCGACAAGGAGGTCCTCTACTTCAAGGACTTCAACTCCGGCGCCATGATCCAGAACATCGTCGACCGCGCGAAGAAGATGGCGATCAAGGACCTGCTCGACCACGACCAGAAGGGGCTGCGGGTCTCGCACCTGCTCCAGGCGTGCGTCGACGAGTTCAAGGAGAACGAGGACCTGCCCAACACGACCAACCCGGACGACTGGGCCCGCATCTCCGGCAAGAAGGGCGAGCGGATCGTCTTCATCCGCACGCTCATCACCGGCAAGCAGGGCACCGAGCCGGGCCGGTCCATCGACACGGTCGCCAACACGGGCCAGTACCTGTAACCCTGCGTTTACCTGCCACGGCGCCCGGGCAGGGTCCCACCATGCTGTGGTTGATGGTGGTCCTGCTCGGGCTGCTCGCCGCCTCGGTGAGCTGGCGGGCGACGCGACGCGCGTACGACGAGTCCCGGTCCTGAGCGCTACGCGGGCTCAGTGACGTCGGCGACGGTGGCGCCGAGCGCTGCCACCAGCGCCGCCGCGTCCACCGTGAGGGCGACGCCGTGCGCGCCGCCCCCGATGCTGATCTGCCCCGCGATGGACGCATCGGCGATGACCGGCAGCGCGGCCTGGCTGCCGAGCGGGGTGATGGTGCCGCGCTCGTAGCCGGTCACGGCGTACGCCGTCTCCGCACTCGGCATCGAGATCCGGTTGACCCCGAGCAGCGCCCGGAGCTTCGGCCACGCGATCTCGCGGTCGCCGGGCACCAGCACGAAGCGGTGGTCGTCGTCGCTGAGCCGCACCACCATGGTCTTGACGATCTGCCGCGGCTCGACCCCGCGCGCGTGCGCCGCCTCCTCCAGCGAGCGCACCTGCCCGTGCCGGGTCACGGTGTGCGCCAGGCCGAGCGCCTCGGCGGCGGCGATCGCCCGTGCGGAGTTGTCCAGGCCCATGAGCCGAGGCTACGGCCTGCACCGCTCGCGTAGGCTCGGATCATGAGCGTGCGGCGGGTCATGGGCATCGAGGTCGAGTACGGCATCGCCGTGCAGGGCCAGCCCCTGGCCAACCCGATGGTCGCGTCCTCGCAGGTCGTCAACGCCTACGCCTCGGCGACCGTCCGTGCCCGCCGCGCCCGGTGGGACTTCGAGGAGGAGTCGCCGCTGCGCGACGCCCGCGGGTTCGACATGTCGCGCCAGGTCGCCGACCCGAGCCAGCTCACCGACGAGGACATGGGCCTCGCCAACGTGATCCTCACCAACGGCGCCCGGTTGTACGTCGACCACGCGCACCCGGAGTACTCCAGCCCCGAGGTGACGACCCCGCTCGACGCCGTCCGCTGGGACAAGGCCGGCGAGCTGGTGATGCTGGACGCGTCGCGCCGGGCCGCGCAGCTGCCGGGCGGCCCGTCGATCGTGCTCTACAAGAACAACACCGACAACAAGGGCGCGTCGTACGGCGCCCACGAGAACTACCTGATGCGCCGGTCGACGCCGTTCGGCGACATCGTCCGGCACCTCACGCCGTTCTTCGTCAGCCGGCCCGTCGTCTGCGGGGCCGGGCGCGTCGGCATCGGCCAGGACGGCCGCGAGCACGGCTTCCAGCTGAGCCAGCGGGCCGACTTCTTCGAGGTCGAGGTCGGCCTCGAGACCACCCTCAAGCGGCCGATCATCAACACGCGGGACGAGCCGCACGCGGATCCTGAGAAGTACCGCCGCCTGCACGTGATCATCGGCGACGCCAACCTGGCCGAGGTCTCGACGTACCTCAAGGTCGGCACGACGTCGCTCGTGCTCGCCATGATCGAGGACCGGTTCATCACGACCGACCTCACGGTCGACGGCCCGGTCGCCGGCCTCCGCGCGATCTCCCACGACCCGACGCTGCAGCACAAGGTGCGCCTCGTCGACGGACGTGAGCTGACCGGCATCCAGCTGCAGCTGGAGTACCTCGACCTCGCCAAGAAGTACGTCGAGGACCGGTACGGCGCCGACGCGGACCGCCAGACCGTCGACGTGCTCGCCCGCTGGGAGTCGGTGCTGGACCGGCTCGAGAACGACCCGATGTCGCTGTCCCGCGAGCTGGACTGGGTCGCCAAGCTCAAGCTGCTCGAGCAGTACCGCGACCGGGACGGCCTGGACTGGGACAGTGCGAAGCTCCAGGCGATCGACCTGCAGTACGCCGACATCCGGCCCGAGAAGGGCCTCTACCACCGCCTCGTCGCCGCCGGCCGGATCGAGCGGCTGCTTGCCGACCCGGCGATCGAGGGCGCGATGCACGACCCGCCCGAGGACACCCGGGCCTACTTCCGCGGTCGCTGCCTCGAGAAGTATGCCGAGCACGTGGCCGCGGCGTCCTGGGACTCGGTGATCTTCGACCTGCCCGGCCGTGAGTCCCTCCAGCGGGTGCCGACCATCGACCCGCTGCGCGGCAGCAAGGCCCACGTGGGCGAGCTGCTCGACCGAAGTGAGACGGCGGAGGCTTTGTTCACCGCTCTCACCCGCTGACTAGATAGGGTCGTCACATGGCACAGGAGCAGAAGCAACCGCGTCGCTCGTCCGAGTCCGAGGAAGCCGTCGAGGCCAGCCCCGAGACCGATGTCGCCGAGCGCAAGGAAGCCCTCGACAGCGACGTGGACGACCTCCTCGACGAGATCGACGACGTGCTCGAGACCAACGCCGAGGACTTCGTGAAGTCGTTCATCCAGAAGGGCGGGGAGTAGGCCTTGGGCGACTCGCGCCTTCCTGCTGCCTTCCTGCAGCCGGGCACCTCGTCGTTCTCGGAGTTCCTGTCCGTGCAGGCTCCCGACCTGCTCCCGGGCCGCCAGGCGATCCCGCAGGGGTACGCCGGCGACCTCGCGCCGCACGGCACGACGATCGTCTCGGCGACCTTCCCCGGCGGCGTGATCATGGCCGGCGACCGCCGCGCCACGATGGGCAACATCATCGCCCAGCGCGACATCCAGAAGGTCTTCCCGGCCGACGAGTTCTCCGCGGTCGGCATCGCCGGCACCGCCGGTCTCGCGGTCGAGATGGTGCGCCTCTTCCAGACCGAGCTCGAGCACTACGAGAAGATCGAGGGCAGCACGCTGTCCATGGACGGCAAGGCCAACCGCCTCTCGGCCCTGATCCGCAACAACCTCGGCATGGCGATGCAGGGGCTGGCCGTCGTCCCCCTCTTCGCCGGGTTCGACCACAACACCGAGGGCGGCCGGATCTTCAGCTACGACGTCACCGGCGGCCGCTACGAGGAGACCGCGTTCCACTCGGTCGGCTCCGGCTCGCTCTTCGCGCGCGGCTCGCTCAAGAAGCTCTACCGCGACGACTTCACCGCCGAGCAGACCGTGCAGGCCGTCGTCGAGGCGCTGTACGACGCGGCCGACGACGACTCCGCCACCGGTGGACCCGACGTGACGCGCCGGATCTTCCCGGTCGTCCAGGTGATGACCACCGACGGCGGCTACCGGATGCCGGACGCCGAGGTGGCCGCGATCGCCGACCGGGTGATCGCCGGCCGGATGGGCCGGCCCGACGGCCCGGCCGCCTCGCTGGACGGGGGAGCAAGCGCATGAGCATGCCGTTCTACGTGTCGCCCGAGCAGCTGATGAAGGACCGGGCCGACTTCGCCCGCAAGGGCATCGGCCGCGGTCGTTCGGTGGTCGCGGTGCAGTACGCCGACGGCGTGCTGTTCGCCTCAGAGAACCCGTCCCAGGCGCTGCACAAGGTCTCCGAGATCTACGACCGGATCGCGTTCGCGGCGGTCGGCCGCTACAACGAGTTCGAGAACCTGCGCATCGCCGGCGTACGCCTGGCCGACATGCGCGGCTACGCCTACGACCGGCGCGACGTGACGGGCCGAGCCCTCGCCAACGCCTACGCCCAGACCCTGGGCACGATCTTCTCGAGCGGCGGCGAGAAGCCGTACGAGGTGGAGCTCTTCGTCGGCGAGATCGGCGACGTCGCCGCGGACGACCAGCTCTACCGGCTGACGTACGACGGCCAGGTCGCCGACGAGCACGGCTACGCCGTCATGGGTGGCGCGGCCGACGTCGTCGCCGGCTACCTCGAGGAGCACTACACCGAGGGTGCGCCGCTCAGCGACGCCCTCGGCGTGGCGGTCGCTGCGCTCGGTCACACCGAGGGGGAGGACCGGGTCATCCCGGTGGCCGACCTCGAGGTGGCCGTGCTCGACCGCACCCGGACGCAGCCGCGGAAGTTCGTCCGGCTCCGGCCGGCCCGGCTCGACCAGCTCCTCGCCGGACGGGGCCCGGCCACGCCGGCGGACCCGCTGCCCGAGGACAACGCCCCGGGGACGGTGCCGACCGACGGCGGTCCCGACGACCCCGCGGACCCGACCGACCAGGTCAGCGGCGACGTGGCGCCTCTCGAGGACCCGCTCACCGGCGAGCCCCCGATCGCACCGCCGCCCGACCGGAAGTGACACGAGTGGCGCGGCGGTTCGCGGTCGGTTTGACCGGCATCGGCCTAGGCTGATCACGTGGACCGGCGGATCTTCGGTATCGAGAACGAGTACGGCGTCACGTGCACGTTCAAGGGCCAGCGCAGGCTGAGCCCCGACGAGGTCGCGCGCTACCTCTTCCGCAAGGTCGTCAGCTGGGGCCGCAGCAGCAACGTCTTCCTGCGCAACGGCGCGCGGCTCTACCTCGACGTGGGCAGCCACCCGGAGTACGCCACCCCCGAGTGCGACGACATCGTCGAGCTGGTCACCCACGACAAGGCGGGGGAGCGGGTCCTCGAGGGACTGCTGCTCGATGCCGAGCAGCGGCTGCACGACGAGGGCATTGCCGGCGAGATCTACCTCTTCAAGAACAACACCGACTCGGCCGGCAACTCCTACGGCTGCCACGAGAACTACCTGGTCAGCCGCGCCGGCGAGTTCTCCAAGCTGGCCGACGTGCTCATCCCGTTCCTGGTCACCCGCCAGATCGTGGTCGGCGCCGGCAAGATCACCCAGACCCCTCGCGGCGCCACGTTCTCCGTCTCGCAGCGCGCCGAGCACATCTGGGAGGGCGTCAGCAGCGCCACCACGCGCAGCCGCCCCATCATCAACACCCGCGACGAGCCCCACGCGGACGCGGAGAAGTACCGCCGCCTGCACGTCATCGTCGGCGACTCCAACATGAGCGAGACCACCACGATGCTCAAGGTCGCCAGCTGCGACCTGGTCCTCCGGATGATCGAGGAGGGCGTGGTGATGCGCGACCTCACGATGGAGAACCCGATCCGGGCGATCCGCGAGATCTCGCACGACGTCACCGGGCGCCGCAAGATCCGGCTCGCCAACGGTCGCGAGGCCAGTGCGCTCGAGATCCAGCAGGAGTACCTCTCCAAGGCCCGCGACTTCGTCGACCGCCGCGAGATCAGCACGCCGGTGATCGAGGCGGCGCTCGACCTGTGGGAGCGCGGCCTCAAGGCGGTCGAGTCGGACGACCTGGGCCTGGTGGACCGCGAGATCGACTGGGTCATCAAGTGGAAGCTGATCGAGCAGTACCGCGCCAAGCACGGGCTCCCGCTCGGCCACCCCCGGGTCGCCCAGCTGGACCTCGCCTACCACGACATCCACCGCAACCGCGGCCTCTACTACCTGCTCGAGAAGCGCGGCATGGTCGCCCGGGTGACGACCGACCTGAAGATCTTCGAGGCCAAGTCGGTGCCGCCGCAGACCACCCGGGCCCGTCTCCGCGGCGAGTTCATCCGCAAGGCCCAGGAGCGCCGGCGCGACTTCACCGTCGACTGGGTGCACCTCAAGCTCAACGACCAGGCGCAGCGGACCGTGCTCTGCAAGGACCCGTTCCGGGCGTACGACGAGCGGGTCCAGCGCCTCATCGACGGCATGTAGCGGCCGGCGTACGTCCCACGGAGCGCCCCGGCGGTCAGGATCCGCTCAGGGTCGGCGGCTACTGTGTCCGGGCTGCCCTGTACTCGAACCTAAGGTTGAACCTGTGTCACGACGTCTCCGACGCCTCCCGGTCCTGCTCCTCCCGCTCCTGCTCGGCACCACGCTGGTCGCCTGTGGCTCCGACGGCGGTAGCGACAAGGACGACACGAGCTCCAGCGACGCCCTCCACGGGATCGCCATCACCGGTGACGTCGGCAAGGCTCCCAAGGTCAAGTGGGACGGCAAGCTCGACGTGAGCAAGACCGCGACCACGGTGGTCACCAAGGGTGACGGCGACAAGATCGCCGACGGCGACCAGGTCGCCGCCCACATCTGGATCGGCAACGGCACCACGCAGAAGCAGGCCTACAGCACCTACGACTCGGGCCAGACCGAGACCATCCCGGCCAGCGCCGACCTCAACCCGGTCTTCAAGGACGCGGTCCTCGACCAGACGGTCGGCTCCCGCGTCGCCGTCACGGCCACCGCGAAGGACGCCTTCGGTGACAGCGGCAACGCCCAGATGGGCATCGGCAACAAGGACACGGTCCTGATCGTCGTGGACCTGATCGACGTGACGACGGTGCTCAAGGGCCCGGACGGCAAGAAGCAGTCGGCGCCGTCGTGGGCACCGGGTCTCGTCACCGACGGTGACAAGGTCACCGGCCTCGACTTCAAGGGCACGCCGGAGCCCAACGGCAAGCTGCGCTCCGCGACCCTGATCGAGGGCTCGGGCGACGCCGTCAAGAAGGGCCAGACCATCACGGTCAACTACTTCGGCCAGGTCTACGACGCCAAGAAGCCGTTCGACGAGAGCTACAGCAAGACCCCCGCGTCGTTCGCCATCGGCGTCGGCGGCGTCGTCCCCGGCTGGGACAAGACGCTGGTCGGCGTCAAGGTCGGCAGCCGCGTGGTCCTCGCGATCCCGCCGGCGGACGGCTACGGCAAGAAGGGCAACGCCCAGGCCGGCATCAAGGGCACCGACACGCTCTACTTCGTGGTCGACATCCTGGCTGCATCCTGATCCATCGGGAAGGATCAGCAGCATGAACAGCACGACGGGCAGGAAGAGCGAGCGCCTGCTCAACCTGCTGATCATGCTGCTGGTCCAGCGCCACTACGTCAGCAAGGACCGGATCCGCGAGTTCCTCTACCCGGACGCGTCGACCGACGCCTTCGAGAAGATGTTCGAGCGCGACAAGGAAGAGCTGCGCAGCCTCGGCGTGCCCATCGAGGTCGGGAACATGGACGCCTACTTCGACGACGAGCCGGGCTACCGGGTGCGCGCCGACCTGCTGGCCCTCCCCGACATCGCGCTGACGCCTGACGAGGCCGCGGTCATCGGGCTCGCGACCCGGGTGTGGCAGCACGCCCGGCTCGCGGACGCCACCACGGAGGCGGTCCGCAAGCTCACCGCCCTCGGCGTCGAGATCGACGAGTCGGCGCTCGACATCGCCGAGCCGCGACTGTCGGCTGACGAGCCGTCGTTCGACGTCTTCTGGGAGGCGACCCAGGAGCGGACCCCGGTCGAGTTCGACTACCGGCGCCCCGGCGCCCCCCGCACCACCACCCGGCACCTGCAGCCCTGGGGAGTCGTCCGCTACTCCGGACGCTGGTACGTCGTCGGCCTCGACACCGACCGCAAGCAGGAGCGCGTCTTCCGGCTGTCCCGGGTCGAGGGTGCGGCGCGCAAGGTCGGCGCGCCCGGGTCGTACGACGTCCCGCCCGGCACCGACGTGCGCGCGACCGCCGTACGCCTGGCGCCCGCACCGGCCACCGGGGAAGCGGTGGTGCTGGTCCGCGGCGACGCGGGCAACGCCCTGCGGCGCGACGCCCTCTCGGTCGAGACCGGTGTCGACGGCCCGGACACCCGCACGTCGTGGGACCGGGTCCGCATCGGCCGCGGCGGGACCTCGGCCGCCGAGGAGCTGCTCGGCTACGGGGCGGACGTCTACGTCGAGTCGCCCGACGAGCTGCGCGCCGAGGTCGTCCGCCGGCTCCGCGCCGTGGTGGGGGAGTCCGCATGAGCATCCAGCCGGCGGGGGCCAAGGACCAGGTCGCCCGGCTCCTCACGCTGGTGCCCTTCCTGCACGCGCGCGGCGCCGTACGCCTCGAGGACGCCGCGACCGCGCTGGGGGTGTCGGCCGAGCAGGTCCTGGCCGACCTCAACGTCCTGCTGATGTGCGGCCTGCCCGGCGGCTACCCCGACGACCTCATCGACGTCGACCTGGACGCGCTCGAGGAGCCGGGGGGCGATGGCGTCATCCGGGTCACCAACGCCGACTACCTCGCCCGGCCGCTGCGGCTGACCCCCACCGAGGCGACCGCGATCATCGTCGCGCTGCGGGCGCTGCGGGGGAGTGCCGGCGAGGAGACCCGCGAGATCGTCGACCGGGCGCTCGCCAAGCTGGAGGCGGCGGCCGCCCACGGCTCCGGCGTCGCCCAGATCGACCCCGGCGACTCCCCGGGCGGACCCGACCTGGTGCGCCTCGAGGCCGACCTCCGCCGGGCCAGTGCCGAGCGCCGCCAGGTGCGGCTGAGCTACTACGTCCCCTCCCGCGACGAGCAGTCCGAGCGCGTGGTCGACCCGCGCGGCGTCGTCACCGCGGACGGCTTCACGTACCTCGACGCCTGGTGCCACAGCGCCGAGGCACCGCGCCTCTTCCGCCTGGACCGGATCGCCCGGGCGGAGGTGCTCGACAGCGAGATCCAGTCCGAGCCCGAGCCGCCGCGCGACCTCGGCAAGGACGGTTTCTTCCCGCAGTCGCCCGACACGATCCTGGCGACACTGGAGCTCGACGCGGCTGCCCGCTGGGTGGTCGAGTACTACCCCGTCCACGCCGTACGCCGGCGCCGCGGTGGCCGCCTCGAGGTGGACCTCGTGGTCGCCAACGAGCGGTGGCTGCAGCGGCTCCTGCTGCGGCTCGCACCCCACGCGCGAGTGCTCAGCCCGCCCGAGTACGCCGCGTCGTACGCCGCCGCCGCGCGTGAGGCCCTCAGCCTCTACCCGTGACGACCGGTCAGTTCGCCCAAGGCGTAGCATGGCTGACGCCGACTACCAACAGATGAGGTCACGATGCTCAACCCCATGATCGGAATGCCCCAGGGAGCCGAGTGGCTCGTGATCCTGGTCATCGTGGTGCTGGTCTTCGGTGCCGCCAAGCTGCCCGATCTGGCCCGCGGGACCGGCCAGGCGTTGCGCATCTTCAAGGCGGAGACCAAGGGTCTGCGCGACGACGACGACGATGACGACGTCAAGGACACCACGACGCCGCCCGTCGCCCCGCCGCCGGTCGAGCTGCCGCCGACGACGACGCAGGACCAGGCACCCGTCGAGGACCGCCAGGCCGACAAGAACAACGGCTGAGACCGGACGCCCCGCACGCCCGTGGCGCTACGAGGTATTTTTCGGCTGTTCTCCGGCAAACCGATGCACCCGGTGGGTGCCGACGGCCGGATGGCGCTCTCGGACCACTTCCGCGAGCTCCGTGCACGCGTCCTCCGGGTCGCACTGACCTTCCTGGTCGTCTTCGGCGTCTCGCTGTTCTTCTTCGACCAGCTCTACGACTTCGTGTACGGGCCCTACAAGACGGCCAGGGAGAACCTTCCCCAGGGCGCCACGCTGCCCACGACCCAGGGCGCCGGCGGCGGCCTGATGCTGTACCTCAAGCTCTGCGGCTTCACCGCCCTGATCGTCACCTGCCCGGTCTGGCTCTACCAGATCTGGGCGTTCATCGTCCCGGGCCTGCACCCCAGCGAGAAGCGCTGGACCCGCATCTTCGTCGTCATCGCGGCACCCCTCTTCCTGGTCGGTGTGCTCCTCGGCTGGCTCACCTTGCCGAAGGGCCTCGAGGTCCTGATCGGGTTCAACCCCGACGGCATCACCAACCTGATCGACTTCAACGACTACCTGCAGTTCTTCACCCGCACCCTGCTGGTCTTCGGGCTCGCGTTCGAGATCCCGGTCTTCGTGGTGATGCTCAACCTGGCCGGCGTCGTCAAGGGCAAGACGCTCGCGCAGTACCGACCCTGGATCATCATCGGCATCTTCGTCTTCGCCGCGATCGCGACCCCCTCCACGGACCCGTTCACGATGACGATCATGGCCGTCCCGATGGTCATCCTCTACGGCATCTCCGAGGTCCTGGCGCGCACGCACGACCGCCGCAAGGCCGAGGCCAACCCCAACGCAGGTCTCTCGCCCGACGAGGCGTCGCCACTGTGAGGGAGGCGCTCACCCCCGTCGACCCCTTCGACCTCCCCGAGTGGCTCGGGGTCGCGGAGGTGACCTGGTCGGCGCTGGGCGGCCTGCGCACCGGGTACGCCGTACGGGGCGAGCTCCTCGCCGAGGACCACGAGCCGCTCGCGTGCGACCTGGTCGCGGTGGACGAGGCCTACCCCGAGCCGGTCGCCAGCGACGCCGTCCGGCTGCGGGCCCACCAGGCGTGGCGGCACGGTGAGGTGCACCTGGTCCGGCGCGACGACCGGCTGGCCCTCGCCGTGCCCGGCACGTCCTTCACCGCCGACCTCGTGCTCGACGCCTTCGCCCGGCTGGCGCGCTCCGTGGGCGCCTCGGCCGAGCGGTACGCCGTCCTGCTCAGGATCGGCGACTCCGGCCGGTAGTCGGCGCTACTCTTCGCCCGTGACCGGCAGCCTGGGCGAGATCGCGCTCCTGACCAACCCGACGTCCGGCAAGGGACGGGGCGCGAAGGCGCGCGACGCGGCGCTGGAGCGCTTCAAGGAGGCGGGGCTGACCCCGCGGAGCCTGGCCGGCCGCGACGCCGACGAGGCCCTCGACATCGCCCGCCAGTGCGTGGCCGACGGTTTCGACACGCTCGTCATCGCCGGCGGGGACGGCATGGTCCACATCGGGGTCCAGGCCATCGCCGGAACCCCGACCCGGCTGGGCATCATCCCGGCCGGCACGGGCAACGACGTCGCCCGCTACTTCGACCTGCCGCGCAAGGACCCGCGCGCCGCCACCGAGCGCCTGCTCGCCGGCCGGACCCGCACCGTCGACCTGGCCCGCAGCGGGTCGCAGTACTTCACCACCGTGCTCTGCGCCGGGTTCGACGCCGTCGTCAACGAGCGGGCCAACCAGATGACCTGGCCCAAGGGGCAGATGCGCTACAACATCGCCACTCTCGCCGAGCTGCGGACGTTCAACCCCCTGCCGTACACCCTCGAGCTCGACGGCGAGACCCTCTCGCTCGAGGCGATGATGGTCTCGGTCGGCAACGGCCCGTCGTTCGGCGGCGGCCTGCGGATCACCGAGGGCGCGGTCCTCGACGACGGCCTGCTCGACGTCGTCATCATCAAGCCGATGAGCAAGGGTGCGCTGGTGCGCACCTACCCGAAGCTCTTCAAGGGCACCCACACCACCCACCCGGCGTACCAGCACCACCGGGTGCGCTCCGTGACGGTCGCGGCGCCGGGGATCGTCTCGTACGCCGACGGCGAGCGTTTCGGCGCGCTGCCGCTCACGGTGGAGTGCGCTCCCGGCGCGCTGACCGTCCTGTACTGACCCGCCGCCTAGGCTGGCTCCATGAGCACCGCGGACGACCAGCAGCTTTCGCCGTCCGAGCGGTACTCGTCGTACCGCAAGCTCAAGCAGCACCCCGTGCTCCGCGACTTCGCCGGCCTCTACGACTTCCCGCTCGACGACTTCCAGCTGCGCGGGTGCGAGGCGATCGAGGAGGGCCGCAGCGTCCTCGTCGCGGCACCGACCGGGTCGGGCAAGACGATCGTCGGCGAGTTCGCCGTGCACCTGGCCCTCGAGACCGGGCGCAAGTGCTTCTTCACCACCCCGATCAAGGCGCTGTCCAACCAGAAGTACAACGACCTCGTGTCCCGCTACGGCACCGACAAGGTCGGCCTGCTGACCGGCGACAACGTCGTCAACGGCGAGGCCCCGATCGTGGTGATGACCACCGAGGTGCTGCGCAACATGCTGTACGCCGGGTCGCGCACCCTGCTCGGCCTGGGCTTCGTGGTCATGGACGAGGTGCACTACCTCGCCAACCGCGAGCGCGGCGCCGTCTGGGAAGAGGTGATCATCCACCTCCCGGAGTCGGTGGCCCTGGTCTCGCTGTCCGCGACCGTCTCCAACGCGGAGGAGTTCGGCGAGTGGCTCGAGACGGTCCGGGGCGACACCACCGTGATCGTCGAGGAGAAGCGGCCGGTGCCGCTCTACCAGCACGTGATGGTGGGCAAGCGGCTGCTGGACCTCTTCGCCTCCTCGGACGTCGATGCCGCCGCCGGCTTCGTCAAGGAGGGTGCCCCCGTCAACGACGAGCTGCTCAAGGTGGCGCGCGACGACTGGGCGAGCACGCGCATCAAGGACCGGCGTACCCCGCGGGGAGCGAAGAAGACCGGGCAGCGCCAGGTCGGCAACGGCCGCCGGGTGTGGATCCCGAGCCGCGTCGACGTGATCGACCGCCTCGACCGCGAGGGCCTGCTCCCGGCGATCGTGTTCGTCTTCAGCCGGGTGGGCTGCGACGCCGCCGTCACGCAGTGCCTCAGCGCCGGCATCCGGCTGACGAAGCCGGAGGAGCGTGACGAGATCTTCGCGTTCGTCGAGGAGTCCTGCCGCCACCTCCCGCCCGACGACCTCCAAGTGCTCGGCTACCACGACTTCCTCGACGGCCTGACGCGCGGCGTGGCCGCGCACCACGCCGGGATGCTGCCGGCGTTCAAGCAGTGCGTCGAAGAGCTCTACGTGCGCGGGCTGTGCAAGGTCGTCTTCGCCACGGAGACCCTCGCGCTCGGCATCAACATGCCGGCGCGGACGGTCGTGATCGAGAAGCTCGACAAGTGGAACGGCGAGACCCACGCCGCGATCACGCCGGGGGAGTACACCCAGCTCACCGGCCGCGCCGGTCGTCGTGGCCTCGACGTCGAGGGCCACGGCGTCGTGCTCTGGCAGCCGGGGATGAACCCGCGCGAGCTGGCCGGCCTCGCCTCCACTCGCACCTACCCGCTGCGCTCGTCGTTCCGGCCGTCGTACAACATGGCCGTCAACCTCGTGCACCAGTTCGGCCGCACCCGCTCGCGCGAGCTGCTGGAGCAGTCGTTCGCGCAGTTCCAGGCCGACAAGGCCGTCGTGGGGCTGGCGCGGCAGCTGCGCAAGGCCGAGGACGCGCTGGCCGGCTACCGGGAGGCGGCCACGTGCGACCGGGGCGACTTCATGGAGTACGCCGCGATCCGCCAGCGGATCAGCGACCTCGAGAAGGGCGCCAGCAAGGCGCGCAAGGCCGACCAGCGCGAGGAGGCCGTGGAGTCGCTGAAGGAGCTCAAGCCAGGGGACGTGATCATGGTGCCGACCGGCAAGTTCGCCGGCTGGGCCGTCGTCATCGATCCCGGTTGGTCGCCGGAGGGGCCGCGGCCGTACGTCGTGACCTCCGACCGCCAGGCGCGCCGCCTCGCGATGATCGACTTCCCGGCCCCGGTGGAGGCCATGGGGAAGGTCCGGATCCCCAAGAACTTCAACGGCCGCAACCCGCAGATGCGTCGCGACCTCGCCTCGTCGCTGAAGGCCAAGACGCACGACCTGGCACCGCCTCGGCTGACCAAGCAGCGTGGGGTGCGTGGCGACCAGGTCCGCACGCACGCCGACGAGGAGATCAGCCGGCTCCGGGAAGAGCTGCGTACCCACCCGTGCCACGCCTGTCCCGACCGGGAGGACCACGCACGCTGGGCGGAGCGCTACGGCAAGCTCGACCGGGACGCGCAGACGCTGCGCCGCCGCGTGGAGCAGCGGACCAACACCGTGGCCCGTCAGTTCGACCGGGTCTGCGACGTGCTGACCGCGCTGGAGTACCTCGAGGGCGACACGATCACCGACCGCGGTCGCCACCTGATGCGGCTCTACTCCGACATGGACCTGGTCGCGGCGGAGTCGATCCGCCTGGGCCTGTGGGACGAGCTCTCGCCGTCGGGGCTGGCGGCCGTGCTGTCGGTGCTCGTCTTCGAGGCGCGCCGTCCCGACGACGCCTCGTCGCCGCGGCTGCCCGGCGGCGCCGTGCGCGAGGTCATCGGCGAGATGGTGAAGCTGTGGGGGAGCCTGGACGCCCTCGAGCGGGACCACAAGCTCGACTTCCTGCGCGCGCCCGACCTCGGCTTCGCGTGGATCGCCTACCGCTGGGCCGAGGGGGACGACCTCGACGACGTGCTGAAGGTCAGTGACCTCGCCGCGGGTGACTTCGTCCGGTGGATGAAGCAGCTGATCGACCTGGCCGGTCAGGTCGCCGGAGCCGCCGGGGACAGCCCGGTGCGCGAGACCGCGCGCCAGACCGTCGCGGCCCTGCGCCGGGGCGTCGTCGCCTACAACAGCCTGGTCGACGACGAGGTGTAGTCAGCTCGCGGTGGCGATCGCCTCGCCGACCGAGGTGGTGCCGCTGACCAGGACCCACTGCTTGCCGATCGTGCGCGGGGCGTCCAGCACACCGGCGACCACGGCCGCCACGTCGGCGCGGGGAACGTCGCCTCCGCCGAGGTCCGCGCCGAGCGACACGAGTCCGGTCGCGGGGTCGTCGGTGAGACGGCCCGGGCGGATGATCGTCCAGTCGAGGTCGCTGGCCCGCAGGGCGGCGTCGGCGTCGCGCTTGGCCTCGACGTACGCCCGCCAGACGTCGGAGGTGTCCTCCGGCAGCGGGTCGTCGACGCCGATCGCGGAGATCTGGACGAAGCGCCGGATGCCCGCTTGCCGAGCGCCCTCGATCGACTTGAGGGATCCCTCGAGATCGACGGTGCGCTTGCGCTCGATGTTGCCGTCCGGCCCACCGCCCGCCGCGAAGACGACCGCCTCGCAGCCCTCGAAGGCCCGGGCGAAGTCCTCTGCGCCCTGCTGCTCGATGTCGAGGATTCGCACCTCCGCGCCCTTGCTCTCGAGCTCGTCCCGGTACTCCTCCTTGCGCACGAGCGCCACCGGGTCGTGGTCGGACCTGCGTAGGTCGTGGATGAGGTGCCGGGCCACCTGCCCGTGCCCCCCGACGATCGCGATGCGTGTCATGCCGTCCACCGTACGAGGTCGGGGCCTCGAAAGCACCACGACTGACAGAGGCTTGCGGGTGGTCTCGGGTGGGCCGCCGATAGGCAGCTGCGACGGGTACGGCGCGCGCGGGTCGGCGCCGCCTCCCGGCTTGCAGGCTTGTCGGTGGTCGAGCAGCGAGCGCCAGCGAGCGTCGTCGAGACCCCGGAAGGCTGACCGTGGCCTGCGGGTGGTCAGTGGCAGACCGACAGGCAACAACGCGGATACAGCGGGCTCGGGTCGGCGCCGACTCCCGGCGCGCCGGCCTTCCGGTGGTCGAGCAGCGAGCGCCAGCGAGCGTCGCCGAGACCGCGGAGGGCTGGCTGCGGCCTGCGGGTGGTTCGTGGTGCAGACCGATGGCAGTTATGCGGGTACGGCGGCCTCGGGTCGATGCAGGCTCCCGGCTTGTCGGTGGTCGAGCAGCGAGCGCCAGCGAGCGTCGTCGAGACCCCGGAAGGCTGACCGTGGCCTGCGGGTCGTCAGTGGTGTCAGACCGAGAGGCAGCTATGCGGGTACGGCGGTCTCGGGTCGACGCCGTGTGCCGGCTTGCCGGTGGTCGAGCAGCGAGCGCCAACGAGCGTCGTCGAGACCCCCGCACCCAAGCGCCCGCCTTGGGCTGCGGGGATCTCGACACGGTTGCTGAGCAACCTGCTCGATCAACGGGAACCAGAAAAGTTCTTGATACAGACTTGTCATTCGAACACACGTTCGATACCATGAGACATGACCACGCCCTTCGTCCCCGACACCGCCACCACGGCGGCGCCCACGGACGAACGCGCCCTCCTCGACCAGATCCGCGCCCTCGAGGACACCAAAGCCCGGATCGCAGCAACCCAGGCCGAGCTGACCGTGCAGCTCGACCACCTGGTCCGGACCCGCCACGCCACCTCCCGGATCCCCGCTGCCCGGCAGGGCCGCGACGTCGCCAGTCTGGTCGCCTACGCCCGGCGTGAGTCCCCCGCGAAGGGATCGCGGCTGCTGGGGCTCGCGCATGCGTTGACCGAGCAGCCGCACCTGTGGGCCGCGATGCGCGCCGGCGTGATCTCCGAGTGGCGCGCCACCCTCATCACCCGCGAGACCTCCTGCCTCTCCCGTCAGGACCGGGCACTGGTCGACGCCGAGATCTGCCAGCCAGGTCCGGACGGCACCTACCCCTTCGACGGGTGGGGCGACCGACGTCTGACCGCGGAGACCCAGAAGGCCGTCATCCGCATCGACGCCGCCGCCGTGGTCAACCGCCGGTCCAAGGCCGAGGCCGACCGTCACGTGTCGATGCGGCCCGCACCCGACACCATGGCCCGCCTCTCCGCCCTGCTCACCGCCAAGCAAGGCGTCGCCGTCTGGGCGACGCTCACCCGGATCGCGGACCAAGCCAGGTCCGCCGGCGACCCAAGAACCCGCGGCCAGGTCATGGCCGACACCCTCGTGGAGCGCATCACCGGCGTCCCACGCGCCGATCAGATCCCGGTGGTCGTGAACGTCGTGATCTCCGACCAAGCCCTCCTCGACGACAGCATCGAGCCCGCCTGGCTCCACGGATACGGACCCATCCCCGCCGACACCCTCGACCCCGACCACCTGACCGCGATCCGCCGCCTCTACGCCAAGCCCGCCACCGGCACCCTGGTGGCGATGGAGTCCGTCGCCCGCGAGTTCCCCACCGCACTCGCCCGCTTCATCGAGCTGCGCGACCGCACCTGCCGCACCCCCTTCTGCGACGCCCCCATCCGCCACCGCGACCACGCCGAAGACCACGCAACCGGCGGACCCACCACCGCGATCAACGGCCAAGGCCTCTGCGAACACTGCAACCACACCAAACAAGCACCCGGCTGGCGCAGCCGACCCGTCAACGGACCACCAGACACCCGCCACACCATCGAAACCCGGCTGCCCACCGGCCACGTCGCCCGGTCAACCGCACCCGCGACTCCCACACCAGCCACCCTGCAACCAGTCAGTCGCGCCGAGACCTACCTCCTCGAAGTCATCCTCGCCGCCTAGTGGCACCGCATTGCTGCACGCGCTCACATACCGATGACCGTGCGCCCTAACGCAGTCGTGGGCGGACGAAGCCGCTTCTGAACATGCCCTCGCCCACAGCGCAACGCAGCGCCTCGGCCGTCGACAGCTGGGCTCCGAGATTCCGCATCTCTTGAGCCATGAATGCGAAGGCATCAAGACGGGCTTCGGGGCCAAGGAGGTCGTGCGTGTGGTCGAAGACCATCGTGAAGTAGGAGCGATGGTCGTTAAATCTTGTGCCAACCGCGGCAGGCGGCACTCCCAACGGCATCAGGGTGTAGTCGATAACCACGTCGCAGTCGGCGACGCGTCTCGGGTCAGTCTGATGCCACGCACGAACAGCGCATCCCACGAGCGGAGCCCAGCGAGACCACGACGCGCCGCGATCAAGCTCGAACACCCACAACAGCTCATCGGTCGCGATCGACCAACGGGAGGCTCGACCCTGGCGCTCGGCGACCTCCCCGATCGCACGCGCAGCCGCCTTCCTGATCTCCGCAGCGTCCACGGTTGCACCCTGTCAGGCGCGGGCCGACTGCGACCGCGAGTTGCCGGATCTGCCGCGTTCCGCTCGGTCGTGCCGCGACCCGAGCGTCCGTTCATTTCGAGGAGCAGGCGTCGCTCATGCCCGATGCGTGTCAACGCCGTCGTCCCGCAACAAGTCGTGAATGCTTGATGAGTTCGGCAAATCGCTCGGATAGTGGTGGCAAATGAGTCGCACTGAAGAGTGCTTCTGAGGTTGCCGACAACGAGGGTGGCAGTGTGGCTCGTGGGGCCTGCATCTGCCATCAGTGTTCGGAGAGCTGGCGAAACTGCGTCAAGGCGGAGTGCGTGGCCGCGCGCCGATGGCACGATGTGCGGCGTGAGCCTGATCGAGGACCAGATCCTCACCGATCGACCTCGCTGTCGTTGGCGCCGCATCGCCGCGGTCGTTGCGGCGACGCTCATCCTCTGCGCTGTTCTCGGCGTGCTCGTAGTTCGCGACCTCGAGCGGAACCGGGTCGTGGAGGTGGGCAGCGCAGTTGTCGCGATCGAAGGACGAGACATCCACTTCTGGCCGCCGACGCGGGTTGTGGTGCACATCGGCGTCGGCGTCATGGGTCAGCTGGGTCTTGTCGGCGGCCGGTGCGTGGGATTCGTGAACGATGTGGATCCGTCGTCCGGGAAGGCCGCTGGCGTCGTCATCGTTTGGCCGCCCGGGACGTCCGTCAGCGGCGAGGGTGACGAACTCCGCATCAAGACGCCGGGGAATACCCTGCGCCTCGGGCAGCAAGTCGACGGCGGCGAGGACTTCGGCCACGACTTCAGGGGCATCAGGGACCAACTTCCAGACGAGTGCCGCAAGTACGAGCTGACCCAGTTCGGCCCAGCGGAGTAGCCCGGGCCGGGCAGGGCCAGAGCTTGAGAAGGTTCGGCCGGACGCGGTTCCGCGGGAAGTGACTGCCGCGGGAGTGTTGAACGAGAGGCCGCTCGGGCTTCGCCCGGGCGAGTGCTTCTGCGTAGGGGCCGACGACCCAGTCGTGCAGGTCGTGCCGACCGTCGTAGGTGGTCCCAACCGGCGGGTCGCATGCCTGGAGGATGGCGTCGACGTCGGCGAGCGCGTCACGGATCGCCGATCGGCAACCATCCAGATCTGCCGCGTTCCGCCCGGTCGTGCCGATGAGCGAGCTCACCCGATCGGCGACTGGGATACTGCCGGGGTGGATGAGATCCAGGTCCTTCCGGTCGACGAACGCGACGGCAGCTGGGAGGTCGACACGCCTCGCTTCCGGGTCTACCTCCACGGCAGCGGCGAGGCGACGACGCATGGCTGGACTGCCACCTACGACATCACGGGTGCCGATGTTCTACAGGTGATCGATTGGGCGCAACGTGAGGCGGGTGACTCCCTCACGTACGCGGTGGCACTCGTCTATGACGACAATGCAAAGGCGCAGCTCAACTCAGGCGGCGGTCGCGGGCTGCTGTGGCTTGTCGGCACGGACGGCAACACAAACGCGCGATCTCCCGAGGAGACAGCGGTCCTGAACCGGATGCTGGCGCGGCGTACAGATCGCGTAGGTGTGCCCCAGGCCGACCGCATCCCCGAGGGGGCGCTGTCCGTCGGGAAGGACTTGATCGCGCGCCTCAATGGAGCGCAGTCACCGCACTAGAACATCCTCTTCTGCCGCGATGAGGCGGCCCCGTCGGAGAGCCTTCTGGATCGCCTCAGGCGCGCCCGGCATCGTCGCCCTGTGCTTCGGGCCTACGTGTGTTCCATCCTGCCGTCGTCGTGGCTGTCGTGGCCCGCAGCGGTGATGATGGAGCGATGACGACCTATTCCGACACGAAGGAGTTCGAGGGCGCGTCGTTCGTGAAGGCGAGCCTCAAGGGCGCCACGCTGCGGTTCTCCGACGTCAGTGGCGTGACCATGCGCAGCGTCGACGTGGGCGGGCTCGACATCGACAGCCACGACCTGGCCTTCGGCACGCTCTTCGTCAACGGCGTCGACGTGGTGCCGCTCGTGGAGGCGGAGCTCAACCGACAGTTCCCGGGACGGGAGCTGCAGAGTGCCCAGACACCCGAGGGCCTGCGCGAGGGCTGGGTCGCCGTGCAGGCCGCGTGGGCGACGACGGTGGTGGACACGCCGCCGGAGCTGGTGGACGCCCACGTCGAGGACGAGTGGTCCCTGGCCGAGACCCTGCGGCACCTGGTCCTGGCGACCAACGCGTGGTTGGGCGGCGGCATCCAGCGGTTGGAGCAGCCCTTCCACGAGATCGGCCAGATCTTCACCGGCGCCGGCGAGATGGGCTTCGACCTGTCGATCTTCCGCACGGACACACCGTCGTACGACGAGGTCCTCGCGGTGCGGGCCGAGCACCAACAGCTGGTGACCGACTTCCTGGCCACGGCCACGCCCGAGCTGCTCGCCGAGGAGCGCGTCAACCCGTGGGGCGGCGGCGACTGGCACCCCAGCGTCGGCGACTGCATCCGCGTGATCCTCGAGGAGGAGTGGGCGCACCTGCGCTACATCCGACGAGACCTGGCGCTGCTCAGAGCTTGAGCAGCACCTCGGTGAGCCGCTGCACGGGGCTCTCGATGCCCCACTTCGTGCCGAGCTCGGCAACGCGGGCGAGGTCGACCGGTTCGGACGGCAGTCGCGTGGCGGGGGAGCCGAGGTCGATGTCGCGGGCGACGGCCACCACCTGCGGCGCGACGGCCAGGTAGTCGGCGGCCGCCTTGATCTTGCCGCGCGGGCCAGGGCCCATGTCGCCGTCGGGGTCGATCGCCGCCGCGACGATGCCGTCCATGTCGCCGAACCGCTGGAGCAGGGTGGCCGCGGTCTTGTCCCCGACGCCGGCGACGCCCGGCAGCCCGTCGGACGCGTCCCCGCGCAGGGTCGCGAAGTCGGCGTACTGCCGGGCGCCGATGTCGTACTTGGCCCGCACCCAGTCGTTGGTGACGCGCTCGTGGTTGCGCACGCCCCGGGCGATGTAGAGCACGCGTACGTCGGCGTCGTCGTCGACGAGCTGGAAGAGGTCGCGGTCTCCCGTCACGATGTCCACCGGCTGCCGCGCCTGGGCGGCGAACGAGCCGATGACGTCGTCGGCCTCGTAGCCGTCGACGCCCTTCACGCACAGCCCGAAGGCCTCGAGGACGTCGAGGATGATCGGCACCTGGACCTGCAGCGGGTCCGGCACCTCCTCGATGTCCGGGGCGCCGGTCTTCTCGGCGACCACACGGTGGGCCTTGTACGACGGCAGCAGGTCGACCCGCCACTGCGGGCGCCAGTCGTTGTCCCAGCAGCACACCAGGTCGGTGGGCTCGTAGTCCCCGACCAGCCGCGAGATGAAGTCGAGGAAGCCCCGCACCGCGTTGACCGGCGTACCGTCCGGCGCCTTGATCTCCGGGACCCCGAAGAACGCGCGGAAGTACATCGAGGCGCTGTCGAGCAGCATCAGCCGGCCGGTCTGCGAGTCGGTCACGTCCGCATCCAATCATGGGATCGCGGCTAGTCTGTGCGCCGTGAGCCAGTCGGAACTCGAAGCAACGGACCGCAAGATCCTCGAGCTTCTCGCGAACGACGGGAGGATGTCGTTCACCGACCTGGGCAAGGCCACCGGTCTTTCGACGTCCGCCGTCCACCAGCGTGTCAAGCGACTCGAGTCACGCGGCCTGATCCGTGGGTACGGCGCGAGCATCGACCACGAGCAGCTCGGGCTGCCGCTGACGGCCTTCATCTCGATCCGTCCGATCGACCCCTCGCAGCCCGACGACTCACCGGAGAGGGTCCGCGGCATCCCGGAGATCGAGTCCTGCTGGTCGGTCGCCGGCGACGAGTCCTACATCCTCAAGGTCCGGGTGGCGACGCCCAGCAGCCTCGAGGACCTGCTTGCCCGGATCCGGGCGTCCGCCAACGTCTCGACGCGCACGACGATCGTGCTGTCCACGCCGTACGAGAACCGCTCCGTCACCTGAGCCGGAGGCCGACGCCCCCGGGAGGGGTAGCGTCGGAGCATGGGGGCCGGCACCGGACGCGCGACGCGGGCACATCTGCAGCTCGCCGCCGCGATGGTGCTGGTCGTGGTCGGGGTGGTCATGAGGATGCTGACCGTCAGCTACGACGCGCAGACGACCGCCCACGTCACGGACGTCATCCGCAGCGCTGACACCGCCTCCGGGTCCGGATGGGGAGCCGGGACGTCGTTCGCGCCCATCCCGGCATGCCAGGTCCGGGTCGACTTCACGGCCGCCGGCCGCCACGAGCAGGCCACCGTCTCCGACCACCCGACCCTGTGCGGCCGGCACGAGGGCGACCCGGTCACGGTCTACTACGCCTCCGACAACCCCATCCAGGTCGGCCTGGCGCCGAGCTCAGGCTTCGGGGCGTTCCCGATCGTGGTCGGTCTCACCTGGCTGGTCGTGCTGGGCGTACGACGCAGGTTGCCCGGCTCACCAGGCCTGGAGCGCCGCCGTACGTCGTGATGCCTCGGCCATCTCGGCGGCCCGCAGCGACGACTCGTCCAGGTCGCCGTGCTCGGCCCACCACTGCTGGCCCTCGGCGGGCAGCGTGTGGATCGGGTCGTAGTACTCGTAGGTCTTGGTGAGCGCGTCGGAGGCGGTGGCCTCGATCGAGGTCCGGTAGTTCTTGGTCCAGTACGAGATGCCGCGCTCGGCGTCGTAGTCGGCGAGCTGGTGCACCCAGCGCTTGCCGACGAACGGCACGTCGCACACGATCCGCGGCGTCGCGAAGCCGGGCAGGTAGCCCATGATGTGGTGCTGCAGCCGCTGGGCGTCGGCGACAGAGACCCGCCAGTGCTCCGAGTAGGGGATCAGGTCGCACATGTAGAAGTAGTAGGGCATGATCTGCGCGCCGTCGAGCAGCCGGAAGCACAGGTCGAGCAGCGCGTGCGGGTCGGCGTTGACGCCGTTGAGCAGCACGCCCTGGTTGCGCACGTCGCGTACGCCGGCGTCGAGCATCGCGCGCGACGCCTGGGCGACCAGCGGCGTGATCGAGTTCGCGTGGTTGGCGTGGGTGTGGATGGCGAGCGACACCCCGCGCGACCGGGCGAGCGTCGCGACCCGCTCGACCCCGGCGCGGACGTCGTCCTGCAGCCAGTGCTGGGGGAGCCCGATGAGCGCCTTGGTGGCCAGCCGGATGTCGCGGATGTTCTCGATCTCCAGGAGCTGTGTCAGGAAGTCCTCGAGGCGCGGCCACGGCATGTTGGCCACGTCGCCGCCGGAGACGACGACGTCGCGCACCTGCGGCGTACGACGGAGGTAGTCCATCATCGAGCCCAGCCGGTCAACCGGCTTGCCCACGAACTTGAGCTTGTCGACCGTCGGCGTCGAGTTGCCGACGAGGTCCATGCGCGTGCAGTGACCGCAGTACTGCGGGCAGGTCGGCAGCAGCTCGGCGAGCACCTTGGTGGGGTAGCGGTGCGTCAGCCCCTCGGCCACCCACATGTCGTGCTCGTGGAGGGAGTCGCGGGTCGCGTGGGGGTGCGACGGCCAGTCGGTGCGTCGGTCCGAGAAGACCGGGATCATGTAGTGCCGGACCGGGTCGGCGTAGAACGCCTCGGTCAGCGAGCCTGGGCCGGCGGGCGTCTCGTGCGGCACCATCGTGTTCATCATCTGCGGGGGCACGAGCATCGACATCGTGGCCCGCTCGGACTGGTCGCGCTCCAGGTCGGCGTAGAACCGGTCGTCGACCAGGTCGCCGAGGAGCTCACGCAGCTGCTTGACGTTCTTGACGCAGTGCGAGCGCTGCCACTGGACGGACGCCCACTCGTCGGCGGTGACGTCACGCCACCCCGGGAAGCGGGTCCAGTCGGGCTCGACGAGCTCGACCCGTTGGTACGGGTACGGCTGGCCGGTCTGGTCCTCGACGAGGGCTGCGATCGACGTCTCGATGCTCATGGAGGGAGCGTAGACGGAGATCTTGCGGCGGACCAATCGAACCGCCGGATGTTCTCCCGTTGTTACAAGTCGCTGGCCAGCAACGTCCGGCGTACGACGGGATCGGTCGCAGGGACGCCGTACCGCCGCAGGTAGACGGTCTCGACCAGCACACGCAGCGGGGGGTCGGGCTCGTCCGCGAGCGGGACGTCCATCAGCAGCAGCTGCGGGGCGTGGCCGTCGTCGTGCGGCGGCAGGTAGTCGCGCACCGGCTGGAGCCGCCCGCCCAGGCGCTCGTAGAACACGATCCGGCGCCGGTGCTCGTCGACCAGCTCGGGGGAGAGGCCGGCCTCGTCGGGGTCCTCGACGTCCCAGATCAACCGCGTCCTGCCGTCGGCCGCCAGCCGGGCGGTGAGCTGGCCCCACATCGTCGAGCCGGTGCCGCGGCCGCGACGGCCGACGGCGTAGTAGCGCAGGAAGGTCCAGCGCGTCTCGGGGAGGTCCCGCACCAGCGCGAAGCCGGCCGGGCCGTCCTCGTCGAGCAGCACCAGCATCCGGTCGACGAAGAGGTCGTCGAACGGGACCTGGAGCTCCTCGGGGAACGCGTCCTCGTAGATCGCCCGGACGATCCCACGCTGCTGCGGTGTCAGGCTCCCTGCCTCGACGAGCGTCATCGCTCCCACACCACCTCTCCGGCCAGCACGGTCCGGAGCACCTCGATGTCGCGGATCGTCGTCGGGTCGACGGTAGCGGGGTCGTCCGAGAGGACCGCCAGGTCGGCGTACTTGCCGACGGCGATGGTGCCGCGGTCCCGCTCCCCGTGCGAGGCGTACGCCGAGCCGAGCGTGTACGCGGTCAGCGCCTCGAGCCCCGAGATCGCCTCCTCCGGGCCGCAGGCGAGCCCGCTGTCGGTGCGCCGGTTGACCATGTCGTGGAGGCCGAGCAGCGGGGCGCCGTCGACGACCGGCCGGTCCGAGCTGCCCGGTGGGGTGATGCCCGCGTCGAGCAGGGAGCGGTAGCGGTAGGCCCATCCCGCGCGGTCCGGACCGAGCGCGCGCAGCATGCCGTCACCGATCTCGCCGACGAACCGGCCCTGGGGGACCGGCACCACGCCGAGCGCCGCGGCCCGGGCGACCTGGTCGGGGCGGGACACACCGAAGTGCTCGATCCGGTGGCGTACGTCGGGCCGCGGCCAGCGCCGCTGCGCCTCGTCGACGGCGTCCAGGACCAGGTCGATCGCCGCGTCGCCGATCGCGTGCGCCGCGACCTGCCACCCCGACCGGTGGGCGTCGAGGATCCGGGTGTGCAGCGCCGTGGCGTCGTCCTGCAGGTAGCCGCGCTCGCCGGGGGTGTCGGCGAAGTCCTCGGTCATCGCACACGTGTGCCCGATGAGCGAGCCGTCGCTGAAGACCTTCACCGGCCCGATGCGCAGCCGGTCGTCGCCGAGCCCACTGCGGATGCCCAGGTCGAGGCCGAGCACGATCCCGTCGGTCTCGTGCGCCGCCAGGCCGTGCAGCACGTCCATGGCGACCATCAGCTCGACCCGCACCGGCAGCCGACCGAGGTCGAGCGCGCGTTGGTACGCCGCCACCTCGACCGGGCTCTTGCCGATCCAGCCGCCGCCCACGCCGGCCTCGACGACGCTGGTGATGCCCTGCGAGAGGTACATCTGCCCGGCCCGCTCGATGGCGTCGACGAGCGTGTCGACGGGGTAGGGGAGGACCAGCCGGTTGAGCAGCTGCTGGGCCTGCTCCTGGAGCAGGCCGGTCGGGCGTCCCGCGGAGTCGACCACGACGAGGCCGCCGGGCACGTCGACCGGGGCGTCCGCGATGCCGAGGTCGGACAGCAGCGGGCCGTTGGCCACGCACATGTGCCCGGACGTGTGCTTGAGCCAGACCCGCCGGCCCGGCGCCGCGCGGTCGAGCGCGTCCCGGTCGGGGTGGGCGCCGAGCTTGTTCTCGTCGTACCCCGCGCCGACGATCCAGGCGCCCTCCGGCGCGGACGCTGCCCGCGCGGCGACGGCGTCGTACAGGGCGTCGAGGCTCGGCAGGCGCAGGTCGACCTCGTCTAGGGACAGGCCGTACCACGCCATGTGGTTGTGGGCGTCGTGGAAGCCAGGCGTGACGACGGCGCCGTCGAGGTCGATGGTCCGCTCGGCGGGGACGTCCTCGAGCGCGACCACCCGGTCCCGCCAGATCGCCACGGCCGGTGCGACCGTGTCGCCCTCCAGGGTGCGGACCCGGGCGTTGGTGAGGACCAGGTCCGCCTTCACGCGCTGCCTTCTCTCAGGGCGGCCTTCTCGACCCGGTGGGACGCCGTCAGCGGCAGGTCGTCGCGGAACTCCCACAGGCGGGGCACCTTGAAGGCCGCCAGCCGCTCGGCGCACCAGGCCGTGAGCTCGTCGGCGGAGACGCCGGGTGCCACGACGTACGCCTTGACCTCCTCGCCGCGGATCTCGTCGGGCACGCCGACGACGGCCGCGAGGCGTACGGCGGGGTGCGCGAGCAGCACGTCCTCGACCTCGCGGGCCGCGATGTTCTCGCCACTGCGCCGGATCATGTCCTTGAGCCGTCCCTCCAGGTAGACGCGACCCTGGTCGTCGACGCGGGCCAGGTCGCCGGTGGGGAACCACCCGTCCACGAACGGCGGGGGCTGTCCCAGGTAGCCCTCCATCATGCCGGGTCCGCGCAGCCACATCTGGCCGCCGTCGTCGATGCGCACCTCGCGGTGCGCGGCCGGGCGCCCCAGGCAGCCGGACCCGACGAGCTCGTCGTGGTCGTCGGGGGAGACCCGGATGTCCGCGCCGGTCTCGGTCATCCCGAACGCCTCGTACCACGGCACGCCCCACCGCTCCTCGAGGTCGGCGTGCAGCGCCGGGGGGATCGCCGAGCACTGCACGGCCCGCACCCGGTGCGCGCGGTCCAGCGGGTCGGCCGGCATCTTAAGCAGCAGCGTCGGCATCGCGGCGAGGCAGTAGAAGTAGGTCACCTCGTGCTCACGAACCTTGGCCCAGAAGGTCGACGGGTGGAAGCCGTCCAGCGCGACCAGGTGGGCGCCCGACATCAGGGCGGTGACGACGTTCCACTGCGGGTCCAGGTAGAAGAACGGCTGGGCGGTCAGCATCACGTCGCTCGCGACGACGTGCGGGAACTCCTCGAGCATGGAGGTGCCCAGCGTCGTCCAGTAGCGGTGGGTGAGGACGCAGCCCTTGGGGTGGCCGGTCGTGCCCGACGTGTACTGCACGTTGACCGGCGCGCCCGGGTCGACCGGACCGTGCACCCAGTCACCGCCCGGGACGAGGTCGTCGACCAGGGCGATGTCGGCGAGGGGCGCCAGCAGGTCGGCGTACGCCGGCGAGGTGACCGCGAGCCGTGCACCGGCATCGCTGACGACGTGGCCGGCGTCCGCGGACCGGTAGCGCACGTTGAGCGGCACCATGGCGGCGCCGAGGCGCATCAGCGCCAGCCAGACGAGCGGGAACTCCGGCTGGTTGTCGAGCATCACCGCCACCCGGTCACCCGGCTCGACGCGGCGCTCCCGCAGCGCCTGGGCGTACGCCGCCGAGCGCAGCGCGACCTCGGCGAAGGTCAGTGTCTCCGCGGGACCGTTGCCGGGGTCGAAGGTCCACGCCGGCCGGTCGGGCCATCGCTCCGCGGCGACCAGCAGGTGGTCGACGAGCGTCTGGTCAGCCACGGGTGAAGGCCTCCTTGGGCGCCTCGCCCTCCCCGGACAGGGAGGTCAGGATGGCGTGGTCGACCTCGCGGACCATCGCCTCCTCCAGGGTGGCATCGAGACCGTGGTCGAGCACCTGCTTGGCCAGGCTGAGCGCCAGCGCCGGCCGCTCGACGAGGCGACGGGCGAGGTCCAGCGCGGCGGTCTCGTGCTCACCCGGGGGTACGGCGCGGGCCACCATGCCAATCCGCGCGGCCTCGGCGCCGGTGACGCGTTCCCCGAGCAGGAGCAGCTCCTTGGCCTTGGCCCACCCGACCAGCATCGGCAGCAGCCGCGAGATGCCGCCGGTGACGCTGAGCCCGACCCCCACCTCGGGGAACCCGAGCTGCGCGTCCTCGGTCGCGACCACCACGTCGCACGCCAGCGCGAACTCGCAGCCGGCACCGAGCGCGTACCCGTGGACGGCGGCGACCACCGGCCCGGGGAAGCGGCGCGTCAGCCGGGTGACCTCCTGGATGGCCTCGAGCCGGAGCCGGGTCTCCACGGGCGTCTCGACAGGCTCGGGCTCCTTGAGGTCGTGGCCGGCGCAGAACGCCCGCCCCCGCCCGGCCAGCACGACCACCCGGGCACCCTCGGCAGCAGCGCGTGCCAGCGCCGCGCCCAGCTGCTCGGTGAGCTCGACCGTGACGGCGTTGAGCCGCTCGGGCCGGTTGAGATGGACCAGCGCGACCGCGCCGTCTCGGCTGTACTCCACGACCTCCACCGGAGGACTCCTTCACCTGGGGCTACCGATCGATCGATCGATCGGGCATCATCGGCACCGTAGGACGTCCCGGTGAGAGGGGTCAAGCGGTGGTGCAGTCGACGGAGGAGCGCGTGCGCTCCGCCGCGCTCACGCTGTTCGCCGAGCGCGGCTACCACGGCACCGGCATCCGGCACCTCGCCGACGCCGCCGGTCTCTCGTCGGCCTCGCTCTACCACTACATGGGCACCAAGGAGGAGCTGCTGGTCGCGATCATGCGCAGCAGCCTCGACGGCCTGCTCGAGGCGGCCGACGAGCTCTCCGCCACGGGCGACCCGGGGGAGCGGCTGGTCGCCCTCGTGCAGCTGCACGTGCGCACCCACGCCACGGCACCCGAGCAGACCCGCGTCGTCGACGACGAGGTGAACGCACTCTCCGCCGAGGCGCGCGCCGAGGTGGTCGCGCTGCGCGACCGCTACGAGGGACGGTGGCAGGAGGTCCTCGAGGAGGGCGTCGCCCGGGGCGACTTCCAGGTCGGGTCGGTGGCCGTCGTACGCCGCGCCCTGCTGGAGATGTGCAGCGGCGTCGCACGTTGGTGGACGCCCGCCGGCGAGCTCGATCTCGACGCCCTCGCGGCGGAGTACGCCGCCCTCGCGCTGCGACTCGTCGGCGCGTCGGAGCGACACGCCGACGGCCGGTGAAATTTTGCGTTGATCTCGGCGTACAGACTGCCGGTCTGACCTGCAGATTCGCGTGTCTGCGCAGGTCATCAGGCGGTTGACAGGCGGCGCGCTTCGAGTCCAAGGTGTGCCGTCCGCTCATGCAGATCGTGGCGGGCGAACCGACGTCCGAGTGGCCGGGTCGGAGGGTGGGGTGCCAACCACGCCTCGGACCTTGTTCGCGGAGGTCGGTTCGCCACCGCGAGAGCGGACGCGGAAGGAACCCGTGTCCCCTAGACAACAGCCACGGTCTCGGCAGCCGGTCGAGGTCGGACTGGTCCGAAGGGCGCGGGATCCTTCCGGGGCCTCCCATCGACGCCCTGCCGTGGGAGCCCTCGGTATCGTCGACTCGTGCTGCTCCGGATGCTGGTCGCCTTTGCGTGCGGCGTCGGGCTCTCCCTCGCGTTCGAACCCGTGGCCCTCCCGTGGGTCATCCCGTTCGCCGTCGCGGGGTTGGTGCTGACGACCCGCGGCCTGCGGGCGCGCGCCGCCTGGCTGCCGGGGCTCGCGTTCGGGATCGGCTTCCAGTTCGTGCTGCTCTACTGGATGCGCGCCGTCGGCACGGACGCCTGGATAGGCCTCTCCATCTGGCAGTCGCTCTTCTTCGCGGTCCTCGGCCTGGCCGTCTGCCTGCTGCAACGGCACCGGTGGTGGCCGCTCTGGGTCGCGGCCGCCTGGGTCACCAACGAGCTGTGGTTCAGCACCTGGCCGTTCAGCGGCATGCCCTGGGGCCGGCTGGCCTTCGCTGTCGCCGACACGCCGCTGGCCGACGCCCTCCCGTGGATCGGGACCGTCGGCGTGAGCTTCGTGCTCGCGCTCAGCGGTGCGCCGCTGGCCTGGGCCGTCGCCGAGCGGGGACGCGCCCGGCTCGTGGCGGCCGGGGCGTTCGTGGCACTGGCGGCGGCGGCGCTGCTGCTGCCGCTCGCCGTGCCGTGGCAGCCCGACACCGAGGGTGAGGCCACCGTCGCCGTGGTCCAGGGCGACGTGCCCGGCAACGGCGACGACATCCTCTACGACTTCCGCCAGGTCACCCAGAACCAGGTCGACGTGACCACCCGGCTGGCGGCGGACGTGGCGGCCGGTCGAGAGCCACGCCCCGACTTCGTCCTCTGGCCCGAGAACTCCACCGCCGTCGACCCCTTCCGCGACCAGCAGACCAACGCCGGCATCCTCTCGGCCAGCAACGCGATCGGGGTCCCGATCCTGGTCGGCGCGATCGTCGACGCGGGACCGACCCACGTCCTCAACCAGGGCATCGTCTGGGACCCGGTCACCGGCGCGGGGGACCGCTACACCAAGCACCACCCCGTGGTGTTCGGCGAGTTCATCCCGTTCCGCCGCTACCTCGACGACCTCCAGATCGGCCGGCTCACCATGGTCGGGCGCGACATGGTGGCGGGCACCCGCCTCGAGCCGCTCCGGGTCGCCGGGCTGGAGGTGGCCGACTCGATCTGCTTCGACGTGGCGTACGACGACGCGATCTACGGGCAGGTGTCCCGCGGCGCCCAGCTGCTGACCGTGCAGACCAGCAACGCGACCTTCATCCACACCCACCAGATCGACCAGCAGTTCGCGATCACTCGGCTGCGTGCGGTGGAGACGGGTCGGTGGCTGGCCGTCTCCTCGACCAACGGCGTCTCGGGCGTCATCGCGCCGGACGGCTCGGTGGTGTCGAGCGCGGAGCCGCGCACCCAGGCCGCGCTGGTCGAGACCGTCGGGCTGGACACCGGCATCACCCCGGCCGTCCGGATCGGCCCGTGGTCGGGGCGGGTGTGCATCGCCCTGACCGCGCTGGGCCTCCTGATGGCGCTGGTCCCGTATCCTCTGAGCCGCACCAGGCGGCGGGCCGAGGAGGCAGCGGTGCCGCCCGGTCACGCCGCAGCGAACGAGAGCAGGAGCGAGTGAAGAGGCGGCAACGGTGAGTCCCGCAGAGCCCCGCGTCGTCGACGGACTCGGCCGGGTGGTCGTGGTGATCCCGACCTACGACGAGGCCGGGAACCTGGCCTGGATCGTCGAGCGCCTGCGGGTCGCCCAGCCCGCGATCGACGTCATCGTCGTCGACGACGGGTCGCCCGACGGCACCGGGCAGATCGCGGACGGGCTGGCCGCCGCCGACCCCGCCGTACGGGTGGTGCACCGCACCGCCAAGGCCGGCCTGGGCGCGGCGTACCTGCACGGCTTCCGGGTCGCCCTGGAGGCCGGGTACGACGTGATCGGGGAGATGGATGCCGACGGCTCGCACCAGCCCGAGCAGCTGGACCGCCTGCTCGACGCGATGCGTGCCGGGGCCGACCTGGTCATCGGCTCGCGCTGGGTGCCGGGGGGATCGGTGGTCAACTGGCCCCTGCGCCGCGAGCTGCTCTCGCGCGGCGGCAACCTCTACGTCCGGATGCTTCTCGGCGTGAAGGTGCGCGACGCCACCGCGGGGTTCCGGCTCTTCCGCCGCACCGCGCTGGAGAAGATCGACCTCGAGGCGGTGCAGTCCACCGGCTACGTCTTCCAGACCGACATGGTCGCGCGCACCCTGGCGGCGGGCCTCACCGTGCGCGAGGTGCCGATCGAGTTCGTCGAGCGGGTCCGGGGCGACTCGAAGATGAGCGGCTCGGTGGCCACGGAGTCGCTCAAGCGGATCACCACCTGGGGCCTGCGTGAGCGCCGCAACCAGGTCCGCAAGGCGCTGCGCCGGACGGGGTCGTCGCGATGAGCCGCCGGCGCCGGTTCGTGCAGGGAGCGCTCTTCGTCGCCTTCGTGGTCGTCCCGCTGCTCGAGATCTACGTCCTGGTCCAGGTCGGGCAGGTCATCGGGGCCGGCTGGACGATCCTGCTGCTGCTCCTCGACGCGGTCCTGGGCTCCTGGCTGATCAAGCACGAGGGTGGGCGCGCCTGGCGGGCGATGCGCGAGGCGCTGCAGAGCGGCCGGATGCCGGCCACCGAGATCGCCGACGGTGCGCTCATCCTGGTCGGCGGCACGCTCATGCTGGCGCCGGGGTTCATCACCGACGCGTTCGGGATCCTGCTGATCCTGCCCTTCACCCGTCCGTTCTTCCGGCGGGTGCTGGCGGCCACGGTGGCCAGGCGGCTGCTGATCAGTGCCGTGGACGTACGACGCCCCGGACCCGGGCCCGCTGAGGGGCCCGTCGTCCGGGGCGAGGTCATCGACGACGAGTAGCCGCCGAGAGAGCGTGAGGTCTGACCTGGGTCAGGAGACCTTCCGCTTCTTCTGGTTGGCGCGGTGCAGGTGAGCGGGGCCGATCTCGCCGCCCCGGAGCAGCTCGAGCCGCTCCTTGAGGATGTCCTCGAGCTCCTTCTCGGACCGCCGCTCCAGCAGCATGTCCCAGTGGGTGCGGGCCGGCTTCTCAGCCTTGGCCTCGGGCAGGATGCCGGAGACGTTCATCGCCTCGGCACCGCAGCGCGGGCACTCCCACACGGCGGGGACGTCGGCCTCGACCGACATCGTCACCTCGAACTCGTGCCCCTGGGCACAGCGGAAACCAACTTGCTGACGAGCCGCGAACTCGATGCCGCGCTCGTCCTCGAAGCTTTGGCCCCCGAGCCGCGCTCCACGCAGTGTGCGCTCTGCCATGAGCCACCTCCCGAATCTTGTCCCCCGAATGTGCCTGTCCGAGACCGACGGGTCCGCGCACAGGCGCAGGCCTGTCTTCGATGTACCCCACGGTCGTCGGTCTCAATCCGTTCAACGGTAGGGGTCAGAGCAAGATTCCGGGAATCGGGCGCTATGACCACACTCACAGGAACTTCTCAGACGACCGCAGGCACCCGGTTGCCGGCCTCCTCGATCCCGCGGCGCGGGTCGAGGCGGAGCAGGAAGAACGCCCCGAGGAGGAAGAAGACGATCAGGGCGAAGATCGCGGGCCGGTAGGAGTCGGTCAGCTGGAAGACCAACCCGAAGACGAAGGTTCCGAACCACGACGTACCGCGCTCGGCGGCGTTGTAGAGCGCGAAGTACTCACCCTCACGACCACGGGGGATGAGCAGGCTGAAGAACGACCGCGACAGGGCCTGGGTGCCGCCCAGGACGATGCCGATCGCGACGCCGACGACCAGGAACAGCGCGACGTTCTTCTCGGGCAGGAACATCGCGACGACGACGATCACCATCCACGCGAAGACGCCCCAGAGGATCGAGCGGTAGGAGCCGTACCTCGCGGCCAGCCGCCCGAAGAAGAGCGCGCCACCGAACGCGACGAACTGGATCAGCAGGATGGTCGCGATGAGCACCGAGTCACCGAACTTCAGCTGCTTCGAGCCGTACGTCGACGCCGCGTAGATGACCGTCTGGATGCCGTCGTTGTAGAAGAGGTAGGCGACCAGGAAGGTCAGCGTCATCGGGAAGGCCCGCATCTCCTTCAGGGTCGTGAAGAGCTGGCCGAAGCTGCGCGCGAAGAGGCCGCCGTCCTCGCGCACGACGCCCTGGGGCGCCCGGTTGCGCAGGCGGAGCACCGGGATGATCGTGAACCCCGCCCACCAGACGGCGGCGCTGAGCAGCGACAGGCGGACCGACATCCCCTTGGACAGCCCGAAGGTGTCGTGCCCGAGCACCATGACCAGGTTCAGCAGCAGGAGCAGACCACCGCCGAGGTAGCCGAACGCCCAGCCTCGCGAGGACACGTGGTCGCGCTCGTCCTCGGTCGAGATGTCGACCAGGATCGCGTAGTAGCTGACCAGCGAGCAGCCGCCGAGGATGCTGCTCAACACGATGACGACGGCACCGATCTGCCAGTTGTCGCCCTTCATCAGGAAGAGCAGGCCGGCGAAGAAGGACCCGGCCCAGGCGAAGCCGGCCATGTGCCACTTCTTGCGCCCCGAGCGGTCGACGAACGCACCGACCACCGGCAGCAGGAAGGCGCTGGCGATGGTCGCGAAGCTCGTCAGGTAGAACGGCAGCGACCCCGCGGCCAGGTGCAGCCCGAGGACGTCCACGGTCTTGCTGCAGGTGTCGTCCGCGTCGACACAACCGGCGGCCTTGCCGGCGACGCTGATCATGTACGGCGCGAAGAGGACCGTGAGGATGGTCGTGTAGAACGCGCTGTTGGCCCAGTCGTACCAGTTCCAGGCGTGCTGCTCGCGGGTCCGGTCCTGCGGGTCGAGGTCGAGTGCGGTCATGACGGCTCCCTCCACTGGCCCCGTTCGACGAGGACGGCCTTGAGTATGTCGGTGCGGTCGGTGAAGAGCCCGTCGACGCCCCGGTCCAGGAGCACCTGCATCTCGTCGGCGTCGTCGACGGTCCAGACGTGCACGTGCCGCCCGGCCGCGTGCGCCCGACGGACCAGGCCCGGGGTGGCGACCCGGAGCCGGCCACGGTGGTGCGGGATCTGCAGGGCCGCCGCTCCCCGACCCGCGGCCAGCGCGGCCAGCCGGGCGCTCGGCAGCAGCCGGAAGGCGGCGATCTGGCCCGGGGTCGCGCTGGTCGGCACCCGCCCCTGCGTGAGCTCGCGGAACCGCGCCGTACGCCGTCGCGAGAACGACCCGACGAGGACCCGGTCCCAGGCGTCGCGGGCCGCGATGAACGCGGCCAGCGCGGGCACGGCTCCATCGGACTTGAGGTCGATGTTGAAGCGCGCCTCCGGGAAGGCGTCGAAGAGCTCGGCCAGCGTGGGCACCGCCTCCCGCCCGCCGACGAGCGCCTCGCGGACCTCGGCGAGGCTCAGCGCGGCGATCTCACCGCGGCGGTCGGTGACCCGGTCGAGCACGGAGTCGTGGAACGCGAGCAGCACCCCGTCGCGGGTCACGTGCACGTCCGTCTCGAGGTAGTCGTAGCCGAGCCCGACGGCGTGGCGGAACGCGGCCAGCGTGTTCTCGAGCCCCTCGATCTCGGGGTGGTAGGCCCCGCCGCGGTGCGCGAACGCGAGCACGGAGCGCCGCCCGTCGAGCACCTGGTCGAGATAGGCGAACCCGGTCCGAGGTGCGGTGCCCTGCGACGTCACGACGTGAGTATCGCCGACCGGCGAGGGTCCGCGCGCCCTCACCACGCGAGCGGTAGCGTCGGGACATGGAGACCTTGACCTGCCCCCGGTGCGGCGCGGAGATGGAGACGCGCGCCATCAGCTCCTCCCTGGGAGAGGGCGCGGTCAGCGCCTGTCCCGACGGACACGGCGTGTTCCTCGCCCGGTCCGACCTCGGCGCCCTCAGCGAGGCCGAGAGCGACTGGCACCGTCACACCACCCAGCAGACGACCGCGATGCCGCGGATCACCCCGGAGATGACCGCACCGCCGGTCAGCAAGCCGCCCGCCCGGTCGTGGGTGGAGACGCTCTTCAACTGAGCCCGCTTCGCTCAGGTCGCCCTCTGGGGTCACCGATGGGATCTCGATGAAGGGCCGTAGGACGATCGCCGAGTCGGCGCTAGTTTCTGCTGCGGGCGCTGCGCGCCATCGGAAACTAGCGCCGACTCGGCTCCTATCTATTTCCGCTTCGCTTCGCTAGATGTCTCTGAACGTCTCGATGTTGGCGCCCAGCAGGTTGAGCCGCTCGGCGAGGTCCTCGTAGCCACGGTGGATGACGTACGTCGAGCGCAGCACCGACGTGCCCTTCGAGGCGAGCATCGCCAGCAGGATGACGACGGCCGGGCGCAGCGCCGGCGGACAGACCAGCTCGGTGCCGCTGAAGCTCGTCGGGCCCTCGATCATCACCCGGTGCGGGTCGAGCAGCTTGACCCGGGCACCGAGCTTGTTGAGGTCGGTGAGATAGATCGCGCGGTTCTCGTAGACCCAGTCGTGCAGCAGGGTCTGCCCCTCGGCGACGGCGGCGATCACGGCGAAGAACGGCAGGTTGTCGATGTTGAGCCCCGGGAACGGCATCGGGTGGATCTTGTCGAGCGGCGCGTGCAGCTCGGACGGCTTGGTGGTGAGGTCCACCAGGCGGGTGTAGCCGTTGAGGGCGACGTACTCGTCGCTGCGGTCGTACTGCAGCCCCATCTCCTCGAGCAGCGCCAGCTCGATCTCGAGGAACTCGATCGGCACCCGGCGGATCGTGATCGACGACTTCGTCACGATCGCGGCGGCGAGCAGCGACATCGCCTCGATGGGGTCCTCGCTCGGCGCGTAGTCGACGTCGACGTCGATCTCGGCGAGGCCGGTGACGCTGAGCGTGGTGGTCCCGATGCCCTCGACGACCACGCCGAGGCGCTGCAGGTAGAAGCACAGGTCCTGGACCATGTAGTTGGACGACGCGTTGCGGATGACGGTGGTGCCGGGGTGCAGTGCCGCGGCCATCAGGGCGTTCTCGGTGACCGTGTCGCCGCGCTCGGTGAGCACGATCGGGCGCTTCGGCTCGACGGCGGGGTTGACCTGCGCGTGGTACATCCCGTCGGTGGCCTTGATCTCCAGGCCGAAGGGCCGCAGCGCGGCCATGTGCGGCTCGACGGTGCGCGTGCCGAGGTCGCAGCCGCCGGCGTACGGCAGCTCGAAGACGTCCTCGCGGTGCAGCAGCGGGCCGAGGAACATGATGATCGAGCGCGTACGGCGAGCCGCGGCGGCGTCGATGTTGTCGAGGTCGAGCTGCTTGGGCGGGATGATCTCGAGGTCGTTGTCGTCGTTGAGCCACCGCGTCTGCACCCCGAGGCTGGTCAGCACCTCGAGCAGGCGGTTGACCTCCTCGATCCGGGCGACCTTGCGCAGGGTGGTCCGCCCGCGGTTGAGCAGGGTGGCGCACAGCAGCGCGACGCCGGCGTTCTTGGAGGTCTTGACGTCGATGACGCCGGAGAGCGTGGTCGGCCCGGTCACCCGCAGGTGGGTCGGCCCGGCCCCGACGGCGACGATCTCGGAGTCGAGCGCGGCACCGATCCGGGCGAGCATCTCCAGGGACATGTTCTGGTGACCCTTCTCGATCCGGTGGATCGCGCCCTGGCTGGTGCCGAGCAGATCGGCCAGCTGCTGCTGGGTCAGACCGCGGTGCTTGCGCGCGTCGCGGATCAGGTTGCCGATCCGGTTCTTGTATCCGTCACTCATGCAAACCACGGTAACTCATATATGAGGTAATGCAACCTGACCGGGCTGACGGGGTGTCGCGGGCCCCGAGGTGGGGGAGCGGCGGTCCTGAGAGGATGGCTCCATGCGCGCAACGACCATCCACGGTACCCGAGACATCCGCGTCTCTGACGTACCCGACCCGGTGATCTCCGCCCCGACCGACGCGATCGTGAAGATCGTCGCCGGGTGCATCTGCGGCTCGGACCTGTGGCCCTACCGCGGCGACAACGAGGTCACGCCCGGCGACACCATGGGGCACGAGTGCGTCGGCGTCGTGGAGGAGGTCGGCGCGGACGTAACGTCGTTCCGGCCCGGGGACTTCGTGATCGTGCCGTTCGACCACTGCGACAACACCTGCGCGCACTGTCGCGCGGGCGCCCAGGCGGGCTGCGTCAACCTCGGGTTCACCGAGAGCGGCCAGGCCGAGTACGCCGTCGTCACGCAGGCCGAGGGCAGCCTGGTGAAGACCGACGGGATGCCCGACCCCGCGCTGGTCCCGTCGCTGCTCACGCTCGCCGACGTGTTCCCGACGGGCTGGCACGCAGCGGTCTCGGCCCGCGTGCAGCCCGGGGGTACGGCCGTGGTGATCGGCGACGGCGCGGTCGGGCTCTTCGGGGTCCTCGCGGCGTCGCTCCAGGGCGCCGAGCAGGTGATCGCGATGTCGCGTCACGAGCCCCGGCAGGCGATCGCGCGGGCCTTCGGCGCCACCGCCGTCGTGGCCGAGCGGGACCAGGCCGGGGTCGAAGCGGTCATGGAGCTCACCGACGGCATCGGCGCGGACGCCGTGCTGGAGTGCGTCGGCACGGACCAGTCGATGCAGACCGCGTTCAAGATCGCGCGACCCGGCTCCACGGTGGGCTTCGTGGGTGCTCCGCACGGCATCGAGCTGCCGGTGCGCCGGATGTTCACCCAGAACATCGGCCTCGCCGGCGGGATGGCGCCGACGCGCAAGTACATCCCGGAGCTGCTCGAGCGGATCCTGGCCGGGGGGATCGACCCCGGCATCGTCTTCGACCTCACGGTGCCCCTCGACGAGGTCGCCGAGGGCTACCGCGCGATGGACGAGCGACGAGCGATCAAGGTGCTCGTCCAGCCCTAGCGGGGCAGGGTCAGCTGCGGCGACCGGAGACGGACAGGCCCGCGCCGAGCAGGAGCCCGATGCCGGCGAGCAGCTCGCTGACGAAGACGGCGGTCTCGTTGTCGAGGAACACCGCGAACAGGATCAGCAGGATGCCGGCCAGCCCGCAGATGCCCAGCAGCGGCGCCTTGGGCAGCGAGGTGTTGAGGCCCATCGCCACCAGCACGATCGTCGTGCCGATGACACCGTCGCGGTAGCCGGCCCACATGCCGCTGGCCTCCGCGCCGTACAGGAGCCAGCTCGCCAGGATCAGGCCGATGCCGGAGACCAGGATCAGCAGCCACCCGAACGGTGCCATGACCGGCACCGGGCCGGCCGCCGCGGGGGCGCCGGTGGAGACTGCAGGGGTGCCGGTGGCCGTACGTCGCTCGGGTGTCGCCATGCCGCAAAGCCTAGGGCACGGAGGCCGCTCTCAGGCGACGACCCGGCTCCGAGCAGTTGCCGGCACGCAGCTGCAGGAGTCGCCACACGCAAGGTAGGAGTGGGGAGCGTGCCCGCACTGCGGGCACGGCATGTCGTGCGAGAGATGCACGGTGTTCGTCTGGACGGTGTCCCACATGGCGCTTACCTTCCCCCCGGATGTCCAAGCACCTACGACGGTAGGCATCGGGCGCCGCGGCTGGGGCGGATTGCGCGCGAATGCCCCGACCTGGGGTATCCGCCTAGCCCGTTCGGGCCACGCGCAGCCATCCATCCGGCGTGGCAGAATTTCGAAGGTGAGCAGCCCGGACGAGCAGCGCCTGCGCGACCTGACCCTCCTGCGCCGGGTGCGCGACCGGATGGATCGCGAGTACGCGCAGCCGTTGGACGTCGAGTCGCTGGCCCGGGGCGTGCACATGTCCGCGGGGCACCTGAGCCGGGAGTTCAAGCGGGCGTACGGCGAGTCGCCGTACTCCTACCTGATGACCCGCCGGATCGAGCGAGCGATGGCGCTGCTGCGGCGCGGCGACCTCAGCGTCACAGAGGTCTGCTTCGAGGTCGGCTGCCAGTCGCTCGGCACGTTCAGCACCCGCTTCTCCGAGCTGGTCGGGATGTCGCCGAGCACCTACCGCCAGGCCGCCGGCGAGATGCAGGGCGTGCCGTCGTGCGTGGTCAAGGCGGTGAGCAGGCCGGTGCGTGCCACATCGATCAGGAATGGAGAAGCGCCCGCCCGCGACCCGCACCTAGCGTGACGGTCATGAACCTCACCATCCACACCACCGTCCTCCCGCACGAGGACCCCGATGCCTCGGTCGCGTTCTACCGCGACGTGCTCGGCTTCGAGGTCCGCACCGACGTCGGCAGCGGCACGATGCGCTGGATCACCGTCGGGCCCGTCGACCAGCCCGGTACGTCGATCCTGCTCGGGCCGCCGGCGGTCGACCCGGGCATCACCGACGCCGAGCGTCAGATGATCACAGACATGATGGCCAAGGGCACCTACGGCTGGATCCTCCTGGCCAGCGACGACCTCGACGCCACGTTCGACGCCGTCCAGGCGAGCGGCGCGGAGGTGGTGCAGGAGCCGATCGACCAGCCGTACGGCCTGCGCGACTGCGCGTTCCGCGACCCCGCGGGCAACATGGTGCGGATCCGGGCGGTGGCCTGAGATGAAGACGATGACGTGCCGGCAGATGGGCGGTCCCTGCGACCAGGCCTTCCAGGGCGAGAAGGCCGACGACGTGATCAACCAGCAGGACCAGCACCTCAAGGACATGGTCGCGGCGGGCGACGAGGCCCACGTGCCCGCCAACGACGACATGCGTGGCCGCTGGAAGCACCCGATCAAGGGCATGGGCTGGTACAAGGACACCAAGAAGGCGTTCGCCGCGCTGCCCGACGACTGAAGGAGCGCCTCACCGCATGCACGGAGCCGACAGCCACGACCTGATCCGGGTGACCGGCGCGCGGGTCAACAACCTCAAGGACATCAGCGTCGAGATCCCGAAGCGCCGGCTGACGGCGTTCACCGGGGTGTCGGGGTCGGGCAAGAGCTCCTTGGTCTTCGGCACCATCGCCGCCGAGTCACGCCGGCTGATCGACGAGACGTACTCGACCTTCGTGCAGGGCTTCATGCCCAGCCTGCCGCGCCCGGACGTCGACGCGCTCGAGGGACTCACCACCGCCATCCTGGTCGACCAGGAGCGCCTGGGCGCCAACCCGCGCTCGACGCTCGGGACCGTCACGGACGCCAACGCGCTGCTGCGCTCGCTCTTCAGCCGGCTCGGCACGCCGTACATCGGTGGGCCGACCGCCTTCTCCTTCAACATCCCCACCACCCGGGCCAGCGGTGTCATGACCGGTCCCAAGGGCGAGAAGAAGATCGTCCAGGACGCGGTCTACCTCGGCGGCATGTGCGCCGAGTGCGAGGGACGCGGCACGATCTCCGACCTCGACCTGTCGGTGATCATCGACGAGTCGAGGTCGCTGGTCGACGGCGCCATCCTGGTGCCGGGCTACACCGCCGACGGGTGGATGGTCGCGACCTACATCGAGTCCGGCTTCGTGGATCCGAACAAGCCGATCAAGGACTACACGGACAAGGAGCGCAACGACCTCCTCTACAAGCAGACGACCAAGATCAAGGCCAAGGGCATCAACGTCAGCTACGACGGGCTGATCCCGAAGATCCGCAAGTCGATGTTCAGCAAGGACGTCGAGTCGTTGCAGCCCCACATCCGCGCGTTCGTCGAGCGGGCCGCGGTCTTCAAGACCTGCCCGGTCTGCGACGGCACCCGGCTCAACGAGTCGGCCCGGTCGTCGCTGATCGGCGGGCTCAGCATCGCCGACGTCTGCGCGATGCAGGTCGTGGACGCGGCAGCGTGGGCGCGCACCATCGACGACGGGGGAGTGGCGCCCCTGGTGGAGGGACTGCTGCACCTCTTCGACTCGTTCGTCGAGATCGGTCTCGGCTACCTGTCCCTGGATCGGCCGTCGGGCACGTTGTCCGGGGGCGAGGCCCAGCGCACCAAGATGGTCCGAGCCCTCGGGTCGTCGCTCACCGACGTCACCTACGTCTTCGACGAGCCGACCGTCGGCCTGCACCCGCACGACATCGCGCGGATGAACAACCTGCTGCTCGAGCTGCGCGACAAGGGCAACACGGTCCTGGTGGTCGAGCACAAGCCGGAGACGATCGCGATCGCCGACCACGTCGTCGACCTGGGGCCGGGAGCGGGCACCGGGGGAGGCACCGTCTGCTTCGAGGGCACCGTCGACGAGCTGACCGCCTCCGACACCCTCACCGGCCGGCACCTCCACCACCGGGTGCGGCTCAAGGACGACGTCCGCGCCCCGTCCGGGCAGCTGGAGATCCGCGGCGCCAGCGAGCACAACCTGCGAGACGTCGACGTCGACGTACCTCTCGGCGTGCTGTGCGTCGTCACCGGCGTCGCCGGGTCCGGCAAGTCGTCCCTGATCCACGGGTCGATCCCGGCTGAGGAGGACGTGGTGTACGTCGACCAGGGCGCGATCCGGGGGTCGCGGCGGTCCAACCCCGCGACGTACACCGGGGTGCTCGAGCCGATCCGCAAGGCCTTCGCGAAGGCCAACGGCGTCAAGCCGGCGCTCTTCTCGGCCAACTCCGAGGGCGCCTGCCCGACCTGCAAGGGCAACGGGATGATCTACACCGAGCTCAGCTTCATGGAGACCGTCGCGACCCCGTGCGAGGACTGCGGCGGCAAGCGCTTCCAGGCGGCGGTGCTCGAGCTGCGGTTCGGCGGCCTCACCATCGCCGAGGTGCTCGACCTGCCCGTCGCCGAGGCGCACGCGTTCTTCGCCGACGGCGAGGCGAGGACGCCGGCCGCGGCCGCGATCCTGGCGCGGCTCGAGGACGTGGGACTCGGCTACCTCCGGCTCGGCCAGCCGCTGACCGCGCTCTCCGGTGGCGAGCGCCAGCGGCTGAAGCTGGCCATGAGCATGGGGGAAAAGGGTGGCGTCTACGTCCTGGACGAGCCCACCACCGGGCTGCACCTCGCCGACGTCGAGCACCTTCTCGGCCTGCTCGACCGGCTCGTCGACGGCGGCAAGTCGGTCATCGTGATCGAGCACCACCAGGCCGTGATGGCGCACGCCGACTGGATCATCGACCTCGGGCCCGGGGCTGGCCACGACGGCGGCCGGGTGGTCTTCGAGGGCACGCCGACCGACCTCGTCTCCGCCAGGTCGACGCTCACCGGCGAGCACCTGGCGGCGTACGTCGGCTCCTGAGGCGACGCCCGCCGGGGTCGCGTGCGCGTTCGGCACCGGACTGGCGGTGGTACCGCCCGCTCGGTAGCCCCGACACCGGTGTAGTTCTGGCCGGAAGGGGTTTCCTGAGCGTGAATGCATCGCCGATAACTGACATTATGTCAAGTAATACGGAAACGAGGCCCCTGCTACTCCTCCTCCGCGACGTCCTCGGAGAGCGTCGGCAGACCCCAGGTCGACAGGCAGAACGGGTGACCGACCGGGTCGGTGTACACGAAGCAGTGGTCAGAGTTCGGCTGGAACTCGAGCAGGGTCGCGCCGGCAGCGACCGCGCGGGCGCCGGTGGCGTCCAGGTCGTCGACGAGGAAGTCGAGGTGCAGCTGCATCGGGACGTCGCCGTCGGGCCAGACCGGCGGGCGGAAGTCGGCGACCTGCTGGAACGCCAGGGATCCGTGAGGACCCGTCACGGTCGCCCAGTGCGAACCGCCTCGGGCGACCCCGTCGGTCAGCTCGGCGTAGAACCGCGCCAGGACCAGCGCGTCGGGCGCGTTGACGGTCACCCCACTCAGGGCGATGCGGTCCGACATCAGTCGACCGCCATCTCGCGGTAGGACGGCGTGAGCTCGTCCCAGCGCTCGCGCCAGGCAGACACGTCACCAGCCAGCATGCGGTCGAGGTCCTCGAGGTGCGCCTGCCACCCGGCGCCGTGGAAGTACAGACGGTCGAGCGGCAGGCCGCGCTCCTCCACGACGAGCCTCGTCCCGGCGCCCTCCTCGGCGAGCCACGCCTCGATCTGCGCCTCGTCCTCGGTCCCGGGCTCCATGGTGAGCAGCAGGTGGTACGGCGGCTCGCACACCTCGATCCGCCCGGCGCCCGTCCACGTGCTCACGAAGCTGGCGTGGATGGTGCCGCCCAGCCGGAGGTCGCCGGAGACCTCGGCGATCCAGCGGGCGAGCCGCTCCGGTGTCGTGCACGCCTGCCACAGGTCGTCGATGTCGGTGGCGTAGACGTCCTCGACGCGCACCGCCCCCGTGGTCGCGTCGAGCGCCCGCATGGTCCCGATGATCCTCATGTCCTCGTCCTCTTCCCTCGTGCGATCTCGGTGTGCAGGGCGTCGAGCCGGTGCTCCCAGAGCGCGCGGTACTCCCCCAGCCAGTCGTCGACCTCGACCAGCGCCTCCGGCCGGAGGCGGTAGATCCGGCGTTGCGCGTCCTGCTCGACGTCGACCAGCCCCGCCTCCCGCAGGACCCGCAGGTGCCGGGACACGCCGGGGCGGGCGATCGGGAGCGCGTCGGCCAGCTCTCCGGCCGTGGCCGGGTGGTCACGCAGGATCTCCAGCACCGTGCGCCGGCTGGGATCGGCCAGGGCCTGCAGCACCGCGTCCATCAGGCAAATGTACCCATCATGGTACGTAACCGCAAGGGTACATAGCGGCGTGTGCCCGGAGCGCAGCCTAGGCTCGCGCCTGTGACGACCTCGGGAGACGAGACCACGGCGGAGAGGCCACCGGCGAGCAAGCCGGCGAAGAAGCCGGCGAAGAAGCACCGGCCGCTGTGGCAGGAGACGCTGTTGCTCGTCGTGATCGCGATCGTCGTGGCGGTCCTGCTGAAGACGTTCTTCGTGCAGGCCTTCTACATCCCGTCACCGTCGATGGTTCCGGGACTGGTCAAGAACGACCGCATCATGGTCGAGAAGCCGTCGTACTGGTTCGACGGCACTCCCCAGCGCGGCGACGTGGTGGTGTTCGAGGACCCGGGTGACTGGCTCCCCGCCGAGGAGGCCGGCCCACCCGGGCCGGTCACGACCGGCCTGTCCAAGATCGGCCTCTACCCCGCCGGTGGTCACCTGGTGAAGCGCGTTATCGGCGTCGCCGGCGACACCATCGTCTGCTGCGACTCCGAGGGCCGGATCAGCGTCAACGGGCAGCCGCTGGACGAGGACGACTACGTCAACCAGCCGACGACCTCACCCTGCCGGGGCCCTGAGGGTCCGGGCGACTGCGACTGGACGGCCGGCCCGGTGCCGGACGGCAACATCTTCGTGATGGGCGACAACCGCTACCACTCGGCCGACTCGAGCTACCACCTGTGCTCCCCCGACGACACGGCCTGCGTGCCCGGCGACGAGTTCGTCGACGAGGACCTGGTGGTCGGCCGGGTGGCGGCCGTCATGTGGCCGCGCGGGCACGCCGGCTGGCTGCACCGCCCGGCCACCTTCGCCGACGTACCCGACGGAGGTTGAATCTGGGAGTACCGTCCTGCCCATGGCTGACGTCGACCTGGACCGCATCAACGCCGAGCGCGAACGGATCCGTACGACGTACCTCGCGCCCGAGGAGAGCCGGCCGGCGTCCTCGGCCCGCGGGCTGCACCACTTCGCGATCGTCTGCGCCGACGTGGAGCGCACCGTGCGGTTCTACCAGGAACTGCTCGAGTTCCCGCTGACGGAGATCTTCGAGAACCGCGACTATCCCGGCTCCAACCACTTCTTCTTCGACATCGGCAACGACAACCTGCTCGCGTTCTTCGACTTCCCCGGACTCGACGTCGGGCCGTACGCCGAGGTGCTCGGCGGCCTGCACCACGTCTGCATCTCCGTGGAGCCCGAGCGCTGGCAGCACCTCAAGGACAAGCTCGACGCCGCCGGCGTGGAGTACGTCGCCGAGTCCGGCAGCTCGATCTACTTCCGCGACCCCGACGGCGCGCGCCTGGAGCTGATCTCGGACCCGCTGGGCGAGATGTACGGGACCGTGGTCCTCTAGATCGTCGCGAGCCGCGGCACCACGTCCGCGCAGACCGAAGTGGTCCACCCGACCGGGTCGTCCGTCGGCGGCACCAGCGTGACGAGGGAGATGCCGAGCGCGGCGTACTCCTCCATCGACGACAGGAAGGCGTCGGTCTCGGCCACCGGGTCGGTGCCCATCGTGATCATCGTCTTCTCGATCGCGTCGTAGTCGCGGCCGAGCGCGTCGCAGTGCCCACGGAGCACCTCGAGCTTGTGGCGGACGACGTCCGGGCTCTCGCCGAAGAGGTTGCAGGCGTCGGCGTACTGGGCCACCAGGCGCAGCGTCTTCTTCTCGCCGCTGCCGCCGATCAGGATCGGCGGGTGCGGCTGCTGCACCGGCGGCGGCACGCAGACCGTCTCGGCGAGCTGGAAGTGCTTCCCCTCGTACGGCCCGTCGTTGTCGCTCCACATCTGCTGACAGATCTGCAGCGCCTCCTCCAGCCACTCGAAGCGGTCGCTCGTGGACGGGAAGACCACGCCCAGGCCCTCGTGCTCGCGGTCGTACCACGCGGCGCCGATGCCGAGGGTCGCCCGGCCCTGCGACAGCACGTCGAGGGTCGTGACGATCTTGGCGAGCAGACCGGGGTAGCGGTACGTCGTGCCGGTCACCAGCAGGCTCAGCCGCACGTTCTCCGTCACCGCGGCGAGGTAGCCGAGGGTCGTGTAGCCCTCGAGCATCGGCTCGGCCGGTCCACCGAGGTTCTCCATCTGGAACCAGTGGTCCATGACGGTGAACAGCGAGGCGCCACCCTGGTCGGCGACCCGCGCGGTCTCCGTCAGCCGGTCGGCGAGGCTGGTCTGCCAGTCGGGGTGGGTGAAGTTGGCGTAGTGGATTCCGATGCGCACGATTTCGACACTACGCCGCGAGCCACAACCACCGTCCGCCGACGACCAGGCAGCCGAGGGTGGCGGCGAGGAAGACGGCGACCCAGACCAGCCCCGGCACGCGCGTCAGGCGGGCCAGCACGTCGGCGTCGGACGTCCGCGCCCGACCGCGTCGACGCAGCTGCTGGAGCTCGAGCACCGGACGGGGCGCGGCGACCAGCAGGAACCAGGTGCCGACGTACGCCGCGACCGTCTGCACCTGCCCGGTCCCCCACCAGCTCACCGCGGCGACCGCGACACCGGCCAGGGCCACGACGTACAGGCCGAAGAAGTTGCGGATCTGCAGGAGCAGCAGCGCCAGCAGCAGGACCGCCAGCCACAACACGGCGAGCGCGTGCTGCCGCCCGAGGAGGTACGCCGCGCCGAGGCCCAGCAGGGCCGGTCCGATGTACCCGGCGAACGCGGTCGCGACCATGCCCGGTCCGCTCGGTCGGCCGCGGGAGACGGTGAGGCCGGACGTGTCGGAGTGCAGCCGGATGCCCTGGAGCGAGCGGCCCGTGAGCAGCGCCGCGACCCCGTGCGCGCCCTCGTGCGCGATCGTCACGACGTGCCGGCTGATGCCCCACCCGGCCGGCACGGCCACGAGCAGCACGGCGACCGCCGCGGTCAGCACCACTCCCCTGTCCCCCAGCGGCTGCTGCGTGCCGCTGACGTCCGCCCAGATCGAGGACACGACGTCGGAGGTGCTCACGGGTCCAGCCTGCCGGAGGCGCGTGTGCGAGGCGGGGACTGGGTACGCGCTGGGCATGAGCAACGAGCGCATCGAAGCAGTCCAGGCGGTCGTCGACCGCGTCTCCTCCTACCAGGACGGTGCTCCGGAGGGCACGGTCGCCAAGGAGCTCCGCGACGGCCTCGCCGAGGTGGGGGTCGAGGTCTCCGACGCCGAGGTCCAGCAGCTCGCCGACGCCATCGAGACCCAGCACGGCTCCGTGTCGGCGGGCGACGTCCTCGGCGGGTGAGCCGATGAGCGGGCCTGACCCGGACCACCAGCGGCCCGACGGCGTCGACGACGCCAGCGTCGAGGCGCTGGGCAAGCTGTCCGAGGCGTTGGAGGTCGTCGAGGAGGCACGCGGTCTGCTCTACGCCTTCCACCGGCGGTGCGGCACGGCCGACCTGACGCTCGGCGAGTCCGTCGACCTGCTCCGCGAGGCGGGGCACGCCGAGCTCGCCGACCGGATCGACGAGGAGCTGGTCGGGCGCAACATCCTGGCCGGCCGGTGGAGCTTCCAGGTGGTCGAGGAGTACGACGACGGCTACTACGCGTCCTTCCGCGACCTCGAGCGGCGGGCCCGCGACGAGCTCGCCGGCGGCCGCCGCCACCTGTTCGAGGCCGAGATGAAGGAGGACCGGCGCACCGACGGCCTCCCCGGCCACGAGGCCACGCCGGACGACGTGACCGACTAGATACCTTGGTCGCATGGCGATCCCGACCCGCACCCTCAACGACGGCTCCACCCTGCCCGCGATCGGCTTCGGCACGTATCCCCTCAAGGACGACGAGGCGGTCTCCGGGATCGTCTCGGCGATCGAGGCCGGCTACCGGCTGCTCGACACCGCGGTGAACTACGGCAACGAGCAGGAGGTCGGCGAGGCGGTCCGCGTCTCCGGACTGCCTCGCGAGGAGCTGCTGGTCGCGAGCAAGATCCCCGGCCGCCACCACGGGTACGACGACGCGATCGCCAGCGTGCACGGGTCGCTGGAACGGCTCGGCCTCGACTACATCGACCTGCACCTCGTGCACTGGCCCAACCCGAGCGTCGACAAGTACGCCGAGGCGTGGCGGGCCCTGGTCGACCTGCGCGAGCAGGGGCTGGTGCGCACCATCGGCGTCTCCAACTTCGCCGCTGCCCACCTCGACCGGATCATCGGCGAGACCGGCGTGACCCCGGCCGTCAACCAGATCGAGCTGCACCCCTACTTCCCCCAGGTCGACATGCGCGCGGTCAACGCGGAGCGCGGCATCCAGACCGAGTCGTGGAGCCCGCTGGGCAAGCGGCAGGCCCCGTTCGCCGAGCCGGCGGTGGCCGACGCCGCCGCGGCGCACGGGGTCACGCCCGGACAGGTGATCCTGCGCTGGCAGGTGCAGCTCGGGTCGGTCCCGATCCCGAAGTCGGCGACGCCCGAGCGGCAACGCGCCAACCTGGACGTCTTCGGCTTCGAGCTGAGCGACGACGAGGTCGCCGCGATCACCGCCCTCGGACGGTCCGACGGACGCCTCTTCGGTGGCGACCCGGACACGCACGAGGAGATGTGAGCCCCGAGAGCCCGGCGACGCCGTACCTGCGGGTCGACGTCGCGCGCGTCCGGTCTGCGATCACCTCGGTGGCCGAGCGCGCCGCCGCGGCCGGGGTCTCCCTGCGGCCGCACGCCAAGACCCACAAGTCGCCCGAGATCGCGCGCCTTCAGCTCGAGGCCGGGGCGATCGGCCTGACCGTCGCGACGGTCGGCGAGGCCGAGGTGTTCGTGGAGCACGGCGTCGAGGACCTCTTCGTCGCCTACCCCCTGTGGCTCTCCGATGCCGTGGCGCGGCGGATCCGCGACCTCGCCGACCGGGCCGACCTGGCCATCGGGGTGGACTCCGTGGCCGCCGCGCAGCGCGCCGGGTCGCTGCTCGAGGGCACCGGGGTGGCCGTCCTGGTCGAGGTCGACTCGGGCCAGCACCGCAGTGGGGTCGCGGGCGCCGACGCGGGTGCGGTGGCCGCGGCCGCTGCCGAGGCGGGCCTCACGGTGCGCGGGGTGTTCACGTTCCCGGGTCACGGCTACTCCCCCGACGCGATGACGACCGCCGCCGACGACGAGGCCCGGGCACTGCGGGCCGCGGTCACGTCCTTCCGCGACGTGGGGCTCGAACCCGACGTCGTCAGCGGCGGCTCCACCCCCACGCTCGCGCACAGCCACACCGACCAGCTCACCGAGCTCCGGCCGGGCGTCTACGTCTTCGGCGACGCCCAGCAGTGGGAGCTCGGGACGACGGACCCGGGCTCGATCGCCCTGACCTGCCGGGCCACCGTGGTCAGTCACGCCGGGGGCCGGATGGTGCTCGACAGCGGGAGCAAGGCGCTCGGGGCCGACCGTGCGGCGTACGCCTCGGGCTGGGGGCGGCTGCCCGACCACCCCGACGCCCGGGTGGTCCAGCTCTCCGAGCACCATGCCGTCGTCGACCTCGTCGGCGGCGCGCTGCCCCCGCTCGGGTCGCTCGTCGACGTCGTGCCCAACCACGTCTGCGCGGCGGTGAACCTCGCCGACACCCTGTGGGCGGACGACGGTGGTCCCCTCGTCCCGTGGCCGGTGGCCGCACGCGGCCGCAACGGGTGAGGGCCCTACCATCGTCGCCATGCGCACCCGCTCTCTGACCGGACTCGCCGGCCTCACGGTCGTCGCCGCCCTCGCCCTCGCCGGGTGCTCCGGCTCCGACTCCGACTCCGGCAAGGCGTCGGACTCCGCGCCGACGACGGGTGTGTCGTGCGACTACACCGACGACGGCAGCTCACCGGCCAAGAAGGTCGACCCGCCTCCGGCGACGGCGACCCAGACCGGGAAGGTCGGCGTCACGATCGCGACGAGCGCCGGCGACCTGGACGCCGAGCTCGACGCCGACGCGGCGCCGTGCACGGTCAACTCGTTCGTGGCGCTCGCCCAGCAGGGCTACTTCGACGGCACCAGCTGCCACCGGCTGACCACGTCCGGCATCGCCGTCCTGCAGTGCGGGGACCCGACCGGCACCGGCTCGGGCGGTCCCGGCTACTCCTTCGACGACGAGCTCGAGGCGCTGCCGAAGGCCGGCGCCGACGGGGCCATCGACTACCCGGCCGGCACGCTCGCGATGGCCAACGCCGGGCCGAGCACCAACGGCTCGCAGTTCTTCGTCGTGTACGGCGACACCAAGCTCCCGCCGGCGTACACCGTCTTCGGTCAGATCGACGACGCCAGCGTCAAGGTCGTCGAGAAGGTCGCCGAGGCCGGGACCGACAACGCGTTCGGCGACGGCGACGGCCACCCGACCACCCCGGTCGACATCAGCAAGGTCACCGTCGCCGACTGATCACTCGGTGGGGGCGACCGGCAGCGGGAACCGCACGCCCGTCAGCTCCTCCGAGCGCTCCCAGAGTCCCTTCGCGAGGTCGGGGTCGACGGCGTCACGGCTGCGGGCCACCCCGGTCGGCCACCCGCTCATCTCCTTGAACCCGTCGGGCCCGATGAAGCTGTTGCCGGGGATGTCCATGGTGGCGGCGTAGAGCGAGCTGAGCGCGCCCTTCTCGACCGACATCCCGGCGATCTTGTGGCCCCACGAGCCGACCCAGGTCTTGAACCCGTTGCCGGTGTTGCCGGTGATCGAGGTCGCCGTCGACCCGGGGTGCGCGGCGACGGAGCGCAGGGTCGACCCCGTCTGGGTGAGCCGTCGTTGGAGCTCCGCCGTGAAGAGCAGGTTGGCGAGCTTGGAGGTCGTGTACGCCGTGAATCCCTTGTAGGGCCGGCGCTCCCAGTTGAGGTCGGTGAGGTCGAGCTTGGCGAGCCGGTGGCTGTCGGAGGAGATCGCGACCACGCGGTCGCTGATCTGGGGCAGCATCAGGTTGGCCAGGGCGAAGTGGCCGAGGTGGTTGGTCGCCAGCTGGGTCTCGAAGCCGTCGACGGTCAGGGCGTAGGGCACGGCCAGCACGCCGGCGTTGTTGATCAGCACGTCGACCGGCCCGATCTCCGCGGCGAACTCCCGCACGGAGGACAGGTCGGCGACGTCGAGGCGGCGTACCTCGACCGAGCCCGTCAGCGTCGCGGCCGCGGCCGCGCCCTTCGCGACGTTGCGGACGGCGAGCACCACGTCCGCACCGTTGGCGGCCAGGACCCGTGCCGTCTCGAGCCCGAGGCCGCCGCTGCCGCCGGTGACGACGAACCGCCGACCGGTCTGGGGCAGGTCGGCGACCCAGTGGTCCGCCTTCGCCACCTCAAGCCTCGCCGTAGGTGATGTCGGCGCCGACCTTGATGGTCCGCCCGACCGTGCAGAGCCGGTCGCGGGTCTGCTCGATCGAGCGCGGCAGCGCCTCGCGCGCGGCGTCCCCCTCCGGGCCCTCGGGGAAGCCGATGTCGAAGGTGACCCGCAGGTCGACGAGCCGGTTGCCCTGGTCGTCGCGGATCTTGTGGCCCTCGGCGACCACGTTGAACGTCGTCGCCTCCGCCCGCTTGCCGGTGATCAGGTCGACGTCGATCGCGCCGCAACCGGCCAGCGCCGCCAGGAGCAGCTCCACCGGGGTGAAGTCGGGGTCGTCGCCCGACCCCACCGGCAGCACTCCCCCGCGGGCGTTGGTCGCCTTGTACCGGCCCTCCCCCATCTTGGTCAGGTCGATGCGTCGTGCGCTCCCGCGCGGGGTGTCCGAGGTCGTCATGACGCACAGCGTGCCAGAAGTCCGACACGCCGGGGCTGACCTGCGGACTTGTCTGGGGCCCCGGAATCCGACACGGTGGTCTGGACCAGCAACCGTCGTCGGAAAGGCGAGCATGCTCACCCTCACCGAGAACGCAACTGCCATCGTCAACGAGATCACCACGCAACCCGGGCTCAGCGACGAGGCCGGCCTGCGGATCACCTCGACCCCCACCCCTGAACCCGCGTTCGAGGTCACCGCTGCCGCCCAGGGCGAGCCCGGGGACCAGGTCGTCCAGCAGGGCGGCGCCACGATCTACCTCGACGAGTCCGCCGCTCAGCTGCTGGACGACAAGGTGCTCGACGCGGCCGTCGACCAGTCCGGCAAGGTCGAGTTCGCCCTCGGGCTCCAGGGCTGACGCGCCACCCCCTCAGACGGGCCCCGGTCCACGGAACCGGGGCCCGTCGCCCTGTCCCCAGCCGGTGACCCGGGCGCGGGGACGGACTGGAAGGATCCACCCATGACCACGTCGCGCGAGATCCACCTGGCCGCCCGCCCGCAGGGCTGGCCCACCCCCGCCGACTTCAGGACCGTCGACGTCGACCTGGCCGAGCCCGGCCCCGGCGAGGTCCTGGTGCGCAACACCTACCTGTCGGTCGACCCCTACATGCGCGGTCGGATGAACGACGTGAAGTCCTACGTCCCGCCCTTCGCGCTCGACGCCGTCATGGACGGCGGCGCCGTCGGCGAGGTCGTGGCCTCCGGGTCCGACCGGCTCCAGGTCGGCGACACCGTGCTCCACCAGGCGGGCTGGCGCACCCACGCGCTGCTCTCGGACCGCGCGGCCCGCAAGGTCGACGTGTCCCAGCTGCCGGCCTCGGCGTACCTCGGCGCGCTCGGGATGCCGGGGCTGACGGCGTACGTCGGCCTCACCCGGATCGCCGAGGTACGCGAGGGCGACACCGTCTTCATCTCCGGTGCCGCCGGGGCGGTCGGGTCCGTCGCCGGCCAGATCGCGAAGCAGCTCGGCGCGGCGAAGGTGATCGGCTCGGCCGGCTCCGCCGACAAGTGCGCGTGGCTGACCGAGCTCGGCTTCGACGTCGCGCTCAACTACAAGGACGCCCCGATCGGACGGCAGCTGCGCGAGCACGGTCCGGTCGACGTCTACTTCGACAACGTGGGCGGCGACCACCTCGAGGCGGCGATGTTCGCGATGGCCGACCACGGCCGGATCGCCGCCTGCGGCGCGATCGCCGACTACAACGCCGACGCCCCCTCCCCCGGCCCCCGCAACATGATGATGATCGTCAGCAAGCGCCTCACCCTGCGCGGCTTCATCGTCACCGACCACGGCGACGCGGCCTCCGACTTCTACCGGCAGGCCGGTGGCTGGGTCGCCGACGGGTCGCTGACCTGGCGGGAGACCGTGGTCGACGGGATCGACAGCGCGGTGGACGCGTTCCTCGGGCTGCACCGCGGCGACAACACCGGGAAGATGCTCGTCCGGCTCTGACCCCGTCCGTCCGGGCTGCTCAGCTCGTCGGTGCGTCCGTGTCGATGAGTGACGGCGGGCCGGTCACGACCTCGTCCTCGGGACCGTGGGTGGAGGCCCGGGCGTCGGCCAGGACGTCGGCGGGGACGTGCTCCTCCAGGAAGCGCCGCGCCATCCGCGTCGACGGGTGGATGCCGATCGTCGCGACGACGATGATGCCGGCGATGACCACCCAGCCGGCGGCGCCCCAGTTCATCGCGAGGAACGTGTAGAGCGCCGGTGCCCAGACCTTGCCGAGGGTGCCGGTCAGCTCGCCGGCGCCCTGGTAGGCACCGCGCTGGCGTGGGTCCATCAGCTCGGCCTCGAACGCCCAGCTGGCCGCCGAGAGGTAGAGCTCGGCGCCGGTCACGGTGACGTGGCCGAGCCAGACGAGGGCGATCGTCGTCCAGCCGACGGTGTCGTGGGTGGCCAGCGTGATCAGGCACGAGACGACGAAGAACGAGGACGAGATCCGGACCGCCTTGAGCGCGGTCGGGACGTCCTCGACGCCGCGGGCCGCCGCCATCGGCAGGAAGATGCACATCACCGTGTTGGTGCCGAACAGGAACGCGAGCAGCACCCGCGGGGCGTCCGTCTCCTGCACGAGCCACAGCGGGATGACGATGTTGAGCAACACCTGGTTGGTCCAGAAGACGCCGCCGAAGAACTCGGTGAGGAGCCACCCGGGGTTGCGCATCGGACCCGGCCCCGGGACCTTGATCTTGCGGTCCTCGGCCGTGCGCTCGTCGTGCGGGGCCCTCGGCAGCCGGCTGATCGCCGTGGCGTTGGCGAGGAAGACCGCCGCCGTGAACCACGGCAGCGCGTGCAGGAGGTCGTTGGAGTGGAACGCCAGCGCGATGCCGCCCACCAGGGAGCCGAGCGTGAAGCCGACGTTGAGGGCGGAGTACATGTACGCCCGCGACCGGACCCGCTCGTCGGCGGGAAGCACGTCGATCGTGTACGCGCCGTGCGCGGCACCGCCCAACGTGCCGATGACCTCCATGCCGACGGCCATCAGGACGTAGCCCTGGAAGTCGTCGATGAAGGGCCACAGGGCGAACATCGCGGCCTGCCCGGTGGCGCTGACGGCCCACATCTTCTTCGGGCCGAACCGGTCGACGAGCCGCCCCATCGGCCAGGCGGCGAGGAAGGAGGCGACCCCGGCGATCGTCAGCCCGAGGCCGACCTGCGCGGCGGACAGGCCCACGATCTGGGTGAAGAAGACCGCCGACCCCGTCATGAACGTGCCCTCGCCGAGCGCGAACAGCAGGGACTGGGCGGAGAGCCGCCCAGCGAGGGGTGAGGGTGGACGCGCGTGGCGGAGGAGATCGGTGGGCATCACCGTCATCGTCGCCCTTGGCACCGACACCTGTCGTCCCAGTTTCCCGCCCCGGGGAATCGTCGGCACCCCGTCCGGGTTGGGACGCCGGGACACCACGGTCCCGCCGTACCCAGGAGGCACCACACCCGTGAGCCAGCTCTTCTCGCCGATCACGCTTCGCGACGTCACCGTCCGCAACCGGGTCTGGGTCGCGCCGATGTGCCAGTACTCCGCCGTCGACGGCGTGCCGAACGACTGGCACCTCGTGCACCTCGGCTCCTTCGCACGCGGCGGCGCCGGCCTGGTCTTCACGGAGGCGACCGCGGTCGTGCCCGAGGGCCGGATCTCGCCGGAGGACGCCGGTCTGTGGAACGACGAGCAGCAGGCCGCCTGGGCGCGGATCGCGGCGTTCGTGCGCGGTCAGGGCGCCACCGCCGGCATCCAGCTGGCGCACGCCGGGCGCAAGGCGTCGACGTACTCCGGGTTCACGCAGGAGCGGGGTGCCGTCGCCGACGCCGACGGTGGGTGGCGCCCCGTCGCCCCGTCGGCCGAGCCCTTCCCGAGGCTGCGCGAGGACCCCGAGCCGCTGGACGCCGCCGGCATCGCCCGGGTGGTGACGGCGTTCGGTGACGCCGCCGAGCGCGCGGTCGCCGCGGGCTTCGAGGTCCTCGAGATCCACGCCGCGCACGGCTACCTGCTCCACGAGTTCCTCTCGCCGCTGTCCAACCACCGCGAGGACGAGTACGGCGGCTCCTTCGACAACCGCGTCCGGCTGGTGCTGGAGGTGGTGCGGGAGGTCCGTGACCGGGTCGCCACCGGCGTCCCCGTGGTCGTGCGGCTGTCGGCGACCGACTGGGCCGAGGGCGGCTGGGACGGGGACGACACGGTCCGCCTCGCGGCGCTGCTCCGCGACGCGGGCGTCGACCTCGTCGACACCTCCACCGGCGGCAACGTGCTCGCCGACATCCCGGTCGGCCCCGGCTTCCAGGTGCCGTACGCCCGTCGGGTGCGCACCGAGGCCGGGATCCCCTCGGGCGCCGTCGGGCTGATCACCGAGCCGAAGCAGGCCGAGGAGGTCCTCGCCGAGGGCTCGGCCGACGTCGTGCTCCTGGCGCGCGAGCTCCTCCGCGACCCGCACTGGCCGCTGCGGGCGGCGTACGAGCTGGGCGACGAGGTGCCCGAGCTCTGGCCGGCGCAGTACCGCCGGGCCGCCCGCTAGGAGTCGACCGCCGCGCCCGGCTTGCCCGCCTCGGCGTACGACCTCACCGTCGAGATGGTGAGCGGGAAGTCGATGGCCAGGTCACGGAAGAGCAGCCCAGCCGCGGTGGTGGCCGCAGCGGTCGCCTCCGCGGCGACCTCGTCGGCCAGGTCGGCCGGGGTGTGGATCACCACCTCGTCGTGCAGGAAGAAGACGAGGTGCGGCCGGTCGACGAGCGAGCCGGCGCCGCCGAGCCGCCACAGTCGGTTGCGCAGGTCGGCGATCCAGCACAGCGCCCACTCGGCGCCGGTCCCCTGCACGATGAAGTTGCGGGTGAACCTCCCGTAGGCGCGCCGGTAGCGGGCCTGGCTGTCCGCGTCGGGCGGCGGGTCGTCGGGGTCGCGTTCCCAGGCCTCGCCGAGCGCGGGCGAGCCGCGGCCGAGCAGGGTGCGCACCACCTGGCCGCGCTCACCGGCTCGGGCCGCCTCCTCGACGAGGCCGAACGCATCGGGGTAGCGCCGGGTGAGCCCGGCGACCATCCGGCCGCTCTCACCGCTGGTCGCGCCGTACATCGCCCCGAGCAGGCCGAGCTTGGCGTCGTTGCGGCTGGCGACCGCGCCGTCGTCGACCATCCCCTGGTAGAGGTCGGCGCCGCGGGCGGACTTCGCCAGTGCCTGGTCACCGCTCATGCCCGCGAGCACCCGGGGCTCGAGCTGGGCGACGTCGGCGACCACCAGTCTCCAGCCGTCGTCGGCCATGGCCGCGGGCCGGACCTGGGCGGGGAAGGACAGCGCGCCACCGCCGTTGGACGACCAGCGTCCGGTGGTGGAGCCCGCCGGCTGGTACGACGGCCGGAAGCGGCCGCCGCTCACCCACTGGTCGCTCCAGGCCCAGCCGTTGGTCTGGAAGAGGTGGGCGAGCTGCTTGTAGCGGAGCAGCGCGACGACGCCCGGGTGTGCGTGGGCCCGCAGGGTGGACGCCCTCAGGTCGGTGACGTCCAGCCCGGCGCGGCGCAGCGCCGCCAGCATCTCGGGCCGCGAGTCCGGGTTGAGCCCCGGTGCGTCGAAGGCGGCGCGCACCTCGGCGACCGTGGCCTCGAGCTTCTCCGGCCGGGCGCCGCGGGGCGGACGGGGACCGAGCAGGTCGGCGAGCAGGCGTTCGTGCACGTCGGACCGCCACGGCAGCCCGGCGTACGTCATCTCGACGGCGACCAGGGCCCCCGCCGACTCCGCCGCCAGCAGCAGACCCAGGCGGGTGGCCTCGCTCGACGCCGCCACCGCGGCCAGCTGGCGGGAGTCCTCGAGGTCGGCGCGCAGGTGCTCGGCGGTCTCGTCGACCGAGAAGAGGGCGGGGTCGGAGGGGGTGCTCGGACCGAGCCGGTCCCAGTACGCCGACTCGGCGCCCTGCAGGAGCTGCGCGTCCACCGCGGGCGCCCGCCGGAGCAGGTGGTGGCCCAGGCGCAGGTCGTGGCAGCGCTGGACGCGGACACCGGCGGCCAGCAGCGAGGGATACCAACGGACCGTGTCGTCCCACACCCAGCGCGGCGCCTCGGGCTCCCGCACCCCGACGTACGACGGGAGCTCGGACGCCGCCAGCACGCTCTCGGCGCCGTCCTCGACCACCAGCACGCGGTCGCCCGGCAGGCGGGAGAGCGCGACGCGGGTCATGGGGACACCCTGGCACCCCGTGGGGACAGCGCGTCCGGCGCTAGGCCCTCAGCACCTTCTCCATCGGCCTGCCCTTGGCCAGCTCATCGACCAGCTTGTCCAGGTAGCGGATCCGCTCCCGAGGCGACGCTGGTCGTGAAGATCCGGTGCATGGGCCGAGGCTAGTCCAGCGCGGGGAGCTCGTGCCCTCCACGACAGGGCGCTCACCGGATCATGACCGGCACCAGAGCGGACCCGCCCATGACCGCAGCCCGAGGGGCCGTGGTCGTGGTCTTGAGGAACGTCACCATGCGGGGGCCGCCACCCTTCGCGCCGCGCAGGAACTCCTCGTAGTCGCCCTCGTCGCCGTAGTCAGAGACGTCGGCGTTGGCGCCCCGTCCGAACTGGGCGCGCACGGTGTCGCTGCGGACGGCCGCCTTCAGTGCCTTCTGCGCCGAGGCGATGGTCTCGCCGAAGTTCACCGAGGTCGACTGGCCGCCGGCGATGCCGAGCTCCGCCAGCTGACCCGCGGCCTTGCGCGGGACGGCGAAGGAGAACGGCAGGGTGAGGACGCCCTTCTTGCCCTTCAGGACGGCGCGCACCTTCAGGGTGCTTCCGGCGCGAACGACCGCGGGCTTGCGCGGCGACATCCGGACCCAGGCCCCGGCGCGACGCTGCTCCACCCGGACGACCTGGTAGCTCGTCTGGTCGGCGCTCGCGGCGCCCGTCGTCGAGATCGAGTCGACCGTGACGTCGGGGATGGAGGCGATCTGGGAGGACAGCTCGGCGGAGAACATGCTGATCTCGTCCGCGAGGTCGTAGCCGGCCAGGTAGCGGTCGGTCCACGACAGCGTGAACGGCTTGGCCGCGGCATCGGTGCCCGTGACGGCGAGCGTGAAGACCTCGCTGCCCCGCGAGAGACCGTCGATGACCCGCGCGTGGTTCATCGAGCCCTGGAGGTAGGTGACCATCGCGAGGTCGTCGGGGGCACCCGTCGAGACGTACGACGTGCCCGTCCGGCTCCGGCTGCCCCACGTGACCGTGGACGTCACGGAGGCGGACGACGGCACGGCACCGAACCGCCCGGTGATGCCGGTCATGTGGTCGCCGAACACGGTCCCCACGGCGTCGCCGATGTTGGCCACCTTGAACGAGGGCGCGTCGCCCTGGACGTACAGCGCCTCCGCCGGGTGCAGCGTGAAGCTGCTGTCGCCGCCGAAGGTCATCGGGTGGCCGAAGCCGACCACATCGCCGTCGCAGACCGACGTCGCCGTGCCGAGACCGGCCATCAGGATGTCTCCGGTGGACATCGCGGCGGCCATGTTGCCGCCGGCGACCATCGTCTCGGCGCCGGGGCCGGCCGCGCCGGCCCGGCCCACGGCGTACGTGTCGGTCCGCATCCACGGGTGGGCAGCGACGGTCTTGGCCGACGGGTGCAGGAAGCGGGAGGACACCCCGGCGACGGCGAGCGGCATCGGCAGCTGCTCGAAGCCACGGGCGGCCTGCGCGGTCGTGACCCCGGCGGCGGCCGCGACCCGGGCCGCCGTACGACGGTCCAGGCCGTGCCGTGCCGCCGGCTCGGTGCCGAGGTAGTCGTCCATGGCCTCGAACGGCGTCACGCCCGCGACCCACGACTGCTGGGTCGAGAGGCCGTAGGCGACCGCTCCGATGAGGCGGCCGTCATCGGCGTACACCGGCGAGCCGGACATGCCCTGCCAGATCCCCTTCACCTCGGTGGGGTCGACGTCGAGGCCCGCCGGGTCGACCTTCACCAGGACCATGTCGACACCCGGGGCGATGCCGTCCTTCAGGGTGCCGAGCACCTCGCCGGTGAAGCCCTGCGGCGTCGTGCCGGTGGTGACGGTCAGCCCGTCGACGGGGTCGCCGACGGCGAGGTCGGCGACCGGGAACGGGGCGACGCAGTCCGCGGTCGGGTCGGCGCCCACGGCGGTCCCGCTGCCGGTGAGGACGCTCGCCCCCAGCGAGGCGGCGAGCACGAGGCCGAGCGATCGGATGGCGTAGCGCGAGCGCTTCGAGTGGGACATGTGCATGCTCCTGGGTCGGGCCGCGCAACCGCACCGAGGTGCGGCTCCGAGGCGAGGCAGAGGTCACCCGAAGGCGACGGCACGCGTCGCTGGCCCGAGCGGCAGGACGTTAACCCGACCCGGGGCTCCGTGTCTGCCAGACCGCGAAGTTGGTGCCGACCCGCGACCGACTGCTGTGGTCCTGCGACCTAGGGTGGGCCCGTGAACAGCCCGTCGCAGAGCCTCCAGCGGACCGAGGCGATCGCTCGCCGCGAGCTCCTGGAGGTGCAGGAGTACGACGTCCGGCTCGACCTCGCGAGCGACGAGAAGACCTTCGGGTCGGTGACCACGATCCGCTTCCGCAGCCGGGGCGGTGCGACGTTCCTCGACCTCAAGCCGGTGCGCGTCAACGCCATCCGGCTCAACGGCTCGCCGGTGGACCCGGACCTGCTCGAGCGCGGCCGGCTGCCGATCCAGACCCTCGAGGGGGACAACGAGCTCGTCGTGGACGCCGTGATGCCGTTCCGCAACGACGGCGAGGGGCTCCACCGGAGCACGGATCCGGCGGACGGTCGGTCGTACGTCTACGGGATGATGTTCATGGACGCCGCTCCTTCCGTCTTCGCCTGCTTCGACCAGCCCGACCTGAAGGCGCCGTACACGCTCCACGTGGTCGCGCCCGAGGGCTGGACCGTCGTCGCCAACGCGTCAGGCACCAACCCGGAGCCGGGCGTCTGGGAGTTCGAGCGGACGCAGCCGCTGTCGACGTACTTCGTCACCCTGGTGGCCGGCCCCTACTTCCTCCTCGAGGACGAGCACGACGGCATCCCCCTCGGCCTGGGCGTGCGGATCTCGATGGCGGACGCCCTGGAGGCCGACGCCGACGAGCTGTTCACCCTCACGAAGCAGTGCTTCGACGAGTTCCACCGGCTCTTCGGCGTGCGCTACCCGTTCGGCAAGTACGACCAGATGTTCGTCCCGGAGTTCAACGCCGGCGCGATGGAGAACCCCGGCTGCGTGACCTTCCGCGACCCGCTGGTCTTCACCAGCCGGGTGACCCGGGGCATCCGGATCCAGCGCGCGTCGACGCTCGCCCACGAGATGGCGCACCAGTGGTTCGGCAACATCGTGACGCCGACGTGGTGGGACGACCTCTGGCTCAACGAGTCCTTCGCCGAGTACATGGGCAACCGGGTCACCGCCGACGTCACGGAGTACGACGACGCGTGGGTCGACAACGCCTACGCCCGTCGTCAGTGGGGACTGTCCGCCGACCTGCGGCCGAGCACCCACCCGGTGGCCGGCAACGGCGCCGTCGACGCGAGCGCGGCGCTGCAGGACTTCGACGGCATCTCCTACGCCAAGGGCTCGAGCATCCTCAAGCAGCTCAACGCGACCATGGGCGACGACGTCTTCTTCGCGGGGGTGGTCGACCACTTCGACCGGCACCGCTTCGGCAACGCGACGATGCACGACCTCTTCGAGTCGTGGGAGCGCGCGGGGGCCGGCAACCTCGACGCGTTCACCAAGAACTGGCTCCGCACCGCGGGACCGGACACGATCCAGCTCGACCGGGCCGCCGGCGTCGTGCGCCGTACCGCGCCGGAGGAGCACCCCGCCGACCGGTCGCACACGTTCCGCTACGCCGTCCACGCCGACGGCGCGTGGAGCACCCGGTCGCTGACCCTCGACGGGCCCGAGACGCCGCTCGAGGTCGAGGGCGACGCCGTCGTGCTGGACCCGTACGAGGACACCTGGGCCGTGCTGCTGCCGGATCCCGAGACCGTCACGCGGCTCAAAACGCTGCTGCCCTCCGTCGACGACCCGGCCCTGCGGGCCGGCATCTGGAACAACGTCCGCAGCGCCTTCCACAGCGCGGCCCTCTCCCCCTCCGACGTGGTCGACCTGGTCGTCGCGAGCCCGCCCGTCGAGTCGACCGAGGACTCCAAGCGCCGGCTGGGGGCGTGGCTGCTCGGCGACGTCCTCCCGCTCGCGCCGGCCGGGTCGGTCGAGCGCGTCCACGCGGCGGCGCTCAGCAAGCTCGGCTCGCTGCCGACGGGCTCCGAGCACCAGCTGGCGGCGTTCCGGATGGCGATCTCCACGGCCACGGACCCGGGCGAGCTGCGCGGCTGGCTGGACGTCACGCCCGACGGCATCGACCTCGACCTGGACCTGCGCTGGCGGCTGCTCGGCCGCCTCGCCACCCTCGGCGCGACCGACGCCGACGAGCTGCGGTCCGCGCTGGAGGCCGAGCCGACCGGCGAGTCGCGCGTGGCGCACATGCGCGCGGCGGTGTCCCTGCCGACGGCGGAGGCCAAGGCGCTCGCGTGGAACGTCTTCACCGGACGGCTCGACGTGGCCAACTACGAGCTCGAGGCGGCCGGCCTCGGCATGTGGCGCGGGGGCCAGGAGCACCTCACCGCGCCGTACGCCGACCGCTACTTCGAGGAGCTCCCGGCGACCGTGGGGGTCCGGAGCGGCTGGGTGCTGGCCGACGCGACCGAGTTCTTCTTCCCGGTCACCTCGCTGACCGACGAGACGCTCGAGCGCGCGCGGCTGCTCGCGGCCGACCAGGCCCTCGACCTCTCCGTACGCCGTCGCCTCGGTGACGCCGCCGACGACCTGGCCCGCCGGCTCGCCGTACGACGGGCGTACCCGACGTCATGACCCTCGACCGTGCCCGGCGACCCGGACCGACCGTCCGCACACGCGTGCACGAGGTCACCGACGCGGGCGAGCGCAGCCGCGAGGACCGGCTGGCGACCGAGGAGCCCCTGGAGATCCGGCTCGGCTGGCCCGGCGCCCCGGTCCGCCGGGTCTGGGTGACGATGCGGACCCCGGGGCACGACTTCGAGCTCGCTGCCGGCTGGCTGGTGCACGAGGGCCTGGCCTCGACGGCGTCGATCCACGGCGTCGCCTACTGCACGGACACCGACCTGGCACCGGAGCAGGAGTTCAACGTCGTCACGGTGACCCTGTCGTCCCCGCCGCTCAAGGACCCCGGCCACCGGCACGTCGGCCAGTCGTCCGGCTCGTCCGCGTGCGGGGTCTGCGGCAAGGACAGCATCGCCGAGGCGCTCGCCGCCCCGGTGTCCGGTCGCTGGCCGGGCGCGCTCCCCGCGTCCGACGTCGTACGACGGCTGCCTGATCTCGTCCGCGAGCGGCAGGCCGTCTTCGACCGCACCGGCGGGGTGCACGCGGCCGGCCTCGCCACCGCCGACGGCGAGCTGCTCGTCGTGCGCGAGGACGTCGGGCGGCACAACGCCGTCGACAAGGTGACCGGCGCGCGGGTGCTGGCGGGGTCGTCGCCCGCCGAGGCGTGCCTGGTGGTCAGCGGCCGGGCCGGGTTCGAGCTCGTCCAGAAGGCGATCGCGGCCGGGGTCGGGTCACTCGTCGCGGTCGGAGCCCCGACCTCGCTGTCCGCACGGCTGGCGCAGGAGTCCGGGCTGGTGCTCTACGGCTTCACGCGTCCCGATCGGTGCGTTCGCTACACCTGAGCCGGCCCCGCCCGGCGTGGGGTCGAGGGACTGTCGGTGCCGCCTCCTAGCGTTGCCATATGCGCATCCTGCACACCTCCGACTGGCACCTGGGCCGGTCGTTCCACCGTGAGGGGATGCTGACGCACCAGGGGGCGTACGTCGACCACCTGCTCGACGTCGTCGACCGCGAGCAGGTCGACCTCGTGGTCATCGCCGGGGACATCTACGACCGGGCGCTCCCCCAGGTCGACGCGGTCCGGCTCGCCGACGAGGCGCTGGCGCGGCTGGCCGCCTCACGCGCCCAGGTGGTGCTGACCAGCGGCAACCACGACTCCGCCCAGCGGCTCGGGTTCAGCTCGCGGCTGATCGACTCCGCCGGCGTCTTCATCCGCACGGACGCCACGACCGTGGGCACGCCCGTGCTGCTCGGGGACGAGCACGGTGACGTGGCGGTCTACGGCCTCCCCTACCTCGACCCCGACTCGGTCCGCGAGCCGTGGGGACTGCCCGCGCGCTCGCACGAGGCGGCGCTCGACGAGGCGATGCGCCGGGTCCGCGCCGACCTGGGCCGCCGCCGGGCGGGCACCCGGTCGGTCGTCCTCGCCCACGCGTTCGTCGCCGGCGCCGAGCCGAGCGAGTCCGAGCGCGACATCAGCGTCGGCGGCGTGTCCCTCGTGCCCACCAGCACCTTCACCGGCGTCGACTACACGGCGCTCGGCCACCTGCACGGCCGGCACACCCTCACCGACGCCGTCCGCTACTCCGGCTCGCCGTTGGCCTACTCCTTCTCGGAGGCCGCCCAGCTCAAGGGCTCCTGGCTGGTCGAGCTGGGCGCCGACGGGTTGAGCTCCGCGGAGTTCGTCGAGGCGCCGGTCCCCCGGCCGCTGGCCCGGCTCCGCGGCACCATCGACGAGCTGCTCGACGACCCGCGGTTCGACGTGCACCGCGAGGCCTGGGTGCAGGCGACGCTCACCGACGACGTCCGGCCCGTGCAGGCGATGGAGCGCCTGCGCGTGCGCTTCCCGCACACGCTGGTGATCGGCTTCGAGCCGGTCGGCGGCACGTCGCAGGCGGTGCCGCTGGCCAACACCACGGGACGCTCCGACCACGCCATCGCCCTCGACTTCGTCGCCGACCTCCGGGGGGCCCCGGCCTCCGACGACGAGGCCGCGCTGCTGCAGGCCGCGTGCGACGCCTGCTGCGAGGACCCCGAGGTCGACGTCCTGGTCTCCGACGCCGTGACGGAGGGTCTCTGGTGAAGCTGCACCACCTCCGGGCCACTGCGTTCGGTCCGTTCGCCGGGACGGTCGACGTCGACTTCGACCAGCTCTCGGCGGCCGGGCTGTTCCTGCTGTCCGGGCCGACCGGCGCCGGCAAGACCAGCGTGCTCGACGCCGTCTGCTTCGCGCTGTACGGCGACGTGCCGGGTGACCGCAACGCGGCCAAGCGGCTGCGCTCGGACCTCGCCGCCCCCGGCGTACGCCCGCAGGTGGTGCTGGAGGCGACGCTGTCCGGGCGGCGGTTCCGGATCACCCGGTCCCCCTCGTGGGACCGCGCCAAGAAGCGCGGCGAGGGGATCACCACCGAGCAGGCGTCCGTCGTGATCGCCGAGCGCGTAGGCGGCTCCTGGGTCATCCAGTCCACCCGGCTCGACGAGACCGGTCACCTGGTGTCGCGCCTCCTCGGCATGAACGTCGCCCAGTTCACCCAGGTCGCGATGCTGCCGCAAGGGCGGTTCCAGGCGTTCCTGCGCGCCCGCTCCGACGAGCGGCACCGCCTGCTCCAGCAGCTCTTCCGCACGGGCCGGTTCGAGGACGTCGAACGCTGGCTGCGCGACCGGCGGCTCGACCTGCGCCGCCGGGCCGACGCCGCGCGCGAGGCCGTCGCCGACCTGGTCAGCCGGGTCAGCGAGACCACGGGCACGCAGGCGCCCGAGGACGCCGTACCCGAGGAGTGGGCGCGCGCGCTGCGCGACGCCGCCGTCACGACCTGCGCCGAGACCGCCGCCGCCGCGGCCGACGCCGCCGAGCGCGAGGCCGACCGGCGCGCCGAGGCCGAGGCC